>LKNA01000137.1 GCA_001564065.1 Chitinophagaceae bacterium T5-Br10_B2g13
AAGGAGATCCTGGGCATCCGTTATATCCAGAGCGTTCAGCAGCCCCTGGATAGGCGCATAACCCAACACCTGTTCTGGTGCAGCCACTATAGACACAAACGCGGGTATCATTCCAATTCCCACCACTTCCAGGCCTGCCGCAACCAACATTAAGATGAAGAGAATGGCAACTTTAAACGGATCTCCCTTGGGCAGCAGGTAAAATATTTTTCTTACTGTTTCACGCAAAGTAATTGTCTTTTATTCTGGTACTGTTGTTAATGTTAATGATCCTCAAGATAGTTACTTCAGTAACAATTAAGTTAAGACCCGAAAGCCGGAAAGTTCAATTTGAATTTTATAACTATGTAAGTTTTTGCTCATAACCTGAGTTCGATTCTTAATCCTCATCAAAGTGCATCATAAGTCCCTTCCTTTCCCCAAGGAATCCCCAGGGGAACGGGTGGTTGTGCCATGGGCATCCCGATGGGGAAAAAGGTTTAATCAGCCGATTTTTTTAACTGTAGACCTGATTGTAGTACCATAACCACCCCCAGTCCCTCCTTACGAAGGAGGGGAGTCTCTTTTGTTAATTTCTAAAATTGAACTCAGGTTCATGATTTTATTTGAAAATCTACTTCAAATTGTACTCCTGCTAAAAAAACAGGGCGCAGTTCCCTCAATTAGAAGCAGGACGTTTATCTTTTTCGACTCATACGGTCAGGTAGTTGCATTTCCACACGGCTATATGTTCAGATTATAATTTTCATTCAATTTATGTTTGTTTGCAACACAGTAATCAATTATCTCATCAGTGTATAACCCAAACATTGGATATCCGAATGCACCAAATGTATCGACTCCAATGTGGCCAAGGTTTGCCTCTAATATAACCGGCTTGTGATTTATATCTTTCGTAACGTCAATTCCTACAAATCTATTATAGATACACTTTTCCGCTACACGTTTAACTTCTTTTTTAACCTCTTCAAATGATTCTATAAAAAGATCGCTCTTTAAGTCAACATCGTTGATCATCTCAACCTTTTTCCCAAATTTGTTAAGTGCAAACGTACCGAGTTTACCTCTGTTACTCACTCTGATTGCAAAACCGCTGCTGCTTAAATTGTCGGTAAAGCTTCCGTTTTGACCAACCTTCAAATACGCGTTAAGTAGTTTGATTTTATTATCGGTCACCGATCTGTAAACAAACATACGCAACGAGTTTACGGATCCTGTATTAAACATCGACAGATCATCTGAGGGCTGAATTGCCTGCTGTATAATATAATCACGTCTGTAGTTCTGGTCTAAATAGTCAGAATTGAGAATGGTACCACGTTCATCTTTAAAAGAATCACCCTCTTTTTGAAACAGCCTTACATTCTTTCCACTCGTTGTGTCAACAGTTGGTTTTATTACAAGAAAATCGTGCTTTTGCAGCAACTCATCTATAACCGTATCGACATCAAAAATTGTCGAATAATCCGAATCCATGGATATTCCATTAAAATTTCTAAAATACGTTTCAGGGAAGTTGCAATCAGAAAAGATTAGGTCTGAGAAGTTTTTATCTCGGAATGAATTACTGTTCTCACTATCGTTTAGCAATTTCAATATATACATAACGTACACATCACTGGGCAGATGATTTGGGGATCTTTTCCCGGATAGATTTGAATATAATCGATAGAAATATGGGTCTTTTCTTATCATTAGATCAGACCACTTCTCAAGATAATCCGATTCCCCTTTAACTTTTTCAGAGCAATCGATGTTGGCATACAGATTTCTGACCTTGGTTTTAATAGCCCGGGATATTTTTCTATTCGCCCGTAATCTCAACAGTCGCCTTGCAAATTCTTTAATCACCTTCTACTGCTATTTGATTTATCTGTTTAAATAATATCTATTTAACATCGCAGCTATATCTTTTTTTTAAATTATATTGCGATGGTATCGTATTCATATAAAGAATATAGTATTTCAGAAATCTCTTCCTGTTCATCCGGCTGAAGCTCGTGGCAGTGTGGAAGGCAGAGTACTCTTGGGGCCAGTTCGCTGCATACGGAGGTTGTTTATTGTTCCACATACTCCAGCTTTGCCAGGCTTGGAAAAAAATAATCCTCTTGTTTGAACATTAGCCTTCTCTAATCTGCGCTGCGACTCAATAACGGCAGATCCACTTTCAAATATGAGCGGGGAGTGGGAGTGATTGACCACGGAGTCAGGCAGAACATCCGGCTTCCGGGTGTTCAGATCCCTCAAAAGACGGTCGTAAAAATGAGACTGCCGCTTCCTTACCGTCAGTATTTCATTGGCATGCTTTAAGTTACACAATCCCATGACTGCATGGAACTCACTGTTTTTGCCGTTTATACCCACACCTCTATACTTTACGGGGCCGTAGCGGCCAAAATTATGCATGTAATCCATTCTGCTGAAATATTCATGATCGTTGGTGATTACGGCACCTCCTTCAACGGTTTGAAACACCTTTGTTGTGTGAAAGCTGGTCGTACTAATGTCTCCAAATCCGTAGACCGACTCCCCCATATACGTTGTACCAAAGCAGTGAGGTGCATCAAATTTAACTTTTAAATTGTGCTTCTTCGCCACTTTCAAAATAGAGCTTATGTCGCAGGGATTTCCAATAGTATGGGTGGTAGGAATTGCAGAAATAGCCGGAATCGCTGATTCCTCAAACAGTGATGGATCCAAATTTAGTGAACCAGGATCTATATCTGCAAAAACCGGCCAGCAGCCCTCCCACACAATACTACTGGTTGTGGCGATGTAGGAGAAAGGGGGGGTAATGATTTCACACTCAAGCTTTAGTGACTCTATATCAAACTGAAGAGCTGTGGTACCGTTACTCACGTAAAGCAGGTTCTCAACTCCAAGACACTCCTGAAGCCTCTCTTCCGGCTGCTGAACCAGCGGCCCGTCATTTGTCAGCCACTCACGCTCGCAAATATCAGTAACATAAGCCCTGTACTCCTCTATGGGTTGTAAAAAAGGCTTGGTTATTGGGATCCTGATGTTCATTTTTGCAGCTTAAATGACTGTAAACACAACGGTATAGTGAGTATCGGACGATGTCCAATTAACTTAACTTTTATTTCCATTTAAGATACCATTATCCTGTACTCGTGTGATGATGACTAAATTCCAAAGTTGATTCCAAACAGAGAAGATCTCCACAGAATGAATTCGCCTCACCCGGTGAATTTTCTACCCCTCACATTTCAAACCAATAAATCACACGAAGGTTTTGCGCCGAAGTCATCCCTGCTTCCGGGAAATTACCCATCTGTCGGCTGCCTTTCCCTTTGGGAGTTTTGCACCATCGGGATCCCTGCGGGGCCGGTTATTGTTGCTACCAATTCACGTTTTTCAATCAGTTTTACAGGGAAAATGCAGACCAAGGCCGCCTAAAAAACACTACATAAAGAGGCTGTAAAAATATTCACCTGTTATATTATTCATTTTTTTACTTTTATAAGCTTAGATACCTGTCCTGAAGCTCCCTTTTCTGCCAAGTCCCGGCAGGTCACGGTAAAGAAGGTTTGTGAGAGTCAAAAGGCTGGCAGCAATGAATTTCGTTGAAAATTTTACGAATTAAGGGCCCCATTCTTTTGAAACCATTTTTTTCAAAACCTGCGTAAGGAGGGGATTCAACCAAATTCGACAACGATTGTTTAAATTTTCGGTTATGTCCATCTCTTTAAAGGGTGACTTTTTAAAACATATACGCCGAAAACATCATGTCAAGTGTCTCATTTTCTTTGATCATCTCAACATCCCTGCCGGGGTTATGTTCGTCTATCATCAATACCGCCGGAGCCCCCCTGATAAAAGGTGGTTTAAAGACAATATTGTATGCACCTACATGATCAAATACAATAGAGTCACCCGTCTGAATTTCTCCTGAAAATGAACTACACAATATATCATTTCTTACACAGGTATAGCCACCGATCAACGCGCCTTCAACTTTGTTTTCATGCTGTGACATTTTCATAACATGAAACGGCATTTCAACAGAAGAATGAGTTGGCCGAATATTGTGCAAACTGCCTGTTACAGTGATCACCTGTTTTTTCCCTATTTTTTTAATAGATACAACCCGGCAAACAAACCTCATAGTGCTCGCCAAAACAGATATACCGGGTTCCATAATCAAAACAGGTTTTTGGGATGGAAATTGTTGATCCATTAGCTTAGCTACTGTTTCTCCATAATCTTCAAATGAAGGGGTAGCATAGGAAAACTGGTTGCTTAAGTGTTCAGGTAGTGGGCCAAAAAAACCGCCCCCAACATTAATATAGTTCAGATCGTGGCCTGAAAATACTTTTTGTGCGAACCTAATTAACTTTTCTGTTCTTTTTTTAAACGAGTTTAGGCTTCTGTGAGGGGTGGAGAAGTGGCAGTGAATCCCGATTGGGTCACACCCATCAATTGAAAAAAGATCTTTATACATATCCTCGGCATCTCCATTTTCCGCATCGAAACCAAACCGTGATCTCTCAGGTTCGCCGATATCAAAATTGCAGCGGACAGCACACCTGACTTTCTTGCCGGGGTTTCTGCAAAGGTATTGTTTCAGAACTCTTATTTCTTCACAAGAATCAAATTGTACTACGGCATCGTCTTCAAATGCCCTGCAAAGTTCCTCGTCATCTTTTACAGGTCCGTTAAAGATGATTTCATTGCCCTGATACCCCACCCTTTTTACCAGTTCATACTCCAACCCTGACACTACTTCTGCTAACAGCCCTCTCTGCCGGGCCAATTTGATGACCGCAGGTATGTAATTTGTCTTTACAGAGTAGGCCAGCTGCACATTTTGATAATGCTTTTCAAAGGCTGATCTAAAATCGTGAAGATTCCTTATGAACGTGTTTTTATCAAACAGATAGAAAGAATCTCCATACTGTGAATGCAGCCGCTTTAGCTGAACTTTTGTTACAGATTGCTGCATGGTATAATTAGATGATTATCAGATGATTGACGTACAATGGTGTTGAGCATGGAGTATGATAGAAGCAATTCTTTCCTGGTCTGACTCCTGAAGATCGTAATAAATTGGCAGGCACAGAATTCGCGGAGCCAGTTCACTGCATACAGGTGATGTTTGTTCGCCAACATAGTCCAGCTGTGTGAGGCTGGGATAAAAATATCTGCGTGTAAAGATCTCATCTTTTTCGAGTGCATTCTTTATGTCAACCACCATCGATTCATGCTCGAATATTAAGGGGTAGTAAGAGTAATTGATGTCCGCATCCTGAAGAACAGCAGGTTTTTTGGCATTAAGCTCACTTAGCAGCTTATCATAGTATAGAGATTGCATTTTGCGGGAGTTCAAAATCCGTTCGGCGTAAACGAGATTACAAAGCCCCATTGCTGCATGAAGTTCAGAATTCTTACCGTTAATGCCGACACCCCGGTAGTTTTCCGGGCCGTCATGGCCAAAATTCCGCATATATTCAATTCTTCTGTTTAGCTCAGACTCACTCGTAATCACAGCTCCGCCCTCTACGGTTTGGAATAATTTTGTGGCATGAAAACTGGCCGTACTGATATCACCGTATCGATAAATTGATCTGCCTTTGTATGAAGACCCGAAACAGTGAGCCGCATCATAAATCACTTTGAGATTATGTTTATTTGCAACTTTCTGGATGGCATCAACATCACAAGGGTTTCCAAAAATATGAGTTGCAAGGATTGCCGAAGTATCCGAAGTTATTGAGTTTTCAATCAGGGCCGGATTTAAATTCAGAGACTCCTGCTCAATATCCACGAAAACAGGCCTGCAGCGTTCCCACACAATACTGCTGGTCGTGGCAATGTAAGAAAATGGGGTAGTGATGATCTCACCTTTCAGCTGGAGCGACCGGATCGCAAACTGAAGGGCAGCTGTTCCGTTGTTTAAAAACAGAAGATTGTCAACCTCAAGGTATTTCTTCAGTTTTTTTTCAAGCTCCTGCACCAGCGGACCGTTGTTGGTCAGCCACTCCCGCTCCCAGATTCCCTTCAGGTATGCCTGGTATTCCTCAGCTGGTGGCATAAACGGTTTGGTTATCGGGATTATCTTATTCATATCTGTTGCCATAAAAAAGGTTCGGCATCTATTAACTCATCTGATAAAGTCTTTTCACTAGCTTTTAGTACGTTATGCTAAATGACGCTTTCAAATCTATTTCTAATATATCACTACTCAGATTGGTTTATAAATTGTTTTTCCAACTGCTAAATTATTGGGACTGGCCATATCACCATTAAAATCGAATCAACGAAACGAGCCTTTTTAGTCGTTGTTGTTGGAGTTAGTAATCTTTTTATCGGCTTGTTTCATGTTCAAATTAACCATTACGTACCCACACACCATTGTTCAAAATAGCAAGTCATTAAAAAGTCCAGCTTTAACTAAGCTTTTCAAGATGACTAATGTTCAAACAGAATCAACTCAGTCTAAAATTTTTCCACCAAATTTCTTTGAAATTCAGTTTTAGGATAACTCTCCTTGAGTTCACGAAGTGCCTGTATATTGCATTCTATCTCTAAGACAGACAATTTTACATCGTGATTTCCCAGATCTTCCCCAATTGAATTTATATCAAATATTTTAAACCCCCTCGATTTCAACCAGGGATATGTAATATTTTTAGAATTCAAATATACTTTTACCCCGCCTGCAAGAGCCATAAAAATGGTATCCATTCCTATCTGTCTGTAACTATTTATAATGAGCGCAGACGTCTGCCGTATGATTTCGTTATAATTTTTGTAGGGTAAAAAATCTTCCAAAAGGGAGTACCTGCTTTGTTCTTTTACTTTGAGTCTGACAGCATTCGTGTACTCATTTTCTGCCCCGTAACTAAAAGGTATGATGAAATTATATTCAGATACTTTACTACTATTTTCCAGTTCTTTAAAAAGATCTAAATGATTATTATAGATACTTTTATTGTTCCCCAGTATAATAGTCGGTTCTTTCATCTCCCATAACTCTTGGGGCTTTAAATCACCGATCTCACCCCAAAAGGGAATCTCTATACAAGGTGGCAGCCCCGGCCACTCCTTCGACAGTTCGGTGTATTCCATTCTACTCAGGCACAGAAAAAAATCAATTCGTGAAACAGCCCTGTCAAATGAAGAGTCAAAAAAAAGATTTACAGGTTTTAAGCTGGAAAAAACACTAAAGCTTACTAAGTCATTTATGAAATCTAATTTACCGCTTTCAGTTACTGTTTCAAGGCTTGTTCTGCTAACATATAGTTCTTTTTTTCTCTTATATAGCTCATAGCCAAAAAAGCGCCAGGCAATTTTTATATTTTCTGAAACCGAGTTCGCAATTGCAGATTTTATTGGGTCCAGGTCGTAGAGTACAACAATATCAGAGCTATTGCAGATTCTGATGAGCTTTTTAAGACCAAAATAATTCCGTTTATTGTAAATTAATTTGTCTTCAAACGGTCCCTGATAAGATTTGCTATCCCCTAAATAAATGATCTGATTGTTGAAATAGGGTCCTTCAAAAATACTGGTCTCTCCAATGAATTTTAAATCTGTATGAATATGTAAGGCTTTAATTTTTTTCAGATTTACACGATTATCAGTCATTCCAATACAACCGAGACAGATTTATAGACATTATTGAGTGTTTGCATCATGGCATCATTGTTTTCGAACCCGAAAAGCACTAAACCAAGAGCATCTCTCATATTTTGATATTTTCGAACCTGTTCGCCTTTTCCAATTTTTAAATGCAGGGACGTTATATGTCTCTTTATTTCAGGATCGATATTTATATCTGAAAACAATCCGTCAACTCGGGAATGGATAAGATAGTATGCCACACACTCCGATCTTGTTTTTTTTATTTTAATTTTTTGACCATCGAGATATTGCATCATTTCAAATAGCAGGTCCACACCGGTCCCTCTATTTGTAAGTTCAGAGGAAGAATGCCCGCCCGCCCTTGGAGCCAGCTCAATTATATAAATATTCTGATCAGGGTCTATTCGTGCCTCTATGTTAACCGGGCCGTACTGAAAACCTGATTCCTGAATGAGCCTTCCGACCTCCGAGCTTAGTTTTCTCAATATGTAATCAGGCATTTGACTTGGCCAGCTCGTTGCCACAGGTACCACATTACTGACTCCTGAAAAGTGATGATCGCCCAGAAAAGTAAAAACCAGCCTGCCATCTACTACAAAACCATCGCCATGTATTTGGGCTCCTTTCATTTCGATAGCTTCTTCCACAATTACTCTTTTTTTCCGGGAATATAACAGTGCCTCATGCAGTGCCGGCATATAGTTTGCCATATCTGACACCCTGGCAACCCCTCGCCCCCCCGAAGAATCAACCGGTTTCACAATAACTGGTAGTGATATCGAAAGTTCAGAAGATAACTGAATCTCTTCCTCACTCAGAACCTGGTAGCCGGGTGTTAAAAAACCTCGCTTTATTAAAAACTCTCTGAAAGAGTCCTTCTCTGTTAACATCTTCACTGATTGATATGGGTTTCCCGGTAGCCCTAAAACCTCGGATGCATAAGCTGCTGCCGGGGCAGCCACATCCGTAGCCCATGAGGTAACCGCATCCACATTTTTAGTTCGGGCCAAATTTAAAACCGCCTGATTATCGGTCGTACTGATGTTATGAAATTCATCTGCATATCCAATACCCGGTTCAGTTGCATCATAGGTACAAACGATTACAAAATACCCGAACTCTTTTGCTATTTTGATAAGTGGAATTTGTGAAATTGTTGCCCCAAGAATAAGGATTTTTTTTTGCTTCATATAAATTCTGTTCACTTCTATTCATTTCTGTGGCAACTATTCAAGATAATACATCTTAAGCATTTCATGAATACTTGATATGGAGTTGAACATCATGACATCAATTATGGAAAGCCCTGGCACAAATTTTTCACCAAACTGCTCGTAGATCAGATTGGAAGTGATCAAAAATTTCAAATCAACTCCTTTATTCAAAAATACCTCCTTGTCGTAGAGTTTTTTCCCTCCAACTGCATTGATATAAGATGTGGCATCCTCCTGTTCACATATATCCATTATACGATCTGAAC
>LKNA01000046.1 GCA_001564065.1 Chitinophagaceae bacterium T5-Br10_B2g13
TATGATATGGTCATCGACTGAAAATCCTGAGAATGCTAATCAGGCCATTCGCCGCATTATACGATCGAACCAGGCGGGTGTGAGGCGAAATACGGTTGGCAAGACAGCCGGCCTTGCCGTCCGCTGTGTTACCGAGGATGTTAGTACATCGATAGGTGACAGTGGCACCGTTGGTAATGAGACGCCCCGGGAGCTGAGTCTGTCTCAGAACTATCCAAATCCATTCAATCCAACCACACAGATAAATTTTGAGATTTCGCAGGACTCACACGTGCAGCTTGCGGTATACGATATGCTGGGACGCAGAGTGGCTGTGTTGGTGGATGAGTTCAGAGCACCGGGAAGCTATCAGGTTAGCTGGGATGCATCCGGATTTTCCAGCGGTGTATATATTTACAGAATTGAAGCCGGTGGACAGGCTATCACAAACCGAATGACACTGCTTAAGTAATTTATAAATGAGGCTTTATAGAACTTAAGCTGAACAAAGTCATTTTTTGACAACTAATAACCATTATTAATATCAATAATATCTTTATTAAAGTTGTTGTCTCGTCCTAAAATATGTTGACTGGTTTAATGATGGGATATTTGAGCCGAAAGAGATTCTCTTTTTCGGCTTTTTTTATGGGTCTTGTTTGGAGTTTTCATCTGCCAAGTTAAGTGAGAACATTCAATATTGTATGTATTGATAGAATCTTTAATAAGTTTTTAAGGTAGTTATCCAAGTGGTGTGTTTGGTTGTCTTTTTCTGAAGTTAAAAACGAAGGAATTTTCCTGTTGGAAGAACTCCTAAAAAGTCGCTTCTCGTATGTTAGCTTCGGCACCTTTCTTATGTATGTTCGTTTGTTCTTCACCACATGACCTAGTAATGTGGTCACATCATCTTCATCAGGCTTACTGTTTCGGCCCTTCTATACCCGTCAACATTTCTTATTGAGTCGCTCTACACGTTGGTGGTATAGATACATATTATGCATCCTGTGGTCGTATTTCAGATAGTTAAAGCACGTCCCAACGATTTTCAACCTGGAGAACCACGGTACTCGTCCTGCCACTTCTCACACATCTTCTGTCATGGTTGCCAGCCTTTTTCCAGGGCGCTCCACACGTGGTTCGCGACAAATACATCCCTGAGTTCCTCCGCCAATAGCGGTTTAATATTCGCTTCGAATCCGCGGCTGTATCCGACGATGTACATGCGTTACGCAGCACTGAAAATCTGCCTGCACATAAATCCTTGGCTACGCTTCTTCCATCCATCTCAGTCTATCAGCCACCACAAGCCTAATCTATTGCAGGCCAATCCCAAGCAGTTCAAAGGGCTTGTCGTGACCATAATTTTCACTTGCCCTATAGCCAGTGGCTTTGTTGCCAAAGGTTTCTTTATGATGCATGTTGCCCTCGTTCTTCAACATCTCGTTGAGAGTTATTTCTAGCAAACCAATGAGCCCGTTTTGCTGTTTGAGATGGTTGGCAATTAAATCTCTGAGTTGTACTTTAGAAATGACCATGCTCTTCTTGTGATTTTAGGTTTTTGGTGGTTTGATCGCTTCCAAGCCTAAACAAGAAGACTTTATTATCTACTTTACTGAAAAACTATTTGGGTGAAGTCTCGACAATTCGATGGCGACTATTCTTACCTGAAAAGACAAATCGTCTGAAGAGGAACCGCATTCGGACCGGAGGTGATAATCTCACGGTCATGTCAACAGGTAGCTGAATGTTGTCATTACCTCTGCTATCGAATGGGTACCGATCAGGGACTTATTCGTTTGATCGGTTCATTACGCATTAACGATTTATGAATTTCTCTTGTAACCTGCTGCCAGGGTTTTGATTCCTGCCACCAGGGCTCAATCAGCTCTTTTTCCCATTCTTCGAGTGCAGCTTTGAGTTCATTGAATTTGTCCGGGTAAACCTCTGTAAGATTTTCCGTTTCGTAAGGATCACTCTCCAGGTTGTAAATCACATAGCCATAATCATCCAGGCGAATAAGTTTCCACATTTTGTCACGTACAGCAGCCCCTTCAAGCTTTCTGAAAAAGAGCCTGTCGTGCGGACTACCATCTACGTTTCCATTGATGTATGGAAGTAAACTTACACCATCAAGGTTAAGATTATCCGGTATCTTTACTCCTGCAGCTTCAAGGCTGGTAGGGAAAAAGTCGAGCGCGGAGGTCAATCCATCAAATACCTGGCCACCTTCAATCTTATCGCCCCAGTGAACAAAGTATGGAACCCGTGTTCCGCCTTCGAATTTATTGCCTTTGAACCCTTTGAGCGGATAATTATTGGAATAATTAGCCGGTGAGCCTCCATTATCGCTAAAAAAGAAAATCAATGTATTATCCAGTTCATCGAGTTCCTCGAGCCTTTGTACTACATTTCCTACGGCTCTATCCATGGCCCACATCATAGCTGCATATTCCGGTCGGTCATGCCCCTCGAACAGGGCTAAATCATCTTCAGTAGCCTCCATAGGCGCGTGGGGGGCTAAAAATGAGAGAAATAAGAAGAAAGGATCATCTCCAGATTGCTCAATAAATGCAATTGCACTATCACCCTGTGCATCGGTAAGATAGTCGCCCGTAAAAGGTGCATGTTCACGATTGTGCATCATCGCACGTGGATGACCCTCAGGATATTCATGAGCATAATAGGTTCTGTGACCGCCTAAAAAACCGTAGAAGTGCTCAAAACCTCTGCTGTTTGGGTGATACTCAGGCAGAAAACCAAGGT
The DNA here is from genome assembly GCA_001564065.1 of Chitinophagaceae bacterium T5-Br10_B2g13. Taxonomy (GTDB): domain Bacteria; phylum Bacteroidota; class Rhodothermia; order Balneolales; family Balneolaceae; genus Rhodohalobacter. The sequence goes on from LKNA01000046.1 coordinate 2,743, forward strand.
GCCATTTTCCATTTACAGAGGTGCGATAACCATGTTCAAGAAGAAGGTCCGATAAAAATACTTGTGTTGTGTCTGTCCCATATTCTGCGGGCGGAACATTAGCTTCATGGCCAAAACGTTGTTGATAACGGCCGGTTATAATTCCTGCTCTTGAGGGGCTGCAAACTGTTGCAGTTACATGCGCATCAGAAAAAATAATCCCATTGTTTGCAAGCTTATCAAGGTTGGGTGTCAAAATATCTTCTGATCCCTGGAAGCCCGCATCATTATATCCCATGTCGTCTGTCAGGATCAATAAAATGTTTGGTTTTTTTTGATCTGTGGTATCATCTATGTCTGAACAGCCAATAAATAGTTGCGTAGAAATGAGCAGTAGTGCTGTTGTGATTATACATGTCCGGGATATATTCATGAGAAATAATTGAGTGGGCTTGTTCGCTTATTAATTGACAATCAAAATCTGACAGATTTAAATGGTATTTAAAATAAAATACTTTACCTGTAAAGCAGATTTTGTTATCGCTAACATTTTATAAAAAAAATCGGCCGGTTGCAACATAAATGAGAGGCAGCAATGATCTTATTTCAATGATGAAAATTCAGCCGGCATATTTGTAATTGCTAAAGCTGTCCGGATTTAAATTTTTTTAGTAGCCTCTACGCTTCAAATTTTTTCGTTTAATCTGTCTGATATCGTTAACATTGCAATTTATAATTGAGAGCTACAAATAGTATCTGCGCAAACCCATAAAGCACGAATGATGACTAATGAACTGATAACCCAATCACCACCGAAAAAAGATCGGTTTAAAACAGTTCTTGATGGTTCTGATGTATCACTATACGGAATCAAAAACAGAAAGGGAGTAGAGGTTAGTGTTACAAACTATGGTGCTCGAATTGTTAGTTTTTTGGTGCCTGACTCAAATGGCAAGATCGATGATATTGTGTTAGGGTTTAACTCTATTGAAGAATATCTGAATTCCGATAATGGCTATTTTGGTGCTACGATCGGTAGGTTTGGAAACAGAATTGCCAACCGTACTTTTAAACTCAATAGTGAAACTTACCAACTTCAGAAAAATGAATCGGATAATCACCTCCATGGGGGAGATAGTGGACTTCATACCGTTGATTGGGATGTTTCCCGGCAAACTGACGATTGTATAACACTCAAATACAGATCAGAGGATGGCGAAGGCGGGTATCCCGGAAACATGGATATTGAAGTTGCATTCAGCCTGAATGATTTAGGTGAGCTGTCTATTACCTATAAGGCTGTGAGTGATAAAAAAAACGATCATTAATCTGACCAACCATGCATTTTTTAATCTTGCAGGCGCGGGAAGTGGTTCGGTTGCCAATCACATGATTGCTATAAATGCAGACTCATATACCCCGGTAGATGAGGCGATGATTCCTACCGGTGAAATAGAACCGGTAGCTGATGGTGTAATGGATTTCAGGAAAATGAAACCAATGGGGCGCGACTGGAATCTGGATGATCCTCAATTGAATATTGCAGACGGTTATGATCATAATTTTGTACTGCGTAAGAGAGATAAACACTCACCTGAGTTTGCAGCAAGAGTTAGTGAGGCGAATTCCGGCCGTATGCTTGAATTAGAAACAACCGAGCCGGGTTTGCAATTCTACACTGCAAATGCGTTAAACGGGCAGGATGTTGGCAGAGAGGGTATTCCATATGAAGCCAAAACAGCTTTCTGCCTGGAGACACAAAATTTCCCTGACTCGCCTAATAAACCTCAGTTTCCAAGCGCAACACGTGAACCGGGTGAACTGTTTACGAGCAAAACTGTATACTGCATTTCCTAGTAAATCTGATTTACCGATAAAAAAATTTGACTCTAACATGAGAATCTTTATTTTCCTCTATGTTATCGATAACATTTATGATCGATTTCACATTTTCGCTGTCTGATGAGTATGACCAACATGACAATAAAAGGTGTTTGCCCGCTAATCATTTAGAAATCTGAAGAAGTAAGTTCAATAAGCAAATTTCTCTGTGAAGGAGCTGCCAAATTTTTTTATCGAACAAAAGAGCAATTTTTAGATTTGATAGCTAAACTACCCGGTGACATTTGATTTCTGTGCTTTAAATATAAACGTCAAATAAATGAATCATGAAAGCCAGTTTTTACTTCTGCCACTTTTTGCTAATAGGGTTAATCCTTCTTAGCACTCAATTTGCATGTGCCCAGGACCGACCGGAATGGGATAATATTGAGGTTTTGAACATCAATAAGGAAAAGCCCAGAACATCCATGATGGTATTCCCTGATAAGGAAGCTGCCAGAGCTTATGACAGGGAGACTTCAGAGTGGTTTAAACTCTTGAACGGCGATTGGAAATTTCACTATTCAGATAATCCTTCAGAGCGACCGGCGGATTTCCATGAAAAAGGATTTGATGATTCCGCCTGGGGCAGTATTTCCGTACCCTCAAATTGGGAGGTAAAGGGGCATGGTATTCCGATATATTCCAATATCCGGTATCCATTCGAAATTGAAGATCTTCGCGCTCCTTATGATTATAATCCTGTAGGTTCATATCGCACTACCTTTAACGTTGACAGTAATTGGGATGGGCGCCAGGTGTTTTTGGGATTTGATGGTGTAGCATCGGCTTTTTATGTGTGGATTAATGGAGAATTTGTTGGCTACAGCCAGGACAGCCGCACACTTGCAGAGTTTAATGTCTCTGAGTATTTGAATGAGGGCGAGAATGAAATCGCCGTTGAAGTCTACAAATGGAGTGATGGCGCATATCTCGAGGATCAGGATTTCTGGCGATTAGCCGGCATCTTCAGGGATGTGTATTTTTGGAGTACAGACGATATTCATCTCAGAGATTTTCTGATTACCTCAAGTCTGGACGAAACCTACACCAACGGTCTCTTCGGCTTTTCCGGTGATATTTCTTTGCTGGGTAATATGTCAGAAGCTGATGTGAATGTCTCATTAGAACTTTATGACGCTGATGGGTCCAAAGTTCATGAAGGCGCAAAAACTGTTGAAGCTAATGGATGGGAAACGGACTTTGAATTTGAAGTATCTGAAATACCAAATGTGCATCATTGGAATGCTGAGCAACCCTATTTGTATGACCTCTTTATTACGCTCAGTAACTCAGATGGAGATGTTTTAGCCGTCATACCCAAAAAAGTTGGTTTCAGAGCTGTTGAGATTAAGGATGGCCGCCTATTGGTGAACGGGGAAGTTATCCACATGAGAGGTGTGAACCGCCATGATCATAATGCGGAAAGGGGCCATGCTGTGACCCGCGAAGATATGAAGGCAGACCTCAAGTTGATGAGACAGCATAACGTAAATGCGGTACGTACCGCTCATTATCCCAACCATCCATTCTTTTACGATTTGCTGGACAAGTATGGATTTTATGTGATTGATGAAGCAAATATTGAGACGCACGAGTTTGGCACTAACATCGATAATAAATTAGCCAATGACCCTGAATGGCTTGACCCTAAATTAGATCGTATCGACAATATGATCTACAGAGACAGAAATCATCCGTCCATTATTATATGGTCACTGGGAAATGAATCAGGTGACGGCCCGAATATGACAGCCATTTATGAGCACATTCAGCAATTAGACCCAACGCGTCCCTTCCATTACGAAGGTACGACTTCGGATGGCGGTTTATTTAATGCCGACATCGGCTCATTTATGTATGCAACTCCGCAGCGCGTGGAGCGCTTTATTGAAGAGCAGCCTGATGTGCCTCTCATGTTATGCGAATATACACACGCCATGGGGAACAGTAATGGCCATCTGGCAGCTTACTGGGACCTGATTTACGAAGACAACAATTTCCAGGGAGCATTTGTGTGGGACTGGATGGACCAGGGGCTGATTCACAACGTACCTGAGAGATTCAGAGAAACATCCGGGCTCGATGAATTCTTTGTATTTGGTGGTTACTTTGAAGACCCGCATGGAATCCAGCACGATGGCAATTTCAATATGAATGGCGTGGTATCAGCCGGAATGGAACCGCGTCCCGGACTCAAAGCCCTTAAGTATTATCACCAATATGTTCATGTGACGGAAGTTGACGCGGCTGCAGGTGTGTTTTCAATTAAAAACAGATTCAACTTTATAAACCTGAGTGATAAACTTACCGGCGAATGGCAGTTAACGGAAAACGGAGTAGAAGTTCTTTCCGGAGAGCTTGAGCCCCTGGATATCGAGGTGTGGGAATCCAAAGAGGTAACTGTGCCGTACACAGACTTCAGCTTTAAAAACGGAAAGGAGTACCACCTGAATTTCCTTTTTAAGAATAATGGAGACAAGTTTTTTGCCTCTGAAGGTTATGTGCTGGGCTGGGAGCAATTCGAACTGCCACACAGTGAAACGCCACAATTAGCCATTCCGGAACGTGATGAACTTTTAAAGCCAACTCTAAACGCTAATCATTTTACCGTTGCCGGTAATGGATTCCATGTTGTGTTTGATGTGATACGAATGCATATGGAATCGTATCACATAGATAATGACCAGGTGATTTTGGGCGGCCCGCAGCTTGATTTCTGGAGAGCACTTACGGATAATGATCGTGCCGCTATGCGTTCAGCTCAGCACAGAAACCTAATGATCTGGCAGGGAGCGCATCACACCGTCAGAAGACAGTTTTTGGTAAATGGCGAGCAGGTAAATCCAAACAACTTCAACCGTGTATCACCCATGGAACACGTGCAGCTAAAGATGGAAGTGGATGTACCCATGATTGGCGCAGTTGTAACCAAAACCTATGAAATCTATCAGGATGGAAGCATTGATCTTACGGTTGATTACGAACCCGGAGATCGGGAGGGCGTACCCGGAATGATGCCGCGCTTTGGAACACGTTTGGAACTTGCACCGGGATTTGAAAATATGAACTGGTATGGACGTGGTCCTGAGGAAAATTATGTTGACAGAAATTCAGAAATGGTCGGTATCTACAGCTCAACCGTTGCCGATTCATGGATTGAGTATTCACGTCCGCAGGAAAATGGTAATAAAACCGATGTTCGCTGGATAACTTTTACCGATGATAATGGAAAAGGAATCCGTTTTACGGGTGATCCGTTGATAAGCACATCTGCCAGCCACTATCACAGAGATGATAAAGAACGAAGCCGTTATACCTGGCAAATGGAGAAAAGAAGCAGTGTATTTGTGAATGTAGATTACCGTCAAATGGGGGTAGGCGGAATTAACAGCTGGAGTCCGCGTGCATTACCTGAACCCGGTTTCAGAGTAAGAAACCATCCAATTTCATACACCTATAGAATTGAACCAATTAGAAACTAAAGCAGCTATCCGGAAGACTCAGCAGATTTATTTAATGATTCAGAAATTTAAAATAGCCAAATGGTCAGTTGTAAGTATGCTACTGCTCACAGGGTTTATGTCTGTAACAGTGTCTTGTGATCACCAGGAGGAACTGCCACCGAACATCCTGTTCATCTTGGTTGATGATTTGGGTTATTACGATTTGAGTCATACAGGCAGCAAATTTCATCAAACTCCAAACTCAGACAGGATCGCACAAATGGGAATGGAGTTTACAAATGGCTATGCAAATTCACCGGTTTGCAGTCCGGCAAGGGCAAGTTTTATGACCGGGCAATATCCATCCCGGCATGGTATAACCGACTGGATTGGAGCATTAACCGGTGAGGAGTGGCGTGAGCACAACCGACACACGAGAATGTTGCCTCCCTTAAATACCGAATACCTGTCACAAGACCACATAACACTGGCGGGGGCCTTGCAGGATGCCGGGTATATTACTTTTTTAGCCGGAAAGTGGCATATTGGTGGTGAGGGCTCCATGCCTGAAGATCATGGGTTTAAAATAAATTTTGGGGGTGGCTCATTTGGGAGTCCTCCAGGTGGCTTTTTTGATCCATACACCAATCCGTATATGGAGAACAGAGATCCGGGAGAGCAGCTCTCTTTCAGGTTAGCAGATGAAACCGTGTCATTTTTTAATGAATATCATCCTCGAAAAACCGGAAAGCCATTTTTTGCAAAACTATCTTTTTATGCGGTACACTCACCTTTGCAAACTTCGTACGAGCGCTGGAAAACATACCGGGATCGGGCAGATTCTCTTGGAATAGCAGAATACGGTTTTGAAATGGGCCGGTATCTCCCGGTTCGAACGGTTCAAGATAATCCGTTATACGGGGGTTTGGTACAAGATATGGATACAGCGGTTGGCCATGTTCTTAATGGACTAAAAGAGCTTGATCTCGACGAGAATACCATCATTGTTTTTACGTCTGATCATGGCGGCGTTTCCAGCGGAGACGCTTTTGCAACATCTAACCTGCCTCTAAGAAGCGGCAAGGGTTCTTTGTTCGAAGGCGGTATTCGAATTCCTTTATTCATCGCAGCGCCCGGTATTATACCACCCGGCACATCCTCAGGGGAACCGGTAACCGGTACCGATCTGTTCCCAACCCTGCTGGATATGGCGGGGCTTCCTCTTTTACCGGACCAGCATATAGATGGTGTAAGCCTGAAGCCAATATTCGATGGAGGTACCATTCAGGATAGGCCTTTGTTTTGGCATTATCCCCATTACAGTAACCAGGATAGCCGCCCGTCAAGTGCGGTACGAAAAGGGGACTGGAAACTTATTTATGACTACGAAACCGAAGAACCGGAGCTGTACAATCTTCGGTCGGATATTATGGAATCCCGGAATCTATCTCAGCAATTTCCGCATAAGACGGAATCGCTGAAGAGTATGCTAATAGATCACCTTAACGAAAACAATGCTCTTTTTCCGGTACCTGATCCTGAATACAGTCCGCAAGCTGAGAGGAACCGGTTACAGCGCGTGAAGGAAAACCGTATGGCTAACCTGGAACGGCGAAGATTGCTGTTTCTCTCACCTGATTTTGATCCCGAAAACAACTGGTGGGGAAGCCAGCCGGATAAATGATTTTAAACCAAGATACATAAACCAAAATAATCATGATGTCTAATAAACGAACCCGAGAATCTGTGTCAGCAAAGCTGCTCCCATTTTTCAGTATGATGGCAGCGGCCATTTTCTTGTTTTCAGCTTGTAGTGATGACTACAGAAGCGGAGAATCCGAAATACCAGACCAGCCCAACATCGTCATCATTTATGCAGATGACATTGGGTTCGGCGATGTTGGAATCTACGGATCCGAATTAATTCCAACTCCATACATGGATGAAATGGCTCGCAGCGGTATGAAGATGACTTCTGCGTATGCAACGTCATCTACCTGTACACCAAGCCGTTATTCCATCCTGACCGGAGAATATGCTTTCAGAAACGAACGTGCACAAATTCTGGATGGCGATGCTCCTCTTTTAATCGATCCGGATGGATTTAATATTGCAAGAATGTTCCGGAAAAACGGGTATCGCACGTCTATAATTGGTAAATGGCACCTTGGTTTAGGAGAAGGGGAAATCGACTGGAACGGCGTAGTAAAACCGGGTCCTCTCGAACTCGGTTTTGAAGAGTCGTTTATCATTCCAACCACAACTGATCGCGTTCCTACGGTCTATGTGAATGGACATAACGTGGAAAACCTGGATCCGGATGATCCACTTTATGTGGATTACAATGAAAATTTTGAGGGCGAACCTACGGGGAATAGTCATCCGGAGTTACTGCGCTATCTGGCAGATAACCAGCATTCGGGTTCTATTCTTGATGGCGTTAGCCGGATTGGGTTTCAAAAAGGCGGAGCTTCAGCCATGTGGAATGATGAAGAGATGTCTATAGAGCTTGTGGCGTTGGCCGAGGAATTCATAAGTGAAAATAAAGACAACCCGTTTTTTCTGTTTTTCCCACTGCATCAGAACCATGTTCCAAGAATCCCAAATGAAAAATTTCTGGGATCAAGCGAAACAGGTTTAAGAGGCGACCATACCGTAGAGTTCGACTGGAGTGTGGGTGAGATTGTAAGAATTCTTGAAGAACAGGGGCTTAGAGAAAATACACTACTCATTATTACTAGCGATAATGGGCCCATCTATGATGACGGATATGACGATGGTGCCATTGAGGATGCCAATGGCCATGTTGCTAACGGTATTTATCGCGGTGGAAAATACACTGCATTTGAGGGAGCCACAAGACTTCCATTTATCGTAAACTGGCCGGGCGTGGTTGAACCCGGGATTGTATCAGATGCAAAATTCAGCCAGGTTGATTTAATGGCAAGTTTTGCTTCGTTGTTAGAAATTCAGCTGCCAGACGATACCGGTATTGATAGTATTGATATGCTTGAAGTGTTGCTTGGTAAAAGTTTTGATGGCCGCCCGCATATTCTGCAACAAGGAGCCGGAAGAGACCATATGGGGCTTAGAGTAGGGGACTGGAAGCTAATTCCGAACCCAAGAGTTCCTGGATGGGTCAACCCAAAGCATAATGAAAGGGAAAACCCAATCAGTACCCCGATGCCCACCAGAGATACGATATATCTGTTCAATTTGGCAGATGATCCTGGCGAAACAACAAATTTAGCAGATCAGCAACCTGAAATCGTAGAGGACATGATGGAACTGTATGAAAGAATTTTGAGCGAAAATGACATCACCGTTCTGAATGGCCGATAAATTTAATCCGGGGGTTTTTATGAAAGAATGTGCAGAATCAACTTGGAAATCGATCACCTGTAACATTACACTAATATGCAGTTTTTTGTTGCTGTCCATAATTGGTTGCAGCTCTTCAACTCCGGATGAGCCTGACCTCACCAAGCCAAATGTAGTCATCATATATGCAGATGATATAGGCTTTGGAGATGTAGGGATATACGGCGCCGAACTCATACAAACCCCCAATCTTGATAACATTGCAGAGAATGGCATTAAGTTTACATCGGCTTATGCCACGTCTGCGATGTGTTCGCCGAGTCGGTATTCTCTGCTATCGGGCGAATACGCGTTCAGATTACCGGGCTCAGGAATTCTGTCGGCAGAAGACCCTTTGATTGTTGAACCCGGTTCATTCACACTTCCCGAAATGTTTCGGGAAGCCGGATACCGGACTTCAATAATCGGTAAATGGCATCTCGGTTTGGGAGATGAAACCGGCACGCTCGATTGGAATCAAGCCATCAAACCTGGCCCACTCGAAGTTGGCTTTGATGAATCATTTCTATTACCTGTCACTAACGACAGGGTTCCTACGGTCTATGTGGATGGGCATTATGTCCATAACCTCAGTTCGGGTGATGATCCGCTTTTGGTTGCTTATCCGGAAGAGGGACATCATGAATACCAGGAAGAAAGATTCGGTGAATATGATGATCCGGAAAACATTTATGAGCCATTGGTAGGTGATTTGCCCACGGGGCTCAGCCATCCTGATTCGTTATTGTATCCTGCAGATGTACAGCACTCTGGAACCATCGTGAATGGTGTGAGTCGCATAGGTCACATGGCAGGAGGTCAATCGGCCTGGTGGGATGATGAAGAGATGCCGTTTGAATTCACAAGAAGGTCGCAGGATTTTATTAAAGAGAACCGTGATAACCCATTTTTCTTGTTGCTCTCCATGCCGGAAAATCACGTACCAAGAATACCGCATCCATATTTCTTAGGCACAAGTCCGCTGGGATATCGCGGCGATACCATCCATCAGTTTGACTGGGTGGTTGGCGCTGTTATGCAAACACTCGAAGAAGAAGGCTTATCAGATAATACCATCGTTATTTTCAGCAGTGATAACGGGCCTGTATTGTACGACGGGTATGATGACGGTGCGCTTGAAAATCACAGCAATCACGATCCCAACGGCCCGTTTCGCGGCGGTAAGTATATGGCTTTTGAAGGCGGAACCCGAATGCCTACGCTTGCCCAATGGCCGGCAGGGATAGAAGCAGGAGTGGTATCTGATGCGATTATTAGCCAGGTTGACTTTCTTGCTACCTTTGCAGCATTAACGGGCGTTGACTTACCAGAGGGTGCCGGACCAGACAGCCAAAATATACTACCGGCATTTCTTGGCGAAAGTGAAAAAGGCCGTGGTGAAGTTGTTCAGCAATCAAGTGACGGACTTGGGATTCGCAAAGGTGAGTGGAAGTACATACCACCATCCGAGCGGTCAGATTGGGCGTATAATCGTCACAATATGGGAGAAACGAACCCAATGCATATAGAAGAACTGAGCAGTCAGGCCTATTTATTCAATGTAGATGAAGATCCGGGTGAGACTCAAAACCTGATAGAAGATTTTCCTGATATTGCGGCTGAATTGGCTGAATTGTTGAATCAGATCATTAACCCGAATTATTCACAAAATAATAACTAACGCGGTATTAAAAATTGAGTATAACTAAGTGCAGCGATTTTTCCCCACTGGCTGCGTTGAAGCTGAAAAAGTATGCTCAAGGTGCATAAGTACCCTCCCACTGACTTTTTCTCCTTCGCCTTGCCAACGGAAAAAAATCTTGGTGAATAATCCGGGTTAGATATCAATAAAAAAGCCATTGCTTTACTTGAAGCGATGGCTTTTTTCGCTGTGGGACAGATTACTGATGATTTCTGTAAATCCGGCCTAAACAGATAAACTCACCATCTGAATCAAACAGGGCGGATGGACTTAATAGACCATGATTAGGATCTGAATTAAACCAAACGTAGCGGTACATAAAATCAATCTCATCTGATATTGGCAGTACTTCAGCCATAAAGGGAGTAATTTCTTGGTTGTTTACCTAAAACTGACCAATAAAATTATCTGCTGAACGAAAAAGGAGTGTATCACCGGATGGAAATGGATAAGAGCTCACTTTTCAAGAGACTGCCATGCCTGCTGCTGACTTAGACTTGAATTGGCATCAATTATTTTTATAAATACTGCTAAAAGTCTTATCAAGTCTGCCGGAACTTATGGTGCCTGTAAAAAGTTAGGGGTGGCTAAGTAACCCCGCTAACCATACGCATGGCTGTTACTTAACATGTATTAGAATTTTTGAGCAGAAGTCTGTTAATACTGTAAGCTGTTCACAATTAAAAAACCCTGCACGATTCGTACAGGGTTTTTTAATCACGGAGTCTTGCACTACAACTATTCAGCTGACGCTGGTTTTAGCTTAATCTTCATCTTTTATTTTTATCGAAACATTGTCGAGGTAAAATGGCGGGGTTCCATTTGGTTTGTAAAATACAAGCCTGATTTCATCTACATCATCCGGCAAAGTGAATTCGAATTCTGTTTTTTCCCATTCTGTAGTTGGCGGTGGATTTGTAACATCAAATAATTTATCCCTGTCCTCATTAGTTTTACGAATCGTTGGGTTTATGGAATTAGGGTTATGATCACGCCATTTTGAATAGAACTCCATTTGGTAGGTTTTGCCCGGTTCTATTTCTATTTCCTGGAATAACGAGCCATCACCATTTTCAATTCTGCCGCTAAAGTTTCCTTCAAAAGGCTCTATAGGGCCTCCTATCTCAATTAACCCATTTTTGAAACCACCCCAGGGACTTAATTGCCCGGTTTCAAATCCCGGATTTTGCACAAATTCATCAGGATCAACTTCTGGCTCAAACTCAGTGTCTTGTCCAGGCCCTATATCTAAGTTGGGTTCATGATTTGCATAAAATTCACCTACTTCGGTTATTTGATTGTCGTCATCAAACAGAGCAGAAGGGTAAAGTGGTCCATTTGTGCCGCTGAACCATGCGTATCTTTCAACCCATTCAATTTCGTCAAGAGCGGTGAGAGCCTGTTCCATAAAATCTATAACTTCAGCTACACTATATCGATTGTCAGCCGGGGTTGAGGCACTCCAATCGGCGACTGCAAACTCTGTAACCCATATGGGTCTTTGGCCAAAGTTATTATATGCAGTACTAAGCTTATTTATAAAATTGCCAACATTTGTACCACCGTAATGGTGTACAGCGATAAAGTCTATCCTTAGTCCCTTATTATCAGCCCTTTCCATAAATTCCATCATCCAATCGTTGTCGGGTGATACGGTTGCCGGACTGCCGAGGGGCGCATTAATTTCTTCGAGTTTAGGCCACAGTTCTAATGCTTCATCAACACTCATGTTGGCTTGGGCTGTACCATCCGGCTCATTAAAACCAAGCACATATTGAACTTTCCCCTCATCTATAAGCTGATTAATTCTGGCAATGTTTTCATCAGTAACAGAGCCTCTGCCCCAAAACATAGGTACATATTCAACATTATCGGGTATTTCATCCCTTAATTCATTTCCCCAGCTGTACATCCAGTGGGCTTGCTGTTCGCTTGTCTTGTGAGACCATCTTTCGGCTCTGTTCGTAAAAGCAACGCCTTTTTTATCGTTTACTTTTACACCGTTCTCATCATTTTCAATCTCATCGGTTGTGCCTACACTATTGTCACTGCAGCTTATTGCAATGAATGTAATGGCAAAAACAAAACTAAATAAATAGATTAATTTCTTCATAGTTACTGTAATTTATTTGAAGTTACCAACTTGGGTGTTGAACCAGATTAGGATTAACATCTAATTCACTTTGAGGAATTGGAAATACCTCAGATCTGCCTCCTGAATAATTAGGGTTATAAGGCCCGACAGGATCATCGGCAGCCCTTTGAAAAGCATCGGCGATAGTACCCCATCTCTTTAAGTCCATAAACCGTAATCCTTCAAGAGCTAATTCAACTCTTCGTTCGTGTCGGACAATGTCAATCATTTCTTGTTGTCCCACAATTCCTTCAACGTCTTCTACACGCGGCATGTTTACACGTTCTCTAACCTGATTAACTAAATCAGCAGCGCCGGAGACGTTTCCTGTTTCAGCCATTGCTTCAGCTCTCATAAGCAGAACGTCTGCATAACGAATAACGTAAAAGTCTTGTGATCCGGGTTGAGAAGCACCTACACCTTCTGCATCACTTGAATTTCTTCTGATGTATTTCCTCATCCCATAATTGGTTGGGCTGTTTCCTGTAAATACTCTGTTTAGATCTTCCAAAAAGACGTCTCCATCAAAATATATGGTCGCATTTGCCCGCGGATCTCTGTTTGCACTTTCATTATTTGGATCAAACAGCGGAGATTCAGTAATCGGTAATCCATCACTGGCGTAATATGCGTTTACCAGGTTTGGCATTGGTCTTTGGTCTACTTTTGGTGTGCCATTAAATGTAGCTGAAAAGGTTTCACCATTATCAAAACCAAGTTCCCTCTGGAATCTGACTGAAAAAATGATCTCTGGAGACATCTCATTTTCAGGAGTGAAAAGTTCACCATAATTTGGATGTAAATCATATCCAAGTCCGAGTATTTGTTCGGTTAATGCAAGAACTCCGAATTCGCCATCATATTCCTGATTGTATAACTGAACTCTGGCAAATAACCCAAGAGCTGCACCTTTTGTTGCATATCCAAATTGCTCAGCAGGGTAGCTTTCGGGTAAATGTTCCGAGGAAAAGGTTAAATCTTCAACTATTTGAGTTGTAATTTCCTCATACGTGTTCTTTGGCACTTGAGCATTTGCAACAGTCTGTGGTTCCAGAATGAGAGGGGCATCTTCGAAATAAACAGCAAGGTTAAAGTAGAAAAGAGCCCGCAGGAAATAGGCTTGTCCTAAAGACACATTTATCTGATCATCTGTTAATTCCCCATTTTGTGCCTGCATTAGCTTATCTATTACAAGATTAACTCTTGCAATACCACTATATAAATCTGTCCAGATAGCCCTGATAGGACCCGAATCAGGATTCAGGTCACCTTCCATAAACAGGCCGGGCCCTTCCCATTTGAATTGATTGAAGGCATTATCGCCAAAATTATCAAAACCGGGAAATCCCTGCCAGCCATTTAAATCTCCCCCATACATCGTCGAAGATTGCAGGACGGAATAAACACCATTTAAAGCAAGGTTAACATCAGTAACACTTGTGAATGGCTGGTCTGCTGCAGATTGAGTTAAAGATGATGTGGCTAAAAAGTCATCACTGCAATTAGTAAATAGAGTAAATAACGCAAACGATGTGATTAACAATAGTGTGAATTTTTTCATCTTTCTATAGTTTTAAATTAATACCGAAGGTGATTGTTTTATAAAGTGGAGCGTTTCGATTACTAAATCTTCCACGGCCACCTTCAGGGTCAAAGTTTTCCAGCCCGGTAAATGTGAGTATATTTTGAGCTCCAACAAACATTCGAAAGCTGTTTACATTAAATCGCTGTGTAATGTTGCTGCTTAAAGTGTAACCAACTTCCAGGTTTTTAAGCCTCAGATAGGAACCATCTTCGATATAAAATGAAGAGACGAGGTCGTTATCCCGTCCTCCCACTCTTGGTAGTGTTTCACTGGGGTTATCGGAAGTCCACCTATCCTCCCACCTCCTAAGAACGTTACTTCTGTTATCAGGCATTGGTAAATTTCCGTTACCCATCAGCAGTCTGTCGACTCCAATTACGCCTTGAAAGAGAACACTTAAATCAAACCATCTGTAATTTACAGAACCGTTAAAATTGATGAGCCAATTCGGATTTGGATTTCCAATCACTGTTCTGTCGTTTTCATCAATTACTCCATCGCCATTTATATCAGCATAGCGAATATCACCGGGAGCGGTGTTACCCGAAAACTGTGTGGGAGCATCTGCAATTTCGGAGAAACTCTGAAAAATACCAATTGCTTCAAAACCGTAATATGCTCTGAATGGTTCACCAACTCTGATGATATCAAAAGCAGTAATTGTTTCTTCGCCACCGGCCCCTAAACCTGTTACCTCACTTCTTGTTAGAAATTTTGTAATATCAGCTCCCACGCTAAAATTAAAATTCCTACTGCCGCCTCTGTATCTCGTCCCAAACTCGATTCCTTCACTAACCATACTAGCAGCATTTTCGGCAACCAAGTTGGTGACCCCCAGGGTTCTGGGTACAGGAAAGTTGTCATATAGAATATTTTTGCTGTTTCTATTAAAGTAATCTGCAACGATCTCGAGCTGGTTGTTGAACAAAGTAAGATCCAAACCCAGATTGAGCTGTTCTGTTTCTTCCCACTTTATGGTAGGATTGCCAAGGCGATTAATGCCTGATCCCAGCACAGCAGAATTCCCCAGGAAGTAATCCTGATTATATCCTAATAGTGTCTGGAAACCGTATCTGTCTATTCGGTCATTACCGGTTATTCCCCAGCTAAGTCTCACTTTTAACTCATTGATTGTCTCAACTTCACTTAAGAAATCTTCTTCAGACAATCTCCAACCTACAGAGCCGGATGGGAAATGACCATATCTGTTATCCGGACCAAATCTACTCGAACCATCGATTCTATAATTAAATTCAGCCAAATATTTTTCATCATAATCGTAGCTTATACGTGTAAAGAATGATTGCTGAGCATCTTCATTCGCGCCTCCGGATGCTGAGAATTCTGTACCGCCTGCATTTATCTCCCGGAATTCATCAGTAGCAAAACCTCTCACAGTTGCTGAGAAAGGGTCAATTTTTCTGTACGAAACCGAATGGCCAAGCAGCGCATCTACAGTGTGATTCTGTAAAATTTCTTGATTGTATCGGAATATGTTTTCATTTCGCAGGGTGTAATCAAGATTTGTACTGTTATTCAGTCTGTTTACTTCATTGCTGATCACAAGCCGTCCCTCCCAGTCATTCTGTAGTTGAGTAGGAGAAAAATCTGAAGCATTATTATAGATAACATTAGCACTTCCACTGGTTTCAAAACTAAATCTTTCTGAGAGATTAAATATCAGCCCTGTACGTGTACTTATATTTACATTATCTGATTCAAACTCTCCTAACTGTCCTCTCCTCAATGGATTTTGAGTTATTAAAGAAGGGTTATTACCATCGATCCAGGCACCATCTGCAACGCCAAACTCTCCGTTACTGTAAAATACCGGTATGGTTGGTGCTGTTCTCTGAAGGGAAAAGATTATACCGTTATCTCCATCATATGCTCCCTGTCCGCCGGTCGGGCCTTCATTCCGTCTCCAGAAAGAATTTGTTACATGATTAACACTAAACCAATCTCTTACCTGCGAATTTATGTTAAAGCCTAAGTTGTATCGCTCACTTTTAAAGCTGCTTCTTACTACTGCTTCCTGCCTGAGATACCCTCCTGAAACCCGAAAAGTTGTTCGGTCGCCACCCCCACTAACTGTCAAACTGTGATTGGTGATTGGAGCCGTTGTTAACACGACATCTGCCCAGTTTGTATTTGCAAATTGATCGGGCATTGAACCGGTTCTGATCGCCTCCAATTGCTCTTCTGAATATCTTGGATCAAAATCAGGCCCGTCCTCATTTCTAAACTTTTCGTTCATAAGTGTTGCATACGTATAAGCGTCCAAAAAGTCAGGTTGAACCGTTACACTTTGCATCCCGTAGTAATTGTTATAGTCGATTCTAAATTCATCTGAACTCCCACTTCTTGTAGTCACTAATATTACTCCATTAGCACCTCTTGCACCATATATAGATGTAGATGCTGCATCTTTTAACACCGTAATACTTTCAATATCTGAAGGTGACAGATTATTAAAAGCGGCCATATCATCGTATTGAATGTTATCGATCACAAATAGCGGGGTGCTTGCACCAAATGTTCCAACACCTCTGATTACAACACTTGCACCATCAGCACCCGGACTACCCGAAGTTTGAGTGAGCTGTACTCCGGAAAATCTGCCGTAAAGTAATTGAGAGGATGTGCTGGCAGGTTGGTTTGTAGCTTCATCAAATGTGGCAGTTTGAACTGATCCGGTTAGATTTACCCTTCTTTGGGTGCCGTATCCAACTACTACAAGTTCATCCAACATTGCTTGATCAAGCTCTAAAACGGGATTTATCTCTTCCTGATCAGTCACAACCACTTCTAAAGTTTTATATCCTACGTAAGAAAAAACAAGAGTTTCTCCCTCGTTTACTGTGATAGAATAATTGCCATCCAAATCTGTTTGTGTTCCCCTGGTTGTCCCTTTTACCTGGATGGTTACTCCAATAAGTTCGTTTCCATCTTCATCAATAACTGTACCGGTAATTGTAATCTCCTGTAAAGCTGAATTTGTAAACATCTCTTCAGAAGAGTCGATAGCATCAAAAGCATCAGAACTAAGCGGGGCGAAAAAAATCAAGAGCAGAGGAAGTAAAGTCTTGATCAGTTTTTTTAATTGCTTGGTAATTCTGGAAGTTTCTTTTGGACGGGCTTTAATGGAGTTGACTAAACAAGTTGTTTTATGAGTACAAAAATTAGTTTGTAAAGAAGTTTTCATCTGAAAAATTCAAAATGTTATCGTTAACAATTAAATGTTAATTAAATTTCTACTTTTTCGCAAGCGCTTCCAGATAAAAAGAATTGATTGGATACTGATCTACCTGTCTCATTGACCTCAACTACAAATATATCCAGATTTATCTGTTACTTTTAACTCAAATAGAAAGCTTTTATGAAAAAAGCAATTCCGGACTTTTTTTAACCCGGCATTATAGTGTTTAGAAATGTAAATACGTGACATCCTTGGTTTTTTACAAAAGGTTGAGGAAAAACATTTTTCCAAATTTTAAAGGATTTTTCGAGGAAGATTAAAGATATCTTAATGACCGTGCACATCAGCATCGATAATACACTACCAGTCGAAACGCTCATCATATTAAAATGCATTCTGGTTTAATTTGAAAAAATTGTTCTTGATAATCATGCTATAGTTTATATCTTTATGTTAGCGATAACATTCAACCATAAAATTGCAGTCGGTGTCAATCATTTTTTTAAAAAATTATTCAAAGCCCTTGGAATCATTTCTGGCAGTGTTATTAAAATTAATTCTGGCTGGCCTGATTATCTGTTATCCAATTGCGAATGTAACTGCTCAATCAGATAGCACCGAAAAGCCGAATCTGGTTATCATTCTGCTTGATGACCTGGGCTATGCGGATGTTGGTTTTAACGGAAGCACCGAGATCTTTACACCAAATATCGACAGAATCGCAAAAAACGGTGTGCGTATCACCCGCGGCTATGTAACCCATGCCGTATGTGCGCCAAGCAGGGCAGGATTGATTACGGGACGCTACCAGGATCGGTTTGGAGCAAGCCGTAACCCCTTGTTTGCTCCTAAAGATTCTACACAGGGATTGCCGCTTTCGGAAGAGACACTGGCTGATGCACTGGGTAGAAGCGGATACACAAGTTCAATAATAGGGAAATGGCATTTGGGTGCTCACGAATCACTTTACCCTCTTAACAGAGGATTTGATGAATTTTTCGGGTTTCTTTCAGGCGGGCATCACTACTTTCCGGAAGAGTGGACGATACGTGACAAAACTGAAGCAAGAGCACAATGGGATGGATACCGAACCCGCATAATGAGAAATAACGGGCGCGTTGTCGAACATGAATATCTTACCGATGCACTTTTGAGAGAAGCGGCAGACTTTGTTGAGCGACACGCTGAACAAACTCCATTCTTTTTGTTCCTCTCGTACAACGCACCTCACACACCAATGCAGGCAACGGAGAAATATTTGAGCAGGTTCGATCATATTGACGATGAAAAACGCCGAACATATGCTGCGATGATCAGTGCGGTTGATGATGGCGTTGGGGATCTCTATGAAACTCTTGACAGACATGGATTGACTGAGAATACCCTGATTTTCTTTCTGTCAGACAACGGTGGCCCTACCTTCGATAATGCTTCTGATAATTCACCATTGAGAGGTTTTAAAGGTGATTTTTATGAAGGCGGAGTCAGGGTGCCTTATGCTGTTTCGTGGCCGGCTGTTCTTCCAAAAAACCTGGATTACGATAAACCTGTAAGCTCTCTTGATATTTTTGCAACCTCAGTTGCACATGCGGGAGCAGAGCCGTCGAATAAGCCGGATGGAGTTGACCTCGTCCCATTTCTGACCGGTGAAAATAGTGATCAGCCTCATAAAGCTCTTTTTTGGAGGAATAGTGATCGCGACTGGATTGCAATGGCAACCCATAATTACAAGTACCTGAATCTGACTGAAAATACTGTTGAACTGTATAATCTTACAAAAGACATTGCAGAAGAATACAACATCTCCATTGAGAAATTTGAGAAATTTCAGGAATATGTTGCGTTACCTGAAGAGTGGGAGTCGGGATTAATATCCCCCGTTTACCTGGGATTGCTCCAAAATAATCAGTACAACCAGGAGAACCCGGACCGGTTTCAGATGACCAGTATTTATGAGCCAGACACCTCGCCACCATCTGTTCCGGAAGGGTATGAGCTCGTGTGGTCGGATGAATTTAACAGTGATGGTGTTCCTGATGAAAGATGGTGGAACTTTGAGCATGGGTTTGTACGGAATAATGAGTTGCAGTGGTATCAGCCCGGAAATGCAAGGATTGAAGACGGACGTCTCATCTTTAAAGGCAAACGTGAAAGGATAAAGAACTCAAATTACGATTCCGAAAGCAGTGACTGGCGTAAAAACAGAGAATACGCTGAATACACATCAGCAAGCATCAATACAAGAGATAAATTCTCTTTTCAATATGGAATAATGGAAGTGAGGGCCCGGGTGGATACTACTCTCGGGGCATGGCCAGCAATCTGGACCCTGGGTAATGATCGACAATGGCCGGAACGGGGCGAAGTGGATGTTATGGAGTTTTATCGTATTGCTGATGAACCAACCATATTGGCAAATGCTGCCTGGGTAGGGGATTCCCGATGGGATGTTGTTTGGGATTCTGAAAAAATTCCACTGTCAGACTACTTAGAAAAAATACCTGACTGGCCCGAGCGTTTTCACACATGGAAAATGAATTGGTCTGAGGAGTATATAAAACTGTACCTGAATGATGAACTTTTAAATAAGGTGGAAATTGAGAATGCAACCTATGATGATGGGTTCAATCCATTCAGGCAGCCACACTACATACTTTTAAATCTTGCGATCGGTTCAAACGGGGGTAATCCTGAAAAGTCTGAATTTCCGATCAGTTATGAAGTGGACTTTGTAAGGGTGTATCAGGAAAAAAAAGCTGAAACCAATTAATTTGTTATTTTTGAAGTTATGAAGAAAGAATTGTGTTTATTTATTGTTCTACTATTTCCGTTGATTTTCTTAAGCGGATGTTCGGGTGAAAAAGATGTGGCTGAGAACGGTTCTGGAATTGCCAGTGAAGCACTTGACGCTGAACAGGCGGTTACTATTTCTGAAGATGAAATAACGAAATTCAAAGAAAATGCTCCTGAAGGGATGTCTTTTATACCTGGAGGATTAACTCAAATTGGTTCTGAGTCGGGTTTGCCGGTTGAAAAGCCTGTCTTTGAAACGCATATAAATCCATTTTATATGGATCAAAACCTGGTTACTGTGGGAGAATTTCGGGAATTTGTGGAGGCCACAGGATATCAAACCTATTCGGAGATTATTGGTGACGGCCTTGTATTTGATTTTGATAATGCACAGTGGATCATTCAAGAAGGAGTAAACTGGGAGTATCCACTTGGGAAATCGAATCCAAGAGCAGATGACGACCATCCCGTTACACTATTAACAATTGAGGATGCCGAAGCCTATCTGAATTGGGTTGGAAAGCGTCTGCCCACAGAGTTTGAGTGGGAGCATGCCGCACGGGGTATTACGGATCGGGATAACCGGTACGCCTGGGGGACAGAACTCGTCGTTGAAGGTGAGCATATGGCAAATACGTGGAATGGGCAGTTTCCGGTGGAGAACGTTGCTGATGACGGTTATCTGATGACATCCCCAGTCGGATCATTTGGAGAGACAGAAATTGGCCTCACAGATATGGGAGGGAATGTATGGGAGTGGACATCCAGCTGGTTTCGCCCATATGATAAATTAGACGATGATTTTGAGCCGGGTCCGAATACCGAGAAAGTAATTAGAGGGGGATCATTTATGTGTCATGAATCCTATTGCCATGGTTTCCGGGTTTCGGCCAGAAGCGGCACACCACCAGACAATAATATGTTTCATATTGGATTCAGGGGTGTTCTTGATATATAAAAAATGTACACCAATAATACAGAAACAGTGGTAACGTTACTCTTGCTTTGAGACGTGAGTAACAATTACTCATTTCTAAGCTGTAAATTGTATCGCAAACAGCATTCGCCTTGTAAGAGATGCCGATTAGACTAGCCCAGTATTTTTGATCATTTTTTAAGCGAAAAGAGCTTTAAAATCCCGGTATCGAAGATATTGGGTAAAAAAACGGTTTTCAAAGTTTCTAATACTATATCAGAACAGAAATCATCATTCATATTCTATGAAAAAGAAGAAAGAAAACAACTGGCATCCGCACGTTCAAGAAATTCTACTCCGATTACGTGTGCAAGCAACTCCGGGATCTATTCCCCGGCCTGGTTAGTTATACCCGGTTTACCGAGCTCAGCGGCCAGATGATCGTTCCGCTGGCCATTTACCTGAAAACCAGGGCCACCGGCCAGTGCACCGGCATCAGTTTTATCGATTCCAAGCCGCTTCGCGTCTGTCATAACCGTCGGATTCATTCGCACAAGGTATTTACTGGATTGGCCCAGCGCAGGCAATGTTCAATAGGGTGGTTCTACGGATTTAAATTGCACCTGATTACCAGTGATACGGGGCATGTCGTGGGTTTTATGCTCACAGCGGGCAATACAGATGACCGGAAACCTTTGAAGATGAAGGGGTTTATCGACAAGCTGTTTGGCAAGCTTTACGGGGATAAAGGCTACATTTCTAAGGAGCTGTTTGAGGGATTATTCCATCAGGGCATTCACCTGGTAACCAAGCTCCGAAAGAACATGAAAACCAAGTTGGTGACTCCGATGGCCGATGCCATTTTGTTGCGTAAACGAGCGATTTGTGAGACCATTATTGATCAACTCAAAAACATCTTTCAAATAGAACACTCCCGCCATCGAAGCCCAAAAAACTTCCTTACGAATCTATTCTCAGCATTGATCGCCTACAACTTTGCAGAAAAGAAACCCAGTCTCAAAACAACCTATGTGGATACCAAAAAATTGATGCTTTTTTAGTATTCTTATCTCGAACTCACGTTATTTTACTCATTTTCTTTGGGTTAATACAATGTGTCGTAATTTTCAAAATTAACACGGTGAAAATAGTGAATCATCAAAACAGCTTTCAATTTCTATTTCCTGAAGTATGAAATTAAGCTACTGAGAATCACTAGTGTCCGGTTAAAAGTCAAAGAGTCCCAATTGGTTACGGGATTGGGTGTTTATCTCCGTGAGTGAATCGTCTGAAAATAGATCTTTAAGCGGCATACGAGCCATTATTGCGACACTGAGAACTTGCATCATTGTGTGCATTTCGACGTTAAAATGATTCGTTCTTTGAATAATTAGTATGATTAAATAACTGCAGACGGCTGTCCAGATTTGGGTTTTCACCGCATTGGGCGATTGTCCATAGAACGCCTTGATTCTTAAATGCTGCTTGATCCATTTGAAGAATAATTCGATCTGCCAGCGGCTTTTGTAGTACTCCCCAATTGTTTCTGCGCTGCCGGATTTGATGTTCGTCAGCAGAATAATATTCTGATTGTGTTCGGGGTCGACCAAGCGAACACGCCGAAGAGGTTGTGGGTAATTCTTTTTGGATTTCGGCCCTGTTAAGCGAATGATTTGATCACAACGAAGTCCCTTGCTTCGATCAACCCGCGTAGAACTCTTTCGATAAAACTGAAGGTTTTTTTTGGCTCGAATGACAAAGCATCCACCGGAGGTATGGAGCCTGTAGAGGCGTTGGAAGTCTACGTATCCACGATCCATAATATAAATGCTACCCGGCTCCACAGGGATCAAATCCAGGGCATTCACATCATGGGTTCGTCCGTCGGAAATATGAATAAATGTGGGGATAGAGCCCTCCAGATCCATTAATGTATGAAGTTTGATCGCGGCTTTACGGGTGCGAAATTCCGCCCAGGGAAACAGCGACA
>LKNA01000138.1 GCA_001564065.1 Chitinophagaceae bacterium T5-Br10_B2g13
CAATGTTGACCTGATGGACGAACCCGCTGTGGAAACAACCACCATCGAACGTGCCGGAGATACCTGGGACCAGAGAACCGGCGACGATATGGACCCGATTATCGTTAAACCCGAAATGACCGACTAATTACCGTATTAATTTGTAATTTAAGGTTCACTCTACGGTTTAAATCACTGCTTGATGGTTAAAGTTTTTCTGCTCCTGGCATTTTTTATGTCCGATTCAAACTCTTGGGAAAACTATATCTACAATTTTTTAGATGAGCAGATCAACCGTGAAGTTACTACAGAAACGATCTGGGCAACAGGCACCCTCTACTACTCAAGTCCTGAAGAGTATCATGGGTTCATAATTGAACATGTAGAGAACGGTTACATCAAACATGCATTAAATACTCAAACTGATCTCAAAGAGTTTTTGTATGATCTGGGAATACAAAATGAAGATGAGCTTCTGCTGTTAAGCTATCTACTCCTCGAGGAGAATCCGGACAGACGTATAGAAGGATTTAATAAATTTTACGAATCTGCCGAAAATAGACAGTACCGGCTACTCAATCGGTTAGTGAGAGATGGAAAAGAGGTTGGAAATAACGCATTCATCAACTCAACTATTGGTTTTCAGCACTTTCTGATCTCTTTTCATGTAAGCAACAATAATGTTACCTCGGATGAATTTTTTGAAACCATCAAGACCCTTTGGGAAAACTCATCAAACAGAAGGTTTGAGAACGAAATTAAAAGAAGCTATCAAACCGCTACTATCTTAAAAGCTTACTATGAAACAACAGATTACAGCTCTATCAACAGAATACATGATGAGTTCCATTTTCTCCAACATCTGCCACACTCAAGAATTAAACTGAACCTTCTCTGGGGAGCTGAATTTGCGCTCTACAGGCTGGGACATATCGACAGTAGCCTGGAAATACAGAGAAATTTCACCATTCCTATCAGTCAATATTTGGAATTGAATTCTACACTGAATTCAATTCTTGCTTCACACGGAGGGTATCTATATCAGATTGGAAAATATCAAGAAGCAAGGCAAACTTTCTTATCTATTTTAGACCAGGCAGTAGATCTACCGCTATCCTCTCAGGCAAGTTTATATAACAATTTAGGCCTTGTCTATTTCAAAACAGGCGAGTCAGCAAATTATATAGAGTCACAAATAAAGGCGCTGAACATAGCTAAAGAGCTTAACAACTATGACTTTCAGAGCAGAATCTATCGCAACCTTCACCTATTCTACAGATCAAATCAGAACTGGGAGTTATCAAGACAATATATAAATCAAGCACAAAATTTAGCTAATGAGAATTCAAACACAGATGAACTAATCACAATAAATATATCCAAGGCGCTTTTCGAAGATCAGTATTTAAACAACAGAGAAAAAGCGTTCGAATATTTGGACAAAGCCAAATCATTGATTGACTCTTTAGGAATTACCAGATTAGAAAATCGAGTTAATTTCGAAATAGCTAACATGAATCTCAAAAATAATAACTACAACTACAGTTTAGATTTATTAGAAGAAATAAAATCGCGATCTGTTGGTGATTCTGATGCGACAACTTATATAGAAATGACGATCAAAATCGCACAAATCCAAACTTTTTTAGAGAACTACAATGAGGCTCGGCAGTTGGTGCGCGAATTTCGTGCCCATGATATGTCAGATCTGGACTTTAATATTTTAATTTTAGCTCAAACGATTCAGGCGGATGTTGCAGCTTATTTTGGCAACACCACAGAAGCAGAGCGGCTCTACTCAGAGGCAGCTGAGTTGGTTTTTGAACGCTCCCGAAATACTTCTGAGGCCGAATCGGGATACTGGACAGTAGAAGAAGAGTACATCTATCTATTCGAGAAATATGCTGACTACCTACTCGAAAATAATCAGTATGCAGATGCCTTGATTTTATTTGACCGAATTAAAACGATAAACGATGCTACCTTAACAGACAACCCTTTAGTGCGTTCTTCACACCTGAGTGAAGAGGAGCTCACCACTATTCGGAATCTGACCCAGGAAATGGACCGGGTTCGCCGCCAGATTTTGGTCGCGAAAGAAAGCGACAGACTGAGCCTCCAGAATCGACTTTCAAGATTATCGGCTGAACGGCAATCTTTATCATCTTCCGATAAAAGTCACATTGATCGACCGATCAATCTTAGAACTATTCAGCGTCAGCTGGGATTTTCTGAAACGTTGCTCCACATCACGGAAATTGGAGATCAGCTTTATATCTCTGTGATTGACCGGGCAAATTTGGAGATCAAGAAAGTTGACCTGAATGAATCGAACCGGGCACTTTTTGAAAGTGCTTTAGAGTCCATTCTTGTTGGAAGAACAGACCTGGAAAAGTTTTATCGGATAGGGCGTTTGATCGATATAGACAATATTATTAATCAATCGAATTCAATCATTGTAATGGCAGATGGGTATTTCCATCAACTCCCGCTGGGAATTATCCCTGTGAATCCGCCGGAATCACCAAATAGCTTTGGCTCTGCTAAATATCTGATTGAAATGGCCGAGGTTCGCACTTTAAACAGCCTTCAGGATCTAAAAACTCGCCAACAGCGAAATAATCACCGGTATGGATTTTCGGGATTTGGAGTGAATGACTTTCAAAATGGCACAACCTCACGAAATCTTGTTTCACTGCCAAAAGCTCCTGAAGAGATTATGAATATCAGCGAAAGGCTGAATCGATTAGACCAAAACAGAACATTTATTAACGAAGACGCTACAGTTGAGAAGTTCAGGAACAGCGCCGGCAGCAGTAAAATCCTGCACATGGCTACCCACAGTGAAGTTTCTGACAGTGACCCGCTATTTTCTACCCTCCATTTTTATGCTGATGAATCTGAACAGTCAAATCAAGTTCTCTCCGGCCGTTTATTCGCCTATGAACTATTCGATCTAAACCTGCAAAATGATCTCATCATGCTCAACTCTTGCGAGTCGGGGGGAGATCGATTCCTTCAGGGTAGCGGTGTGATGGGAATCAGCCGGGCGCTTCGTTATGCTGGTGCTAAAAGCCTTGTACTGAACTCTTGGTCTGTAAATGATCACTATGCCGCAGAGTTTGCTGAGCAATTCTATAAGCATTTAAATAACGGAGAGACAAAATCTAAAGCACTTCAGCTTACCAAAATTGAGTTCATCAAGTCTAAAAATGCAAATCCGCATTTTTGGGGACCTTACATCCTAAATGGAGATCACAGCCCTATTGTCTCGGATCAAAACTGGTATGCAGGCTCCCTCTTTTTAGCAGGACTATTTATCGCCGGGTTAGTAGTTACAGGACGGAGGAAATACTCTTCTGCGGCTTAATTTAGAATTAACTTCATTAAAGCTTCTACTCACTCAGCATTCTAGGTGATCTGCGAGAAGTTCACATAGATCACGGCCAATAGAACGGCAGGGGTACGACTTCACATTTTTTCTCTCTATGTATATCAGGCAATAGCTCCGTCTTCACCGGTGTTACACCTTTTCAGAAAAGGTTTACTCGATGCATCACTATAATAAAGAGCCTTCAGCACACCGAAATACATAAAGAAGGGCCATCAAATACTAAATTTTTCGATTTCATATCAAATTCAGAATAATGTAGACACAAAAAAACCCGCACTCACAATAGAGCCCGGGTTTTTGTCGATACCATACTTTTTTATTCAGATGCCAGCGCCTGGATATATCGCTCAGCAATTCGGCTGTATGCGCCATTCAGCTGATACGCTTTTTCAAGTGTAGTTCTGGCCTCTTCTATTCTATTTAGCTGAAAATAGGCATTTCCAAGATACCAGTAACTTTGCTCCTGGATGATGATGTTTTCAATTTCATAGTCTAGAGATCGCTCAAAGTACTCAGCAGCTTCCAGATACATGCCTTCATTATAGTAGATGGAACCCGCTGTTGCAAGCAATTCAGCCTTCCCTTCCTGCGAGTTTATTTCAGAAATTCTGTTGTCTACTATTTGAATGGCCGATCTAACATTTCCTCTGTTTGCTTCAGCAATAACAGACATTAATATTTCACTTACGTCTGTAGTTTCAGCAACTCCCTCTGCCGATCTGTAGTAATCCAGTTCTATGGAATCGATTGGCTGAACAGCATATTGTTGCTCATCATACACATTGAAAAGGATTAACCCGGAAGCTATAATCACAATAGCAGCTGCTGCCAGCCACTGAAGTGTAGAACTGCGATAGAGAGCATGCACATTCGATTTCCGTTCTCCATTAGCCAACCCCTTCAAGCTGGCCACTGTTTTCATATAATCATAGTAGTAGTCATCGAAAATAACTTCAGACCATAATTCATCTATTTCTTCTTCATTGAGATTACCACTGACATATTGGTCAATCTTTTCTTCAAGCTCATTATTTGTATTGCTCTCAATCATATCCATTAAATTGATCGTCTATATAATATTTGATTGCTAATCATTATTCTGCTGGCTGGCCAACTCTTCCCATTTTGCAATGGTGTCACTTGCTTATAATACTTACCCGGGTGATCTTTACTATTTACTTTCAATAAATCTATTTCCGTGAACTTATGCTAAATCAAATAAATGTTTGTACGGAATTCTCACACAATTGTGTACTGTTACGATTTGAATACGTACGGTTTTTCCGCGGTTATTCTTTTGCTGTATCATGACTTACACCTACAAGAGTAATTCGACATGTTTTTGTTACAAATTAAAAGGTTAAAAAGTTTTAATATATCACCTATTCAAATAGACCAATTATTTAGATAAGTAATTTATTATCAATAGCTAAACAACTATACCAATTAGATGAAATCTACTCAAATAATACTTTTTTCAATTATATTCACTTTTTTTTGTAACACCTCATGCAGCCAATCTGTAACAGAGCAAAACCCTACATTGGAAGAAAAAATCGGACAGATGCTAATGGTTGGCTTTCAAGGTTTTTCCGTAGATGAATCGGCTCACATTATTCGAGACCTAACGGAGTATCATGCGGGTGGTGTTATTCTCTTTGACTATGATGTACCAACCGGAACTCCGGACCGCAATATTCAATCGGCAGAGCAGGTTGTAATTCTAAATCAACAGCTACGCAGTTATAGCCAATCACCTCTTTTTATTGCTGTCGACCAGGAGGGCGGAAGAGTAGCTCGATTAAAACCGGCAAGAGATTTTGAAAATCACGTTTCAGCAGAATATCTGGGATTATTAAACAACGAAGACAGCACGCGCGTGTACGCTCAAAAGATGAGCGATCAACTTCAAAATTTAGGTTTTAATGTCAACTTTGCTCCGGTTGTAGATCTAAATACGAATCCCGAGAACCCGGTAATTGGTCAGATTGAACGGAGTTTCAGTAGCGACCCGGATCTAGTAACAAAACACGCTAAAATATTTCTTGAGGAATTTTCCAGACAGAATATCATCGGAGTGCTTAAGCATTTCCCGGGTCACGGCAGCGCCTGGAATGATTCGCATGTGGGCATGGCAGATGTAACCGAAACATGGGAAGATATCGAACTTGAGCCTTACCGAAATTTAATCGCTTCTGACCAAAGCTTCGCTATCATGACAGCCCACGTGTTTAATGAAAACCTCGATCCGGATTATCCCGCTACGCTTTCAAAAGCTGTCCAAACCGATCTATTAAGGGATTCACTTAATTTTGATGGAGTTCTTTTTTCCGACGACATGCAGATGGAGGCGATTCGTTCATATTACGGTCTCGAGACCGCTGTGAAGCAAGCCATTATAGCAGGTGTGGATGTTTTGGTATTTGCAAACAATTCCGTTTATGAGCCGGACATTGTCCCTCAGGTTGTGGAAATCATTCAAACTCTCATTGAACAAGGAGAGATCTCCGAAGAGCGAATCAACGAATCGCACGAGCGAATCGTAACCCTTAAAAAATCCCTTTCTGATGAGTAACACTTTATCCTATTCCGACCTGATTTCGGATTTCGAAGAGGCTTTAAACCGAATCAACGATTTTCGTGAGGTGCCGGACGACTTATTCTTGCTCAAACCTGATGCGAAATCCTGGAGTGCTTCTGAGGCATTTAAGCACATTATCAAATTCAATGAGATCTACATTCAACAGTTAGAACAGGTTGCCGGAAAAAACTCTTACCCAAAAACAGAGCAGCCGAATTTTAAGCCAGGCTTCATTTCACGTATACTCATCCGTTTTATGGAACCGCCTTATAAAACCAAAATACCGACGCTCTCACCGATGTACCCTGAAGAATCAACACATGAAAGTTCGGAAACGACGTTTGAAGAGTTATCGAAAAGCAATCGTTCTGTGATACAGATCATTGAGAAACTGCGTGAATCAAATGCGGACTTGAATAAATTAAAAGGACATCATCCGCTCGTTCGGTTTTTCCCTATGAGTGTTACGGAACTGGTACTGATAACCGGCGCCCATCAGCGAAGGCACTTCTGGCAGGCTGAGCAGACGCTTTACCGCCTTTCGGGAACCCGTTACTAACTGTTCACCACTTATTCCTTAACCGTTACATATTTCAAAATATCGATCACCTGCTGCGGTGTTCTGCAGACAGCCAGTGCGGCAGAATCCACCTCTTTCAGGGCATGAGTGTGCTCTTCGGGATGCATTACAATCAGCTTTTTCCCAAGTGCCGAAGCATACCCGGCATCAAATGCCGCGTTCCACTGTCGATATTTCTCGCCAAATTTCACAACCACGATATCGGCCTGCTCAATCAGCGTTCGTGTGCGTATAGCGTTGATCATTCCACCCTTGTGATCTTTCCAAAAATCACTCTCCTCTTTGCCCAAAATGTCCACTCCAACATTGTCCGATGCCGGGTGGTCAGTAACCGGGGCTGAGACTTCCACCGGTAAATTATCATCTGCTATTCCCTTTTCAATTTCGCTGCGCCAGCCTGAATGTATTTCACCGGCCAAATAGACGTTCCATTCCATCTTCATCAATATTTTGTTCACTTTTATCTACTTAATGTGAGTTCGATATAAAAAGAATGTAAAGATCTCCTCCATTTTCAAGGAGGGGTGAATCAAATTCAAGAATCTTATGTCGAACTCACTTTACTGACAAAACAAGCTAATAAATTGATTCATTCAACCTGGAAGCCGTTTTGGCAACAGTACAAAAAAACCTCCGAACACTAAATCCGGAGGTTTTTGAGTTACAAGCTAAAATTATTCTCCCCTATACGGCACACCATCTGTAATCCATGCCGGAGCAGGAGTCCCCTTCAGATAGTGGTCCATATACTCCTTCATTTTAATGGCG
The DNA here is from genome assembly GCA_001564065.1 of Chitinophagaceae bacterium T5-Br10_B2g13. Classification (GTDB taxonomy): domain Bacteria; phylum Bacteroidota; class Rhodothermia; order Balneolales; family Balneolaceae; genus Rhodohalobacter. The sequence continues at coordinate 7,303 of LKNA01000138.1, forward strand.
TAATCCAGCCGGTTTTCGAATTTTCTCAGGTGATGGGGTTCATCGTAGTAGTGCAGAAATACAGACTCCTTCCCATTTCTTCGCAAAGCCAGATAGAGCTCGATGGACTGATACCACGGCACAGCCTCATCCACATCTCCATGCTGAATCATCAGCGGAGTATTGATTCGATCAGCAAAGAATACCGGTGAATTTTCGATGTAGGGTGCCAGATTTTCCCACATGCTCACACCGAGCCGGCTCTGCGTCTGTTCATACTGAAACTGTCTCGCAAGCCCTGATCCCCAACGAATACCGCTGTAAGCACTGGTCATATTACCAACCGGAGCACCGGCAACGGCCGCTGCGAACATATCAGTCTCTGTTACAACCTGCGCCGTCAGATAACCGCTCCAGGAGTGGCCGTGAAGCCCAATCGCATCGGGATCTGCAACACCCATCTCAATCAGTTTATGAACACCCGGAACCAGATTCTTCGTGGCAGAGTATCCCGGAATAGGTACATCAAACCATACATCCGGCAGGAATACAGCGTATCCGTCACTCGCATACTGGGCAAGGTTAGGTCTGTGATTTGTTACAGGTGTATTGAAATTGTACAGGCGCTGTGAATACCGTTCGTAATAGTAGATAAATACCGGATAGCGCTCATTCGGATCATAATCACCGGGATAAATAAGAATTCCTTGTACAACTTTCCCATCGAGATTGTGCCAGTCAACCAGCTCAGCTTTACCCCATGCAAACCGTTCATGCAAATCCTCATGAAGGTTTGAAACCTGTACCGGATTCCGGAATCGCCTATCGGTCGCTACCCACAAATTCGGATACTCCTGATAGGTCTCTTGAGTAAAGAGAATCGCATCATCATTTTCAGCAAGAGACACAATGTTGAAGCGTTTATCATCTTCCATGATTCGACTGGTTCCGCTTCTGCCAACACGCGCTTCATAGAAGCCGTAATTCTTATTCCAGTCGTGATACATCGTCAGCAACAGACGCTCATTTCTTGCAAAGATCTCTTTTTCCGGATCCAGATCATAGATCCTGAAAATGCGCTGCTCCTCACGCCCATCCGTCAGCTTTGTGGAGCGGCCGTTTTGTGTATCAAACTGCCAGATGTCGTACTTATCATTAATCAATACGGATCGGTCTCCATCGGTCCAGCCTGCAATTCGGTACGAACCGGAAGGTTGAGGGCGATCATTATCCTCATCATAAAAAGGCGTTTCAATATCAACGGTTAGATTTCGATTGGTCCCGTCTTCTGTATGTTTGAGATGCCAGTCTTTCCCGTCAAACCAGGCGGCAAACCGGCCATTAGCCGACAGTTCTGCTCCAAACCGCTGCATTTCAAGAAACTGTTCGGCTTCCCCCGTCTGCAGGTCAATCAGATAGTAATCGCGGTAGGTACCGTCCCACGTTCTCAATTTTTGGTAGGGCTGATCGGTTGACCCCAATGCTTTTCCAGTGTGATGAACCGGGCGTACATCCGGAATCTCCTTGGTGGCAATCTGCACGGAGTATCCAATCTCGAGGTGATAAACTGCCGTGTAAAGATGATTTTTCCGGCTATTCCAGGTCACCTTTTCGTGGGTTTTGATCTGCGGATCATCCCAGTGCCATACCTTTCCTTCCACACTTTTTAAATATCTGTCAACATCATATAAATTTTCAGCTGTCAGTGAATCGGGTTCTTCACGGATCTCATCCAGTGCTACCATCTCTGCATTCATCACACCGTAAAAAAGTCGGTTTCCGTCGTTCGTCCA
>LKNA01000139.1 GCA_001564065.1 Chitinophagaceae bacterium T5-Br10_B2g13
CCAATCCAGATTCCTGCCGTAAGCAGTAAAAACATCGGCCAGTTTTTTACATGCCGGATAGAGATCATCCCTTCTGTGAAAGAACGGGCCTTATTCAGAATCTTATTCATTATTGAGCTGCTGAATGGCTCTTTTTCATCACTGTAATTCAGAACCTTGTATATGAACCATATTCCTGCAATTACAACTATAAAAAAGAGCGGAATACCAAGATAGGCATACCACGGCCAGCTCTCCGTTCCAAACAGCTGTTCCAACAGCCCGACATCACGTATCAAATAGAACGAAACAAAAACAATGAGCAACATCATGGTAGCCAGGTCGAACAGGCGTTCTATTACAATTGTACCGAACAGATTACTTGAGCTCATCGCCTGTTTTTTGGCAACGTAAACGGGGCGAGATATCTCACCCAAACGCGGAACAACATTGTTAAGAACATAACCCAGCATCACTCCGGCAAAAAGTGTTGAGCGAGGTATACGATCTCCGTCATTTTTCAGAAGCAGCCTCCACCTTTCAGCCCTCATTAAATGGCTGGCAATAAGAACCGGAACAAAAAAAGGCAACCAGTAAAAGGTTGCCAGTTTCATCTGCTGCCAAAGTTCGGCAAGATCTACATTTCTTACCGCCAGCTGCACAAACAGTATGGCTACCGCAACAGATACAAGTATGTTTACGATTCTTTTTTTCTTCATTCGCTATTGTAGCGCAAGTCTATAAGTTCAGCATCTGCCGGCACTTCAACCCTGAACAGGTCTGTTACCTCATCGGTAAAGAATCCATTTTCAAAAGTGGTTACCAATTCGTTTTCTACCTGATCTACAGCAACGATCTCTTCCGGATTGCCCTCGCTGTTCAGAAAAATAGTTACGGTTTTAAATACGGTAAACGGATCATCTGAGGTGAGGGTAATTTCTGCACTACCGTTCTGCAGCGATCGTTCACTTACTTCAAACGATTCATCCACGCCCTGCAGCATACGTGATGGAGCAAAATCGTCTTCCTCTTCAATATAATCACTGATAATTACCCGGTTTCTGGCCTGATCATACACCGTGGATACTTCGCCGTCTACTACCATGGTTTGAAGGTCGCCCTCTATCCGGTATTTCTCCTTTCCAATCCAGATTTTCCCTTCCGAAAACTGCTCCTCTCCCGTAAATGCATCTTTATAAAGGTGAGAGAAACTGGCTTCAAATATGCGATTTGCCTCAAAATTCGCTTTCAGCCTGTCGAACTGAGGTGTTTGGGCAAACAGATTTCCCATTACCAGCAAGCTCAGAAATAGTGTCGAAAGTATAATTCGTTTTAGCTTCATAATAGCCTCTTCAAAACAGTTCATTACAAAAGATCTCTACCCTGTTAACTGCTCAATCGATATGCAGTTCCCGATCAACGCAAAAGTGTTGATTACAGTATTTAAAAGAGTCATTAAACCCCAATCTCTTCGAAGATATCTTCGAGATCTTCCTCATCCTCAATTTTCACATCCCGCGCCGTACTTCCCTGATATGGCCCTACAACTCCCGCGTTGTAAAGCTGATCGATGATACGCCCGGCTCTGTTGTAACCGATTTTAAGCTTACGCTGAAGCAGTGATACAGATCCCTGTTGATGAAGCACAACAATCTTCGCCGCTTCCTTGAAATAGTCGTCAATATCATCCAGCGGATCGGGAATGCCCTCATTTTCATCTTCAATTACCGGAAGCTGAAACGGTTTCTTATATCCACGCTGAGAGCCTATGAACGAAGTAATTCGTTCTACCTCTTCGGTATCCACGTAGGCGTTCTGAATTCGGGTCATACCGCCACCGTTCGAAAAGAGCATATCACCGCGGCCAATCAGCTGATCGGCACCGCCGGTATCCAGAATGGTGCGCGAATCTACTTTAGAAGCTACCTGATAGGCAATTCGCGCCGGAAAGTTCGCTTTGATGGTACCGGTAATTACATTTACAGATGGCCGCTGAGTTGCAACCACCAGGTGAATCCCAATAGCACGTGCAAGCTGTGCAAGGCGCGCGATCGGCTCTTCAATCTGTTTCCCGGCCGTCATCATCAGGTCGGCAAGCTCGTCAATTACTACTACAATGTACGGCAGATGACGGTGGCCGAGTTCTTCGTCTAATTCACCGGTATCATATTTTTCGTTGTAAGATTTAATATCGCGAACCATGGCCATCTTCAGCAGATCATACCGCTCATCCATCTCTTTGGTTACACTCTCCAGCGTCTCCATTGCCCGGGTTGTATCAGTTACAATCGGTTCGTCCGATCCGGGCAGAACCGCCAGGTAGTGATTCTGAATATTCCGGTAGAGAGAAAGCTCAATCTTCTTCGGATCAATCATCACAAACTTCAGGTCGTCGGGATGACACTTGTATAGAAGGCAGGTAATAATGGTGTTAATACCAACCGATTTACCGGATCCGGTAGCACCCGCCATGAGCAGGTGGGGCATCCGGGTTAAATCGACCATAAACACTTCATTCTCAATCGTTTTTCCGAAGGCTACAGGCAGGTTGTAATCCGTTTCTACAAACTTCTTTGTGTTTATTACCGATTTGATAAACACCGTTTCTCGCGAGCTGTTTGGCACTTCAATACCCACAGCCGAACGTCCGGGGATAGGTGCAATTATACGCAATCCGTGGGCCGCTGTGGCCATTTTCAAGTCATTGGCATAGCTCTCAATCTTGCTGATTTTCACGTCCGGGGCAGGCTCCAGCTCGTAAAGAGTTACTGTTGGGCCTACAATCGCGTTGATTCCTAAAATCTCAATTTTGTGGCGTTTCAGCTTATCAAGAATAATCCGCTTATTCTCTTTAATCTCCTCCAGGTCCACCTCATTGCCTTCATTCGGAGGTGAAGTCAGCAGATCAATTCCCGGGAATTTATACTTTATAACGGGTACTTCTTTCGCCTTGTCTTTATTCAGGCGGTCAAGCTCTTTTTCGCTGGCTTCTTCATCACCTTCGCCCACATAAACGGAGATTTCCACGTCATCTTCATCATCTTCAACAGTCTTGTCCGGACTCTTTTCGAGGATGGCTCTCGGCGGTTTTTTCTCCAGCTCGGCGCTCTCTTTTTTGCGCTGCATCTGGCGATCTTCATCCTCTTTCTGTGAACGTTCCACAATTTCATCAATAGAGGCAGGAGGTTCCTCTGCTTTTTTCTCCTCTTCCTGTTTTTTCATAGCAGCATCGGCCTGCTGGCGCTGTTTAATTGCTTTGCGCTCTTCTTTTTCGCGCTGCTTCTCCTCTTTCTTACGCTGTTTCTCTATTTTCTTCTTTTCCCGTTTACTGCTCAGATCCGATTTCCACCCCTGAATCAGTTCAAAGGTTTTCTGGAGATCGCGGTCTGCCAAAATGAGCAGCGAAACGAACATCAAAACCAGCAATAAAATAATAGAGCCCAGCCCGAGAATATTCTCCAGAATACCGGCTACGTAGATTCCTGAGTTACCGCTCCAGGACATCGAATAGGCTTCAAACCGATTGTAAAACCACCCCATAATTGTGGACGCCAATACCATCACCCAGAGACCGTAAGCGGCAGGCCATCCCAGTTCACCCAGATCATTCTGGCGAAATACAAACCAGCCTAATGCAGCAATAATTATCGGAATAATGATGCTTGTGTAGCCAAACAGGGTATGCACCAGCGTATAAGAGATATACGCCCCCACAACTCCAAGCCAGTTGCTGATACGCAGTGCAGGCCCTTGATCGATCTGAAAGAGCGAACTTGAGTTCAGGGATTTCACCACAGCGTAATCCGCCGGATTATATGAGGCGATACTGAGCAATAGCAATCCCGCGACTGCCATAATTAAAATTCCCGCCACCTCCATTTTCCGGGAATAGTTAAAATTGCTGAAAAAACCGTTCTGCTTTTTTTTAGCCATATTATGTCGAGATAATTCCGTCGTGCAAAATAGGTAGTTGGTCGGTAATGTCTGTTTGACAACAGTAGTCTATATCATCGGAACCCACCACATCCTTCAGCCGCTGAGCGTGGTTAGACTGAAAGACTACCGACTTAATATCATCGGAATATTTTTCGTAGAGACCAAATGCCACTTTAGCACCGTCATTAGCATCATCTGATATCTTACCGCCCGATAAATTGTAGATTATATTTCCGGCAAGCAACATATCCTCCAGTGCAAGTCGACCTTTCCAGCCGGCACACAGAAGCACTATTTCATTTTTTTCAACACCGAGTGCTTTTACAATTGTGCTTAAGTTCAGAAATGATGCAATATAGATCGTTGCTGAACCCAGTGATTTTTTTATCGCCTTGGTGCCGTTTGTGGTGTTAAAAATCAGGGTTTTTCCTTCAATCTCATCCCTGGAATATTCAAGTGGCGAATTTCCGAGATCGTATCCCTCAATTTTAGCTCCGTCCTTCTCCCCGCAAAGCAGGTAGTTATCCGAGTCCACACTTTGGGCAATTCGACTCGCTTCGCCCATATCCTCAACGGGAATTACACCTTTGGCGCCATTCATCATAGCGGTTACAATGGTTGATGTTGCACGAAGCACATCAATCACAACTACTGATTTATCGCGCAGTTCATTTTCCTGAAATGATTGCGCCGAAAAAAATACATCGATATTTCTAATACTGCTCATACTTCTTATTTCTTATAAAATGGCGGCTTTGTAACTGTTGCACTTACTTCTTTTTTTCTGATTTGGATTTTAATGGATTCACCTTCTTTAGCGTGATCCATATCGATATAACCCATTCCAATACCTTTATTCAAAGAGATGGATTGTGTTCCGCTTGTTACAAAACCGATCTCATCTCCTTCTGAGTTCAGAATTTTATATCCCGAGCGTGGTACATTTCTCCCCTCGTCTATCACAAATCCGGATAGCTTACGGCTTCTTCCTTTATCTTTTACTTCAGCAACAGCCTCTTTGCCAACAAAATCACCCTTGTCCAGTTTTGTCAGCCAGCCGAGATTTGCTTCAATTGGGTTGGTATCTTTTGAGATATCATTACCATAAAGCGCAAAACCCATCTCTAACCTCAGGGTATCGCGTGCGCCAAGGCCTGCCGGTTCAAGACCAAGCTCTTCGCCCTTCTTCAAAAGTTCATTCCAGATTTTAACAGCATCTGCTTTTTTGGTATCAATATAGAGCTCAAATCCCTTTTCGCCGGTATATCCGGTTGCAGAAATTATCACATCTTCTTCTCCGGCTACAGCTCCCATTTCGAACGTGTAGAACTTAATTTCTGAAACATCCGTCTCGGTCAGCTTCTGCAGTATCTCAACTGAATTTGGCCCCTGCAGCGCCAGCAGTGCATAGTCATCCGATCGATTTTCAATTTCGGCATCCATGCTGTTCCGGCTTGTAATCCACCCCCAGTCTTTTTCAATATTAGAAGCGTTAACTACCAGCATATACTCTTCATCAGAAAGCATATAAACCAGCAGATCGTCCACAATACCGCCATCTTCGTAGCACATTGCCGTGTACTGAGCTTTTCCCGGAACCAATTTAGACGCGTCGTTGATGGTCACTTTCTGAATCAAACTGAGCGCCTCAGGCCCTTTTACAAAAAATTCCCCCATGTGGGATACATCAAACAGACCGGCTTTTTCCCTGACGGCCATATGCTCCTGCTTGATCCCCTCATACTGAACGGGCATATCAAACCCACCAAAATCAATAATTTTCGCACCCAGTTTTTCGTGTTCGTGATAAAATGGAGTTCGTTTAGACATAAATTTTTATAAACTGTTTCTCGTTATAAAGTTCCGGATCGGGCCAATCCCGTTCATTAGGTCAACATTACAATTCATATTCAATTAATGAATTAAACGTAATATTGTAAGCTGTAGAGCTTAATCCAGTTGAACGTTTAAATTAGCCCTTATTCTACTTATTTTTGAAAGGTAACAATTTCAAGCACGTAAAACATTTATGTCTATCCACAAAGAACAAATTAAAAGCGCCATTTCTCAGGTTATCCACCCTGAATACGAAAAAGACCTTATCACACTTGATCTGATTCAGGACCTCATTATTCAGGATAAATATGTAGCCTTCACTCTCGAGCTGCCCAGAAAGGATGACAGCCTGGCCGATTATCTGAAAAAAGAGTGCACCAAAGCAATTCACAAATTTGTTGATAAAGAGGCGATCCTCGATATCACTGTCGGAATCAATATTTCAAGGCAACGCGAGCTGGATGGCGATGATGCTCCCAAGCAAGCTCAGCAGCAACAACAGCCTCAACAGGAATCCGTTCTCCCCGGCGTAAAAAATGTGATTGCAGTAGCATCCGGTAAAGGTGGTGTTGGTAAATCTACCGTAGCAGCCAACCTTGCTGTTGCACTGGCTCAAACCGGAGCAAGAGTCGGGCTGCTTGATACCGATATTTACGGTCCGAGCGTACCCACTATGTTTGATGTGAAGGAGCGCCCGAATATCACCACCCAGAAAAAACTGGTTCCGATTAAGAAGCACGGAGTTCACCTGGTTTCAATGGGATTCTTAGTTGATACCGATCAGGCAATGATCTGGCGTGGCCCGATGGTAACAAGCGCCGTTAAACAGTTTATGCAGGAAGTGGAGTGGGGCGAGCTCGACTACCTTATTCTGGATCTGCCTCCCGGAACCGGAGATATTCAGCTGACGATTGTACAAACCGTGCCACTTACCGGGGCAGTAATTGTCTCCACACCGCAGACCGTAGCTCTTGATGATGCCCGAAAAGGCGTAGCCATGTTCAGTAAGGTTAATGTGCCTGTTCTGGGAATCGTAGAGAATATGGCCTACTTCGTACCGGATGATATGCCTGAGAAGAAGTACTACATTTTTGGAAAACACGGTGCCAGAAATCTGGCCAAGCGACTTGAAGTTCCGTTTTTAGGTGAAGTACCTCTCCGTGAACAGATTCGCGAAACCAGTGACTCCGGCACACCTGTGGTGGCTTCTGATCCCGCGTCACCGGCTGCAATAGGCCTGAAAGAGATTGCCAATCGGGTTCAGCAAACAATCTCAATACAGAATCAGAGCGGAGATTCAGGAAGTAAAGTGGATATCAAAATTCGTCCGTAGAATCATAACTCTCTCATTACCTTTACGCTTTTGAGCCGGAGCAATATGTCTCCGGCTTTTTAGTTATGAGTAAAAAACTTTTATAATGACTGAAAAAGAAGAAAAAGCTAAAAAACGAAAACGATCCCTTATCGAGTGGGGAGCCATAATTGGTGTAATCGCATTTCTATATTTCACGGGTCTGCACACCACGGTAATCGGAACGCTTCAAAAAGGACTTTTAGCCACCGGGCTGATCAAACCGTCCATTCCATCCATTACGGATACATTCCCTGAGGCCAACCGGGACTTTTTCATGGCAGATGAAGAGGGACAGGTTATCTCACTCGCTCATTTCGAAGATGAAGTTGTATTCATGAATATCTGGGCAACCTGGTGTCCGCCTTGTATTGCAGAAATGCCCTCCATTAACTCACTCTACAAGCAGTTTAATGAAAATGACGGCGTAAAGTTTGTCCTCGTATCCATGGATGAGGATTTCGAGAAGGCGAAAGAATTTATGGATAGAAGAGGATTTGATATGCCTATCTATCACTACCGCACAAAAGTACCGGGAACCTACGAGAGTAACGTCATTCCAACTACGTACGTTATCTCCGGAGACGGCAGGTTAATGATGGAGAAACAGGGCCTTGCAAAATATGACACCCCCGAGTTTGAGCAGTTTTTGAGAGATCTTGCTGAGATTTGAAACAAAGATATATACTCAACCAACCCTTAGCCGCATAAACACTAACATAATATATTCCTATTATGTATTGGAAGACTTCCCCTCCTTTTCAAGGAGGGGATAAAGGGGTGGTTCAAACAGGTCAAGCTTCTTTTACAAATTTTTTTAAGGAAAAATTGCCGGTCCAACCACCCCCTGCCCCCCTTAACTAATGAGGGGAAGTCTTACTCTACTCTTCTTAAAAAATCGGCTATTTCTTTTATTTAACCAGCAGCAGTCTCTTTACAAAAACTCTGTCATTCACAATCAGACGATAGAAATACATTCCGCTGGCAAGATTAGCAGCATCAAACTGAAGGTTGTATCGCCCCTCCGGCTGCTGTTCATTCACTAAAGTTTGAACCAGCTGTGCGTTTACATTATAGATATCCAGCCGTACATCAGATGTTGTCGGCAGAACATAAGGAATAGTGGTAGTAGGGTTGAATGGATTAGGATAGTTATCCTCAAGCCGCGCAACTTCATCTTCCCTGAGAGACTCTCCGGTTAAATTGATAGACAGTGGACTCGGCTCATTATTTGCATTGTGAGTAATCCTCGCCACACCCTGGTGAATACGATCGTTTCTTGGAATATATCGTATAATCACCTCTATGTTTTCTCCGGGATCGAGAGTACCTGACGCCAGCCCTGCAGGTGAAACCACAAAGCTGTTTCCGTCAATCGAAATACTGTAGGACATCGGATCTTCAGAGTTCACGTCATTTCCAATACTGAGTGTACGTTCCACTCTATCACCAACATTGGCAACCCCGAAATCGAGACCGTCTTCTTTGAGATCCTGGCTAATGACAATCTGAGATTCGCCTCCAACCAACTCCAGGCAGTTGCTCCCAAGAGGCCAACCCCAGTCGCTCAGCATACCGCAAAAAACCGGACCGGGCGAATGTATCGCAAACTGCCGGTCTATTCTGGGCCGCATCAAAGCACTGCCCAAATTCTGCTGTTGAGAGAATACATTTTGATCCAGGTGTGAGTAAGATGAACCTCCATTCCATTCAGACGGTGCATAGAGCGGCACCCGCTGTCCGCCAAAAACACTCTGGGCATCAATACCGGTAAAAAACACTCCGCTTCTCTGACCGGTAAGCGCTCTATAGAGCTCAACAGAAGGGTTCGGAAAAACAGTGGTGTTGAGCAATTCATTACCTAATCCATCCTCAGCAAATCTATCATAAATAAACGGCCAGTTATTATTTCCAATTCCGTAACCACCTGTTTGA
>LKNA01000140.1 GCA_001564065.1 Chitinophagaceae bacterium T5-Br10_B2g13
AAACTGTCCGGTAAATGGTCCAACCTGATCATCATGTTCAATTAATAACAAATCTGCTGTTGAAATCCCCATTAAGCCATGGGGCAGCATAATGGCCGGAGCCTTAAACTCCGGAATTTTTCGGGAATACTCGTGCACACTGAGTCCCTTGGAATCGTCAATAGCTTCCGGTTTCAGATCAAGTGGGGATTCAGGAAGATGCGTCCAATCCAGACCTGATGGGTGTCCGGCAAAATCTCCTTTTTCCAGATGCGTAACCCATCCGGTAGGCACCCAATCCCCCTGGTTCTCAGAGTAAAAAATATCACCCTCGGCGTTGATACCAATTCCCAAGGGAGATCGTAGGCCGGTAGCATAGGGAGTCATTTCACCGTCTTCGGTAATCCTGAGCAACCATCCGCGCCATGGTGCAAGGCTCAAACCCATGTGCTCAAAAGAAAGATTGGTGGTAACGATCATATCGCCTTCGGGAGTGAATTTAGGCCCGTAGTTATATTCGTGATAGTTACCTGAAAGTGGAAAGCGGTAGATCACTTCGAAAAGGTCTGCCTTTCCATCACCATTGCGATCCTGAATTTTTAGCAGTTCGCTACGGTGCGTTACATAGTAGGCTCCATTGCGATAGGCTATTCCCAAAGCCTCGTGCAAACCCTGGGCAAATCGTTTAAAAGTAGGATTTTTACTAGCAGGATTCGTGATGGTCCATATTTCGCCACGGCGGGTTGTAACCATGAGTTGTCCCTTGTCGTTAAAGACCAAGCCTCCTGCTTCCAGTACAATATCATCAGGTACCGGCATCGAATGGATGGTATAATAGTCAGACTCGCTGACATCTTGAGCTATGCCTTGTATCGAAAATAAAAGCAACAGCACTATTGCCGCAAAAAGGCTCGCTGACACCTCTGCAGCTGTTCGTGAATTCTGCATACGTTTTATGTTTATCATGGGTAGAAATATTAAGCGTAAAAAGTTGATGGATTACCAGATGAATTCAAATGCTATGGAAGACTCATTGCTGCCGTTAAGAACTGGAGTATATAGCAGTTGGTTATCTCCGGATTGATGAATGGCGACACGTTCTGCAATAGCATCATCTGGTTTTACGAAATACCTGCCATCAATCAGGTACAAACCGGTAACATGCCGTTCGATCTGCCTCCCCTGAGCTATACGTACAGCCATATTTTGCTTTGAGCCAGGAGCTTTCAGTTTTATTGAGCGTCGTAGTCTTTTTCCATCATTTGTGGGTGATAGAAAATCCGTAATCTCAATATCGTTATAGCGCGAGGTAAACACCGGCATACCATCAACCAACTCATAGGATGTAACTCCATCCATACCCTCGGGAACATCCTGATTGCTGAATAGATCGTCAGATTTCAGATTAACTATGGGAACGCCTCCACTTCCATCGATAGTCATATTAAGCGGATAAAAAGTTTGGCTGCCGCGCCCAACCCACAATCCAGAAGCATCAGCGAAGGGGCCTCTCCAGAAGCGCAGTAAGGCAGCGCGTTCCAGATCGTATGTATAATGGATGCCTTCCGCATGGCCAACATGGCGCAACTGAGTTCTTCGGTCACCATGGATGTTTACAAAACCACCTATTATTTCCGGCTCACCAGGTTTGGGTTCCAGAACTATGGGAGGCGGAGGTGGATGAACATCCCAAATATTGTTGGAGGCCAAGAAACGTTTTTCCATCCTCGGGCCTTCATAAATTAAAGTAACATCTGCTCTACCTTCTATCTGATGATACTCGACAACCAGTTTATTAATACCCGCTTCCAAATGGACAGTATTTGCTCTAATGAGCGCGCGGGGTTTTTCGCTATTATATACGACAAGCTCATCGTTTATATATACATCCCCGGAGTTATCCATATGAGTTTCAAACATATAGTCGCCACTGGTGGGCACTATCAGGTCCCCGGTAAATCGTACAGCGAAATGTTCCGGTTTTGGACTTAGTAAGTGTACATTAAAGGAATCTGTAACCCCTTCTTTAAGAACTTCAAGATTATCAAAATCCGGCATTTCTGTACCTTCGTAATCATAAATGGTATATGCCAGGTTTTCTATGGTAAGGGAATCGGTTTGGCTGTACTTCTTATATCGTATATTACGGATGGCCACCGGTCCATGGTCTCCCTGAATCATCAATGGCGCTTCGGCTGCCTCCCCTTCAAAAGCCTGCCCCCGTGTTGGCCCAGTTAACTCCACATCCTCATGTATGCGCATACCGTTCAGGTTAACATATTCGAAGCGGGCATTTTTGATTTTATTGCCCTCATCATCAAACCGGGGAGCCCGAAACATGACGTGAAAATCCTGCCAAAGTCCGGGTACCTTTGCAGCGTTTACCTTTGGGGCATGACCCTCAAAACCTCGCTCACCTTCGGGTTTGGTTTCATCCCAACGTTCGTATATACCCCCCAAATCGTTAAAATCAGGCTCACTTACCGACCAGCTATCCAGAATCTGAAGCTCGTAACGTCCCTGAAAGTAGATTCCGGAGTTGGACTCCTTCGGAACCAAAAACTCCATGCGTAACTCCAGATCGCCATGCTCCATTTTTGTAAAGAGATTGCCGGCATGGTCTTCAGTCGGTTGGTTCACAAGCACACCTGTTCCTTCCTGAATATTCATGGAATGGCGTATTTGGTAGTCGGAGCTAACATCTCCGGCAACTGTCCAGTTAGCATCTGGTGATTGAAACTCATCCAGACTACTAAAGTCCAATACATTCATAGGCAATGTATTCGAGGTGTGTCGGATCTCTTCGTCAGCTCCATTTTGCTGGCACGAAATGACCAAAAAACAAGAGATGGCTACGAGGGCAAAAAGTTTACAATCCATATACATGTAAATTGAATGATGTAGGTAAATATTTAAGCAAATTTTTTAGATGATTTACTTCACCTGTGGTACACTCACATTCGAATACATACAGTATTCAACAAATAGTCAGTTTAATTACCCATAACATATTTTAGTCCGCCACGAAGGTGTTCACGGAAATTTTCATCCGAAAAAGATTCATTGGTATGTCCTAACCCGGTGTAAAATGCCCGGCCACCATCGTAGTCATGGTACCATGCTATCGGGTGATCGCCGGGGTGCTCACTTCCTTCAAAGCTGTCTGTATCAAGTTTTAGCAATACGTTGATATCATCGTTAAAGCTTCGGAAATTATACCATTCATCAATATGTGTCCATTGACTTGGTAGATTTTTGGTAGCTGGATGATTTGCATCAACCACTTCTATTACAGCCTCCATTACAGGAGGATGTCCGTCAAAATAAGCACCTACCAGACTATTATACCATGGCCACTCATATTCTGTATCTGAAGCGGCGTGGATCCCAAGGTAGCCACCTCCATTTTGGATATAATTTTCAAATGCTGCTTTTTGCTCATCATTGAAAATAGGCCCTGAAGTGTTTAAAAAAACAACTGCATTGTAGCGGGCAAGGCTGTCTGTATTGAATAGTGTGGCATCTTCACTAAGGGTTACCTCAAAGTTATGTTTAGCACCTAATTCCTGAAAGGCTACCTGCCCGGTTTCAATAGAGCCATCGTGACGAAAGCCACCTGTTTTAGAAAAAACCAGAATCTGTTCTTGTGAATCTATACTTGCCTCATTGGAGGAACTCTCACAAGAAGTTAGCGTAAACAGAAAGAAAGCAGCAAAGAGTCCTACAATAAGATATTTCATACTTTCAATTTATTGGAGTTTAATTTTGATACTATCATTGATAAAATTTGCATTTTTTTCACAAGTTACTTGTTTAAATACATGGCAAAGTGGTGGTAGATCTGTTTTATAAAATTTGCTAAAAATAAACCAAAATTTTTCAGTTTTGATATTCGTTTCGATAACTGCTGCCGTTGCAATGATCAATTAATACATTAACGTCAACATTCGGACTTTCACAGGATGCGAATTCGTTTGGTAAACCGTTATTACCACAATTTCCCAATTAGTGTGCTAATAAAAGAAGTAAGGGGAAGGATATGCCCCTCCCCCATTATCTTCTTTAATTTTCTTCGGAGAACGAGTAAGGATAGGCTTCCCTGTCCGTTCCACGCTCTTTGTTGGGTTCATTAGACATTACATATCTAATATGTGGACCCTCCATTAAAACACTATATTCTATATAGTTTTTATTATACGACTCACCATTGACATACATTTCATCGATGTAATAATTCTCGGACACATTATTTTCCGCTTCAATCGTGATGGTATTTCCATTTTCAAGTTTCACTTCCATAAAAGGGAAAAGCGGTGAACCCAAAACAAACTGATCACCAGCAGGTGTGACAGGATAAAATCCCATCGCACTGAATACATACCATGCTGAAGTTTGACCGTTATCTTCATCCCCGGGGTACCCGTCATGTGTCGGACTGTAAAGCTTGTCCATTGTTTCACGAACCCAATACTGAGTTTTCCACGGCTGTCCCGCATAGTTATAAAGGTAGAGCATATGCTGTATTGGCTGATTACCATGAGCATATTGTCCCATATTTACCACTTGCTTCTCCCGGATTTCGTGAATGGGAAATCCATAATAGCTGTCGTCATATACTGCGGGAAGAATAAACAGGGAATCAAGCATCGAGACAAATACATCTTCTCCTCCCATTAAGTTAATCAACCCTTGCATATCGTGCATAGCGGCCCAACTGTAATGCCATGAATTGCCTTCGGTAAATGCATCACCCCACCTGAATGGATTAAAAGGTGATTGAAAACTACCATCTTCATTTCTACCCCTCATCAAATTATGATCAGGGTCAAAGACATTTTGATAGTACAAGCTACGCTCCCTGAATCTTTCAATCTCTTCCACGGGTCTGTCCAGCGCTTTTGCCAGTTTGTAAATAGACCAATCATTATAAGCATATTCAAGAGTTCGTGCGGCACTTTCATTGATACCAACATCATAGGGGATATAACCGATTTCGTTATAATACTCATGTCCTAAACGACCGGTAGAAGAGACTTCCGGATGTACATTTTCGGTACCGTGCAATATCCCTTCATAAAGCTTCTCAATATCATACCCACGTCTACCTTTTAAGTAGGCACTTGCGATGATACTGGCCGAATTGTTACCAATCATAATATCACGATGGCCGGGACTCGCCCATTCGGGCAAAAAACCGCTTTGTTCATAGACATTAACCAGACCTTCCATTATCTCGCTATTGCGATCTTGAAACATTAAATCGTAGAAGGGGAAATGGGCCCTGAATGTATCCCAAAATCCGGTATCTGTATAGAACTTACCAGATTCAATTTTGCCATTATGCGGACTGTAGTGGACGGTTTCACCCTCGGCATTTATTTCATGAAACTCTCTCGGAAATAGCAACATACGGTAGAGTGTTGAATAAAAAGTCTCAGTATTCTCCTGACTACCCCCTTGTACCAGGATACGGCCTAATTTCTCATTCCAGATGGCTCTACCGTCGGCTTTAACTTTTTCCAGGCTATCATTTCCGATTTCTTCAAGATTGATCTCTGCCTGTTCATGACTAATAAATGAAGAGGCCACTCTTGCGTCAATTTGGTCTCCCCATTCCGTCGCAAACTGAATGATGGCTCCTACATGGTTACCTTCGGCCTTCGACTCTCCCGAAAGCAACTCATCCCCACTCCATACGGTACCGGATTCGAATGGCTGATCAAAATCAATAACAAAATAATTTTTGAAATTGTCAGGAACCCCACCACTGTTTTTTGTGGAATAGCCAATTACTTTACTTTCTTCCGGAATGATTTCAATAAAGGAACCATCATCATAGGCATCAATCACAATATTCGATTCAGATGATGACTGAAAGGTAAATCGAAACCTCGCCGCCCTCTTAGTGGGAGCCAATTCAGCCACTACATCGTGATCGGCTAAAAATACACTGTAATAATAAGGTTTTGATATCTCTGTTTTATGAGAAAACCAGCTTTCACGTTCTTCCTCGCCAAATAACATATTCTCACCGCCGCCCACGGTATCAGCTACAGCTGCAACAGGCATGATTGCAAAATTACCATAGTCATTCATCCAGGGGCTCGGCATATGTGTTTGTTTAAAACCATTTATTTGGTTGTCACTATAGACATACTGCCAGCCATCCCCCATTTCTCCTGTCTGAGCCACCCAAGCATTCATCCCCCATGGTATGGCTATAGCAGGGTAGACATTACCATGTGAAAGAAGGAATTTGTTTTCCGTTCCCATGAGATTATTTACGTAATCCACAGGATCCAAAGCTGTGCCAATTGTTGTTATTCCTTTTTCGCTATTTGTTTTTGTTTCAACATTATTATTTGTTGTCGCTTCATTGCCCACGGTTTTACAACTGTTTAGACTTACAGCAGCACATAACAAAAATACCGTTAAAGTTAGTATTGAGTGATTCTTCATAGTTCGAAGTTTTCTTTGTTTTATGATTGGCTATTTACCTTTGAGATAGAAGGGCTCTGCTACCTTTCGCGTAACAAAACCATTCTGTGCGTAGATTTCTTCCCTACTTCTTTGTCTTTTATTGAAGTTTTTCAACTCCATTTGAGCCATGTCAGATATAGACTCTCCATTACCTTGATTCTGTTAAACCATAATAAGTATCGGAGGCTATGCCCTCTGTGGCATTTATATCTGCTCGCAGCAGTATTTCTTCAGACGAGGTTCCAACCATTACTTCAAAAACACCCTCGTTTACAATGAAATTACCTGTGTTTTCATCATAAAAAGAAAGGCTCTTGTATGGTAGGTTTAACGTTACAGTTCTTTTCTCACCTGGTTTTAACGAGATTCGTTCGAATGCGGCAAGTTGTTTCAATGGGCGTTTGACACTGCTTTCAACTTCACGGATGTAAAGCTGCACTACCTCATCGCCGGCAAAGCGGCCTGTGTTCTGGATATCTGCCCTTACCGTAATATCACCATCTTTACTGATGCCATTGGATGACAAACGCAGGTTGCTGTATTCGAAATCAGTAAAACTTAAACCATAGCCAAACGGATACAGTGTTTCACCCTGAAAGTACAGGTATGTTCTATCGGTTTCCCTGATTCTGTAATCTGTAAACTCTGGTAAGTCATCGGCTGTTTTATACCAGGTTGACGTCAATTTTCCACCTGGGTTATAATCTCCAAAGAGAACCTCAGTTATTGCTGTTCCCTGCGATTGACCTCCGTACCAGGCTGTAAGGATAGCCGGCACATTTTCGTCAGACCAGTTTATGGATAACGGATATCCGGTAGCCAAAACGACTATCGTATTCGGATTAACCTTCAGCACCTCTTTGATCAATTCTTTCTGGGCACCAGGCAAGTCCAGGTCTTGTCTGTCATACCCTTCATCTGCAATGGATAAGTCGGTACCTACCACTACCAGGGCTACATCAGCTTTTTGTGCGTAGTAAATGGCTTCGTCCAATTCACTTTGATGTTTTTCACCAGTGATTCCAACACCATTGGCATATAGCACCGCATCATTATCGGCATCTTGTTCAGCAGGGAAACCCATACCCTGTACATTCATTGAGTAGGCATCTCTACCGGTAAAAGTAAGGTACAGGTCGTATTCGCCAGACAATTGCTCTATGGGACTAGAGAATGATCGCCAGCTTTGCCATCCACCTGTGTTTGGCACTTCGATCTCTGCCAATACAGGGCCGTCCAGTGAATTCAAGGTTACCGTTACCTTACCACCAGCAGATCCACTGGCAGCTCTTAGTTCAAAAATGGTTTCATTATCGAACTCAACATTTTCGTAAGAGACATAGCTATTATTTTCTACATATGATAGAAATCCCATTTGGTTGGGGTCGAGACGCATGCCTTCCATTTCAGCATATTCCGTCATATCAACCACTACGCGAGTTGTTTGATATGGAACACCGAAGCGCTCTGAAATGGCTCGCAATGGTGTTACAGGATCAGATGGTGTTCCACTGTACCCGCCATAAACCAATCGGTCTCCAAGAGGTCCAAGAACGGCAATGGATTTTATTTCATCCTTATTTAAGGGAAGTGTATTGTTTTCATTTTTTAGTAGCACCAAAGACTTTCGTGCCGCTTCAAGTGCAAGTTCCCTATGTTCGGGAGCGTCTAACAGAGACTCTGGAATTTGTTTGTATGGCACCTGATCTGCAGGATCAAAGTCACCCAGCAATATGCGACCCCTCATAATTCTATGCAAAACTGCATCAACATCATCTTCTGTCATCAAGCCACTCTCAATGGCTGTCATACCAAACTGTTGATACATACCATAAAAGGAATCGGTACCTAATTCGCTATCCGGAGAGTGTACATGTGTGCGTGGAGAGAAGCCATAATCAAGGCTACAGTTTAGATCCGCACCCGCTTTGATGGCCAGTGCTACTGCTTCCTCTGGTGTTTCTGTAAAGTGGTGGTTAGCGTACATATCATAAATCGCACCGCAATCGGTCACCACAAAACCGTCAAAACCCCACCGGTCTCTAAGAATATCTTCCAGCAGCATATGATTGGCACTGGCGGGAATACCATTAAGTGCGTTATATGCAGACATAACAGAATGAGCCTTACCTTCCACAACACCAGCTTCAAAAACCGGTAGATAATATTCCAGCAAATCTCTTAGATCAACTTCTGAAGAACTGTGATGGCGGTCAAACTCTGTATTGTTTGCTGCGTAATGTTTTAGAGTAGCTACCGTTTTGAGATAATCCGGATCATCTCCCTGCATACCCCTAACAAACTCTACCGATAAGCGGGATGCCAGGTGAGGATCTTCGCCATAACTTTCTTCCGCGCGACCCCATCTGGGATCCCTGGACATATTAACCGTAGGGCTCCAATAGGTCAAACCTTTTCCAGTCACATTATTTTTTATCCTGGCCTCATCTGAGGTAACAGATGCAATATCAAATATCAAATCAGGATCCCAGGTCGAAGACAGACCTATAACCTGTGGAAAAACTGTTGCCAAACCTGCCCTGGCAACTCCATGCA
>LKNA01000141.1 GCA_001564065.1 Chitinophagaceae bacterium T5-Br10_B2g13
AACATCGAATGGGATGCCAGGGGGCTGTTGAATTAATGAACGTACGAACGAAACGGCGATTATCGCCCAACAAAAAACATAACGGAGTTCGCTAATGGCAACAGTTTACGCGAAAAACCCAGCAGAATTAGTAATCCAAAACCCACATAAAAAACCTAATAACATGGCACGAAAACGAAAGAAGAATGGCCGGTATGCAAAAAAACGCAGTAATCCAGGCGGAGATTTTGTAGACACTGGCAAAAACTTATTTATGCAATATGGATTAGCTGCACTGGCATCAACCGGTGTAATCAAGCTTTTCCAAATCGGCCTCAAAAATACCGGTCTTTCAAAGAATATGAAGGAAATGGTACTTGTAGCCGGGCCTGCAGCGGCTGGAATTGTAACCAGCATGACTACAAGCCGAAATAACGCAATTGCCCAGGGTGTTGCAGGCGGTATGGTGCTTGCATCCGTTCACCGGGTAAGCGATAAGTTTATCGGTGATGTTGATGATGAACTGGACGATAGTCCACTGGATCATCAAGACTTGATCGTTAAAGCAGATGGTATTGTTTACGATCAGTCCGGTAACCCAATCGCAAAAATTGATCTCCCGGACGGAGCAGATGGCGGCCCAATCTCGTCTAAAGCATTAACATCCGGTTTTGATACCATTTCCTCTCCCGGTAATTCACTTGGAGATTTTGAAGGATACGGCGGCTTTGAGTCAGGCGAAGTCTGGCAACCATAAGCTGTAACCGTTAAGGCAGGTTGTTGGGGGACAGTCCGTACTTAGGTAATTCAGGTTGTTGGGGCAAACTGAAACCTAAAGACTAAAAGGAACAACCATGTCTTTTAAAGCAAAAGTACCACTGCCACAAGGCGTTGAGGTTCTGCGTCGATACGACCGTAGAACAATCAGCGGAAACACATCGAAGCTGGCGTTATTTACGCCCTCTCCGACCCCGAACGATCCCGACAACAACTACACGAATAACCCTCTACCAGGGGCAAAAAATCATGTAGTTCTTGCCATGTCGGTTGACTGTACCCTACAGCACATCATCACTGATGAAAATATTGATCCCGTAAAGGTGACCAATCTTCTGAAAGATGCTGTGATTAAAGTAGAAACTAACGGTGGCCGCGAAGAGCGTATTCTCCACCCACTGAAAGACTACATGAACTTTTCCCAAACCCGTGCCAACATTGCTGCTATTAGCGATGGTGAGGCGGAAAACCCAGCTGCTATCAGCCAGACGTTGATTACTCTGCAAGCTACCGGGCCACGATCCATTGATAACCTGTTCTTCTTTGAGCCGAATGAGAGCTTCACTGTTGAAGTGTTGTTCGCAAATGGCGACTTCCCCGAAGAGCAAGATTGGATTCGAGGACGGTTTGGACTTGAAGTTGAACTGTATCTCGCCAAAATGGACGGGAAGCAACTGCAAACCTACGATGACCGGTTGAAGCAAGCCGCAGGGTAACGCTCAATCTCGTAAAACTTATTGGTGTGGCCGAAACAAAGCGGCCACACCCAATAAGATAACTTTGATTTAAACGAACGAACGATCATGAATCAGCAACTTGAAGAATTATTCCAAAAAGGGGCGCAATATTACACCCCCTCCAGAACGGCTACCATTGCACCCGGAGAAAGTGAAACCCTACGATATACCGGCTTAAATTCCCGCCAGTACGGAGTAAACCGATTTATTGTTGGTGGTACCGGCCTAACCGATGTTGTAGCAACAGCCAAGTTTAACAACGGTAAAGACACCAAGTTTGAAGATATTCAGCTTGCCACTCTACGAAATTTATTCATAAACCGATCTCTACGAGGTGCATTTATTATAGATGATAGCACCGATATGTACATTACCCTAACCAACCAGGGGGATGAAGAGCACACGGTAAATATTCAGCTTGTTGGGTATGACGATGTGCAGCTTAACAAGAAAAAAGCAGACTATGAAAACCGCGGAATTCCTTTTCCAAAACCAGAGTTTGTTTTTGCCAATACGGAAGTACCGGCAGGAGTTACATCTAAACGCCTATCGGTAAGCCTCCCTGCCTACCCTTTACGGTTGTATAGAATTGCCGTTTCAAGTGATGATCCAAGCAGCGTGATGGTTAGTCTCCGGCAAGACCAGGTACGGATTAAGCCGGAAACATTTTTGACGCAAATCAATGATGAGTTCAAGAATATGGACATCATTTTGCCTCAAAATTTAAAGGCTAATATTCCCTTCGACATCTTTTTGAGAAACACAGATACAGGGAACGACCACTCATTTTCATTCCTGGCCGAAACCTATAAAATCTAATTATGGATAAGCTAATAGTCATTGTATGTGAGCTGGCCGAAAAGATAGATAAGCTTGTCAATAGCCTGGAGCATTCGCAAAGCTCAAATTCCAATAACCGGGAGCATTCGCAAGGTTCAAATGTTGAATCCTCCCTGTTTGTAGTATCAAATATTGGTGAACCCCAAAAACTTACCGGGGAAAATAACCGGCGGGTAGAAGTATGGGTTCATAATGCTTCGGATCGAAATTTCTACCTGGCTCCCACATCTGACGATGATATAGGACCAAACAGATATTCCCTGGCAATCTCCCCCGGCGATACACTTGTAATTAACTCGCACAGCTTCGCGCATCTCTATAAAAAAGAGATTTACGGCTTTTGGGATAATGGTGTATCGGCAAATGCCAATGCAATGATCACGGAATTCTTTACGACTGAATGACGCAAATTCTCCGAAATACCATAGACGATATTAGGCAGCGGAGAGGACAAGACCGGACTGTAAACCTGTACCGGTCTACCTGGTTTCCTGTAGTTGATGAAGCCACAGAAATAGATATAACGTATCGTTTCTTGGATTCTGAAATGGCAGAGTTATTTGTAGTAGAAGCCCTGGCAATTTTAAAAGAAATGTTACTTCCGAAATATCATTACAATGAAGCTTTATATGACCTAAACCTTAGAGTAACTGCAGCAAGCCCGATATTATCCGGCAGCAGATCAATTCCTCGTATTGCACCAGACCCGGGCCAGCCGACCGACATTAATCGTTTTCGTATGGTTTTTGCGATGAGATCGCACCCATATCACGAAACATCGAGTTCGGGTACAAGTGTGGCCCCGGAATTTAACCCCGAAACGATGAGGACGGATACATATGAAAGTGATATAACAGGTTCTTGGGGTACAAGGCGAAGATTTGAGGTTCATAAACCCGAAAAGCTTCAATGTAAATTCTTTCAACTTTGGAACCCAAGTGAGGTAAGAGACTCACGGGGATTTCGACGGCTTTTAAAGGCTATTCAAAATGGTACAGGTTTGTACTATCCCCCTTTCGGTTTTTCCGATATCAAAAACCAAATTCAGTATCAGTATGATGTAGAGTGGTTAGAAACCCCTCAATACTATGCCTCACTAATGTTTGACTTTTTGAATGGGTTTGGTTTTGACATAGATGAGGTGCCATTTCTACCGCCTATAAATGTTCAAGCATTTGTGCAAGAGCAAGTATCTTCATTGTTACTCACTTGGGAAGCCTCATCTGTCGTTCATGGTTATAATGTTTATGTAAATGGTGTAAAACATAATAATGAGTTGATTCCCGGTATTGAATTTAATCAGCTGATTCAAGATTTCAGCTACTCAATAAATGATATTGAGAATGGGGAATATGAGATATGGATTACATCGGTAAACGGTGATTGGGAAAGCGATCCCAGTGAAGTGCATCAAATTACATTTTCCGGTGGGGTAGAAGCGCCGCAAAACTTTAGTGTTGATCTGCTTGATCAATTAACCAATCCACCGGAGAACTTTAGCGTTGAGCTTGTAGATGAAGTTATAAAAGAGCCGGAAAACTTTAATGTGCAGCTGATTGATAATGCTTCTCTGATCCCGGAGAACTTCAATGTAGATCAAATAGATATGGAAGCTCTCATACCTAAAAACTTTTCAGCAGCAGCTATAGAAATATCAGAATTGTCGCCGGATAACTTTGAGGCGGCCCAATTTGATAGTGATCAATTAATACCTGAAAACTTTCACGTAGAACAAGAATAATCTAATACCTGTTATTTATGAAAATTGCAAAATGTACATGGGATGCCGTTCAAGATGCCGATGGATACAATGTGTACCTGGATGGCGTAAAAGTTAATGAAGAGCTTATTACAGATACTCACTTTTATATTCAGGGCCTGGAGCCGGATCAGTACGAAGCCTATGCCACTTCTGTGCAGCAGGGTGTCGAAAGTGATCCAAGTGATGCGGCTGTTTTCGTTATTGATGAAGAAAATGGCTCAGGTGAAGGTGATTCAGAGTCAGAAGAAGATTATACCGATTCAGCAACCGGTTATGAAGTTCTACAGGACGAATATGGTACCGGCATCGAAGGAAACCTACTAGATGATGGAGTATTCCAGCTCTATGATGATGGATCTACGTTCATGAACGATATTAATAATCAATCAGAATGGGAGGATGATTTAACCCCATCTGCACAAAGCGATATGGAAATGCAGATGAACTTTGATATATCCGGGCTTCCACTTCCGGGTGAAGATATCGGGTTTATTATTGACATGAATGAGTATTACGATAATCCTGACTTTGCGGGGCCGCAGATTGCAAATGCTTCAATAGATGTTGTATTCGAGGATACCGCAGGTAATGATTACCGACTATCCGACATTATTGAATACGTATATGCGTACAACTATGATGGAGATACAACTACGCTGATTCTCTATGATCGTGAAGAAGATCATGCCGATTTCGATGTGTTTAACAGCAACTATAAAGCAGCATCAGCATTGGCTAAGAAGATACACGACAATGAGATTATAGGAGTCAAAATTTTCCACAGACCAAATGATCTAACTTAATTTGATTAACCAATCACACATAAAAGCCCAACTGAAAAATGTTGAGCAGCTGGGAATCATGAAGATGTTCCGGGAGGCTGCAAAAAAGCATAGCATTCCGGTAACACTGCTGCTTGCCATTTCAAGCCGGGAAACCGGTATGGGTACCGATCCGTTTCTACTTTCCAATAACTGGACGGGGCGAGACGGCCACGGAAAAGGGATCATGCAGGTTGATGATCGCTACCATTCCATTATGACCATTATACCGGCAGATGATCACGAACGGAATATTGAATTTGCAGCACAATTTTTAAGCGATTTGCTTGATGAATTCCCAACAAAGCAACAGGCTGTTGCTGCATACAACGCCGGGGCCGGAGCTGTTCGATCTGCGGTACGTCAAGGGCTTCACCCCGACAGCGCAACAACAGGTGGCGATTTCAGCCGGGATGTATTAAACCGCGAAAAAATGATTGCCGGAGAAATGGGAATTTGGGGATTTCAGGCAGGATTTATAGAAGCACTCCCGGCATTGCTTTTACTGTCCGGCGGCACAGGATTTTTAATTCAACAACTTAAACAACAAAAAAAATAATTATGGGTTCACTACTCGGCAAATCTACAGACGAAACACAAATGCTTGGCAGACTTTCAGCCGGTACCGATGTACGTGTTAGTAATGACGGCAGAGACACAACCCAATTAACCACCCGGCTTGATCCAACCAGGGGCGGTACGTCACCAACTCGTGAGCCGGAAAGATCCCGATCCCCCCAGCCCGATCCCAAACCCCCAACCCGTGAACCGGAGCCCGAACCGGAACCACCGGAGGATGATTCTTCCGATGATGATCCCAAGGATGCAAACGATGCAGGAGTTGTTCAGGTAACCGACACCGAAGGGTTTGAACCACCAATAAGCACACCTTCAAATGGTGATAACGGAAACGGTGAGGATGAGGAAAGCGAACCGGAAACGGGCAATGGTAAATCAAGCGGTACAAACGGCGAAAACTTTATAGAATCCCTGCAAAGTGAAGTTATGCCCTACCTGAAAAGTGTAGATAAAAAATACTACTACATTGGCGGGGGGATTCTTTTAACTGCATTAATCCTGCGAAGATGAGAATTCAAATTTAAACCATCTCAAAATTAAAATTATGGCTCATTATTTAGGACAACAGAAGTCGGCCCAATATTTAGGTGAGAATCCATCATATTACCCCAATGATGGTGAAATAGATCACTTAATCGACCGTATCGAGAGAGCCGGTAGAAAGGCTACACGGGATGAAATTGCTTGGCTGCAAAAAGCAGCAGGGAAACACCAAGTAACAGTTAAAGAGGGTAACAGTAGTCATGGCTATGGGCCTTCAGGGTTTGCAAAATGGTTGGCTACCAATGAGGGTATCACTTCAAAGATGAAGGAGGTACCCGGACATAACTCAAGTTATTTAGGGGTTGAGGTTCAACACTATTCGCAATCAGAAATAGACAGATTAACGAATAAAACGTCTAATTTCACCGTAGACGACCTTCTGAAGATTCAGAAAATTGAAGGGCCAATAAGCTTTATTGAGAGAAACACAATAAAGAGTATGCCCGCCGACGCGATCCGTGAATATGCTCAAAAGCGTCCACAGCGTTTTTCTACTCTCGAACGCGAAATCGGGAGTAGAACCTTCTATGTAGCCGGTGATCCTCATACCGCTAAACAGTTAGAAAAAAAAGCGGAGAGAGAGGAATCCATCCGCAAAGACATAGAAGCTGACGAACAACGAATTTTTAATGAGAAAAAGTCTGCCGGTAATGGATCATCATTATACTGGTTCATTGGTGGAGGAATTCTTCTAACTGCATTAGCCCTAAAAAAATGAGAACACTTTATAACAAATCCCCAATGATGGAAGGCGAAGATGTTCGCCAGGTACAACGAGTAGTAGATACCGATGTTGACGGTCTTTTCGGCCCACTTACCGAAATTGCCGTTAAAGATTTTCAAGCTAAAATGGGTTTAGCTACCGATGGAGTTGTAGGCTCCAAAACTTGGAAGGCTATTCAAGACTATACCGGGGAATCACCGGTAGTTGTAGACGAACAATCACAGAAAAGGTCTACAGGATCTTTTATTGATAACATCTGGATAGCCGGAGGCGCAATTACCCTTATCGGAATTGCCGCGGCCATCTCTCATAGATATAAAAAATGATCATCGAAACTACATACAGACCTCAAATCTCCATGAGTAACGAAGTTATTGCAATTATATCCGGGTGTCTGGGGGCCGTCCTTGCCGGATTATTCGGGTGGATTAAAGCCATAACAAAAACCGGTTCGGATGATCGAATAAACTTTCGTTCCGACATTTTACGCAGAATTCAGGTTGTTGAGGAAAAATCAGCGAAGCTTGAACGCGAAATCGTGGTATGGAAGGGCAGATATTGGAGTCTGTACACATGGCTTGTCAATTTTTGCATGGTGAACGGCTTAGATGCCACTCCCCCATCATTCCACGAAATGCGAATGGATGATTTAGAACAAAAATTTAAAGAAAGAGCTAAGAAGAAGCAGAAAAATGAAAATACCTAACGTTACACAAACCACCCGTGACGCCCTGTTTTTTGTCTGCATATTTGCCATTTCAATTATTCTGATCTGGTTTACATTCACTGCATTTTTGGAGCTAAGTACACTGGCAGTTGCCGTAGCAAAAGCGGCCGTAGGTTGTTTTCTACTTTACATGGTTGATACTGCCCTGCTCCGGGATGTTGATACTTTTTATGAACTCAAAAACGGGAATAAAGCCTATGCGATCTACTACCTTGGCTACGCAATTGTTATTGGCCTTACTGTGGCTACTGCTTAGTTGCAGCTCTCCTAATCAAGCCCCGGAAAAATCAGCTATTACCGATCCCGGCTTAGAAATTCCACCGGCTGAACAAATCATCCCGGCACACCTGGACACCGCAAAAAATTACGCCGGTATTGAAGAGGTTGCACAAAACACCGGCCCGGAAATTCAGCGGTTTTTGCAAAGTGTTGGCCTGGACGGAGCATATAACTATTGTGCTGCTTTTGTAAGCTACTGCCTGGACAAATCGGCGGCCACAACTCCCGAAATTCGCTCTGCAGTTGCACAAGATTTTATTATCGGCCAATCTATTACCGCAAAATTAGTTCTGCGCGGCCAAACTGAAATACCCAAGGGTAGTATAGTGGTATGGAGGCGCGGGAACACCTGGCAAGGCCACACCGGATTTACGACCGAAACATGGAGCGGGCCAAGCGGCCACACCATAGAAGCGAACACCACACCCGGCCCACTTGGGGATCAGCGCCAAGGCCAAGGCATATATTTCAAAGAACGGACCATTCACCCCGGTAACGCATTTCGTATAACAGACTTTACCCACGTAGGTTATGAAAACTGAATCCATCATCGTATTGCTTCTTTTTATTGCTTTAATTGCCGGAAACGTTTGGCAATGGAATAACCCGAAGATTGTAGAAGTGCCGGACGGACAAACCGAAATTGACTCTACGTCATGGGTTCAACGAAGCGCCTACGTAGACCGGGGTATTCTGCTTGATTCCCTTCAAAATGAAAATGAAGCCCTGGCAAAACGTATTCGCGATAGCCGCGATCAAATTGCCAACTACACATCAATCATCGGACGCTTAAAGCTTGATATTGATTCCCTGGAAGCGAACCGGCAAAAGATAGATTTAGCCTCTTTTTTAAGCCCACAAAACGAAACGTCTGATCCTGATACCGTGCTTCTGTTTTCAGAAGAGTTCGGAGATGGACTTTTCCGGGTAGATAGCCGCTTGCAATTTACCTCGTCTTGGATCCAAAACGATCTACAGCTAACCCAGCTGCGCGACATCAAACTAAGCGTTGTCAACACCATGAATGATGATAGATCCAGGCTGCTTACCTACGTTACAAGCCAGGATTTTGACAATCTAGAATATCAAACCTTCACAAATCTTGAACAAAAACGCCGCTTACCGTGGTTTTGGTTTGGATTCGCGATTGGAATAGCTGGCACTGGCGTTATTTTACAGCTTTAGAAGCCAGAGACAATATTTTTTTTATTTA
>LKNA01000142.1 GCA_001564065.1 Chitinophagaceae bacterium T5-Br10_B2g13
AAACGGTTCTCAAAACGCTACCGGAAGAAGTGCAATACCTTGAAAACCATTACAAGATGAGAAAATTCATACAAGAACATTTTGATATGCCGGATAAAGACATGGAAAACCTCATTGGGTTTTTGCGTCAAAATAATGGCAAATTATCAAAACGTGCCTTAAATAAAGAATTTGAAGCACTGTCTGATGATGAAGTCAGTATGCTGGAAAGAAAATATCAAGAAGTTTTTCCTGATATAAGTTCAACTTCCTCATAACTCCCCAAAAACCCCCTTCCAAGCCTCCACAATCATCACCTCACCATGGCCAGGGTATCCAGCTCACAGTAGGTAAATAGGGCATTGAAAACGGCATCCCTTTCTTCCTGGGTAACATCATCGAACTGTATTCGGCCCAGGCCATCATGGTACTCCCGCCATCTGCAATGAAATCTTCACCGGTTTCGAAATCCGGAAGGTTTTCAAAGTTGATTGGTGGCAGCAGTTTGTATGGATCAATAGCAGTACCCTCTTCATTTTCCTGGTACCAGATCTGACCGTTGAAGTTTTTACCCTGATAAGGCTGACTGTATTTCTCTTTCAATCCTTCACTTGTATTTAAAATGGCAGGCAGTACTTTTTTAATGCTGATGGAGCCTTTGAAGTCCTTGTGGTAGTGATACTGCTTGATCAGCTTATGCAAATCAAAATTTCTATAAAGCCAAGTACGGTTGCTTCCAACTTGAATCCCTTAGCCACAAACATAATACGCAGAGTGCCAAAGCTGACATCTATAATTCTGGCAAAGAATATAAAAACCGGTATAAATGCTGGTGGTAAAATTGAAAATTCAATCATGCAATAGCCACTATTAAATAATAATCAGAAAAAATATACTGAGTTAAACATCCGATACTTATAGGGAACATACGTATATAATAAGAATCAGATTTTGAAGTCGCATTAACAACTCATTTAATAATGTTCACCAATCTTTTTGATGATTTATCATTTCTGTTCAATGGCAGGGTGCTGTAAACCCTCTGAGTTTAAAGATGAAATTAACAGAACGAGAGATGCTATAAAGGTCGCTACCAGTAACCATTCAGTAACTCCCGGAAAGACTGATGTGATCATCAGGTATTCCCGTGTCGCACTCCAGATCAAAACAGAGATTAAAATTACAAACAGTGCTAACTGCACGAATTGAACACCTGAATAATTTTTGAACTGTAAATCAAAATGTCGCTTTCCCCGTGAATAATCCCGGATGATCCGAATCATCTGAAAAAATGACCCGGCTATTATCAAACCAATTAATATCCAAAGCCATGTGATTGCTTTTGTGATGATCCCCATTCCCACAGAACCCAATCCGTTCCATTCGGCCCAGTCGCTTAGAATGTGTGAAATCAGCGGCCAGCTTCTGGAACTGTTTGTCAGGATCACAATGCCGTCCCCGGTTTTCGGAACCAGATGAAAATGGGTCATCCAACCATTTCCCTGCCCCCCGCTGAATACAGCCATTTGTC
This sequence comes from Chitinophagaceae bacterium T5-Br10_B2g13, assembly GCA_001564065.1. GTDB lineage: Bacteria > Bacteroidota > Rhodothermia > Balneolales > Balneolaceae > Rhodohalobacter. Next base: position 1,511 of record LKNA01000142.1, read on the forward strand.
CGGTCGGCAGAGTTTCTAAGAAATGTCCCAATCCGTAGTGTTCTGAAACAAATGCGTAGATTCCGTCCACGCCAGTCACAAGCGTGTAGAGTTCGCGGATACTCTGTTCCGTCAATATATTCTCACCTGAGTAGAATTCATGTATCATACCCGATGCCACAAAACGTGCAATATCTTCCACATTTGCGAAAAGTCCGCCGGCTCCTTTTTCTGAATAGACGTAGACCGGAATTGCTTCACCGTTTAAATTATGACCATTGGGCACCGGTGTGATAAAGTCTTCACTCCAATCAAAACTCGAATGATCCATTTTGAGGGGATTCAAGATCTCTTCCTGCATGAACTCCGAAAAATTTCGCCCTGTGACATCCTCTATAAGCAGTTCAAGAAAGTGATACCCAACATTAGAATAGTTGAATCTGGTGCCGGGCTCCCGTTCAAACCGAACCTCCCGGGAAAGGCTTTCTCTCAAGGTTGGTTTTTCTTCTTTCGGAGCATATTCCAATCCAATGGTACCCAAGGCAAGACCGGAGCTGTGACCAAGCAGATTCCGGATTGTTACGCGCTCGATATCGAAATCGGATTTCGGAAATTCCCAGCTGGTCAGATGATGAAGGACCGGATCATCCAACTCGATTTCTCCCATTTCGACGAGCTTCATCACACCCCGGGCCGTTACCGATTTTGAGATCGACTCCACACGGCACACGGTTTCTGATCTCATTCGAGTCTGCTTTTCAAGATCTGCAAAACCGTAGCCGTTAGACCATGTTAACTCCCCACTACTGACAAGGGCGATGGATACGCCCGGGACATCATACCTTTCCATCCAGCCGGGAATACGCTGATCCAACAGTTCCTGAATGTCACCCTTTTTTATCCCATTTTCTCCTGGATCTTCACAACTTCCCGGCAGAAGCATGAATAGTGATAATAATATTGCTGATAAACAGGCTGTGATTGATCGCATATCTGTTATTTTATGGCTCAGTATGTTTAAAACGCCTCCCCAAACTGGATGTAAAACCCACTTGTACCTCTTCCTACTCCGTAATCTATCCGAATATTTGTAGGATCATTCTTATTGATATTGAATCGCAAACCGGCACCGGTACTCCATTTTACGGATGACAAATTATAGTCTTCATACCGATGCCAGACCTCTCCCAACGCACCAAAAACAGAAAACCCAAACCTGCCCTTAATCGTCTGACGCAGTTCGGATTGAAATTGGGCCGCATTCAAATCGCGATATCTTCCCCTGTAATATCCGCGACCTATTCTGTCTCCGCCAAGTTCCGACATATCCAGAAAAGGCGGCTTTCCGGATACGGTTCTGTAAAGCCCTTGAAATGCCAAAACAGATCGTCCATCCCGGTTTAAATCAAAGTACTTTCTGGCATCAATGAGATACGAGGTGTAAGGGTCGGAACTTCCCAGATGAGATGAATTGATCAAAAGTGAAATCTGTACATAGTGATTTTTTGTGGGAGTCATATTGCTGTCTCGCAGATCCCAGCGGCTCAACCAGCCCACTCCAGATGATGTGCTGCCGTTTGCCCCTCTAATAACCGGGGGCATTATTTCATTACCGTCTTTATCTTCAAATGTAAGGTTATATACTCTGTTCCATCGAATATATGGGCCGGTAAACAGTCCCCTGCCAATCTTTTTCAGAACGGTTTGTTCGAAATTAATCTCTGTAAATAAAACAGAACGTTCATCACTATTTCCGGTATTGGGCCCGATTCCCCAGTAACTATCCGGAAAGTAGTTTGCAAAGTAGTTCCCGTTCAGTATCCATCTTTCATCAGGAAATATGATATCTGATAACAACCCCAGCAGGATCTGGTTTTTGGTTGTGTAGATACCTGAAAAAAGCAGGCTTGATGAGCGCGTTTCAGCCCCTGACCCTCTCAGTTTAAACTGCGGAACGACTACGGCACCAAACATAAATCCTGTTTCAGGCGTAGAGCCAAGCGCCGGCAAAAACAAAATTTTGTTTTGATATTCGGGCTCATGAACGAGTGTTGAATCCTGGGCAATCGCCGGATGTGCGAATAATAATACTGTAGCTATCCATATGAATAATTGTCTTTTCACTTGCCTTCTCCGTTAACCAATACCTCATCGAGGGGTCTTCGTTGTGAACGGGGAACTTCCGCGGCGTACCCCATTCGTATCAACAACAGAGGCTGTTCATCCGGGCTTAAACCAAGATGGGTCGATAATTTCTCTCTGACGGACTCAACTTCACATGGCATATTCAAATGAGCATGGGCAATTCCAAGTGAAGCAGCCCTCAGTGCGGTTCTCTGAAAAGCTCTGCCGGTATCTGCCCAGTGTTGCTTGTTGTTCTTTTTAGAGATAAAGAGAATTAGATGAGACGAACTGCGGATCTGTTTTTCCGCCCTTGCAGCTTCACCGGATGGCTTTGCAACCGTTTTTAATATAATGCGGCCCAACCACCGGGGTATATATGGAAATCCCATAACCTTTGCGCTCAGGCCATCCCTTTTGGCTTGAACCTCGTTTTTCGAGAAGCGTATCCAGGAGATAAGTTCCTCTACAAACTGCCTGTCGCTGAACTGAATTCTGCTCGCTTCTTTCACCAGTTTAATGACCGGTTCTGCCTCTTTCTCTTCTGTATCAAACGTTTTAACCGATACCGAATCAGAAACATTAGCCTGCAGCAGTTTATCAACATCTGCCGAAGAAATCTTTCTCTCATCGTACATGCTTCTGTTTGATTGCCTGACCGGAATAGCCTTAAATAGCTCCTGTTCTTTCTGAGTGTTCTCATCGGCAAGAGTAACACGAATGCACTCTTCCGATTCACCTTCAGGAAAGTAGTCTACACTGCTTGTCAGGCCGTCTTGCTTCGCCGATATCACCAGGTTTTCAAGCGCACACCCCAGGCTGATGTAGAGGGCGTGATTATCTGGGTCCACAACCGGCAGGCTTCGCTGAAAATCGGGGTAGATTCGTACAATGTTCCCATCAGCTGAAAACTTCCAGGGCTGTGTGTTGTGTCCTGAGGGAGCAAGTGTGGCGTGATTTATTAGTTGATTGATATTCATAATTTTGTGTTTTGTGACCATCGGTGTGCTATTATCAATTCAAAGTGTTCATTATGTTTTTATTTCCTTCTATGTGATCTGTCACAGCTTTGCTCACAGCCTCCTGTTCCACTATCAGGAGAATGTGCCCTCCGGACTCATAATTCATCAGTTTAGATCCCGGGATAGTGGAAGCGGCAAATTCAGCATTGTGATAGAGCTGAAGCAGATCATCTTTTGCATGAATGATCAGGGTCGGCACCTTAATTTTGGCTATGCGGTCGCCCGGCAATGCGGCTTCGTTATCAAAGACAACACCGGCCGATCGCGGAGCTGCAGGATTCATATATTCTATTAACCGATTTACTTTTTTACTCTGATTTGGTGTGAGTACGGCGATTACCTCGTCATTTGCCCCAATCATACCTAACAGCTGCTTTTTGAACAGCTTAGAGACTGTTCGGTACAAAAAATCATACCTGAAAATGGTTTTCAGAATGGCTCCCTTTCTGTTTGCATCCGCTTGAGATTCCGAGTCTGAAGCTACCACACCGCACGAAATGCAGGTGAGTGATGATACCCAATCCGGATGGTTGACGGCAAAGAGAAGTGCCGACGGGCCACCCTGAGACATCGCTACGACAGCAACTTGATCAATTCCGAGATGGTCGAGTAAATAGGCATATACATCAGCCTGGTCATTCCAGGTTGCATTCTCAGGAAGCGCTGATCCCAGGTATCCGAAACGTGAGGGAATGATCCACCGAAATTTTTCATCCAGCACTGTCTGAGCAATAAGCTCACCCTGATCATACCCGCCACCGGCTCCGTGAACAACGAGTACAGATTCACCTGAGGCGTTCCCGCCTTCTACGAATTCGAGATCGCCGAAAGGTATTGGTACTATTGTACTCCTTCCACTGATCCGGTCATAGGCACGATTCATATCCCGAAGATAAACAGCTGCCACAGCAATAGTCACAATCATTATAAGCAACCCCAGAACCCACCAAAATGTACTGTTCATTGATCCCTCCGGTTACATTTTTTATACATAATCAATCATTTTTTTAATCCGCCTTCCAAATCATTGGAAAATGAAAAAAAGATCCGTGGCGCTACTCCAATCCAGACAGGGATAATGATCCACAATCGCCCTTCGAAAAGGTTATAAGCATTCAGCAGTTCCTGCATGGTCTGCCCCGAAACAAACCCGAGTCCAAATTCAAAGAATACCGTTAGAATCAACCAGATCGCTCCGGCACCCCACGATTCCTGTTTGGAGTGAATCCCGGATTTTGGCAATATAAACCAGATATATGCACCAAGAAAAACGAAGAGCGTGACCGTTGACAGCTGGTGTGCCAGAGCTTCACTCATTGTTTCAGGCACTAAAACTTCCCGCAATGCTCCGTTCGCGATTCCAATCACTACCATTGGTAACCATAACAATATGTATTTTGTAAACATAATCACCCTGTAACTTTCAATACTGCTTGTTTTATTCGTACCACCTCCCTGTTAAACCGATCCGGATCTCCCAGGAATGGAGTGTGAGCAACTCCGTCCATCACAATCAGCGTTTTTCCTTCCGGGGCTTCCACAAATCGATAATACTCCTCAACCAATTCTGCGGGAGTGTTATAGTCGTTTTCACCCACTATAAACCAGACCGGAATTTGGATGATCGGTATGTCCCTGAAAATGTCAAAATCACGCAACTCCTCCCACATGGGTCCGCTGCCGCGATTGGCTCCTCTCAGCCACTTCACATGATCACCAATGGTGTACTCTTCAGCTTTCATGGATACCCATGCCAGCCGGCCCATTCCCACGTCCATGCTGCCGCCAAAGGAATCCTTCATTTTTGCAAAGGTTACATAGCGGTCGTGTTCATCGTAGAGTGGCGGGCCAAGCTGTTCGAGCTTCCTTTTTTGACGGCGTGATCCGTGCTGTTCGACCTGCTGCTTGAGCCAGTCATAGGAGATTTCTTCGGCACGCTGAGGATGCACAACCTGGGCAACCGAAATAAACGCATGGTAATCGCTCGGATAGCGCTGTACCGTGAGTATTCCGAGCTGTGTGCCCCATGAGTGGCCAAGCAAGAATATCTTCTCCTGGTCAAAGCGCTCTTTCAGGTAATGTGTCAATTCATGAGCATCTTCAATGAACCGATCGAGCACCATGGTCTCTTGACTGAACCTTTTGTGATTGGATTTCCCGGCTCCCCGCTGATCCCAATGAACTACCACAAATTCCTTTTCCAGATCAGCATTGAATGCTTTGTGAATGGGAATTTGTGCTGCTCCGGGCCCTCCATGAAGCCAGAGCAAAATTGGGTTGTTCCGATCTTCACCCCTTATCATGATCCACTGATCCATTCCACCGATTTCTACAGAGAGAAGTTCAGTAACAGAGTTAGGTTGATCCAACTTCGTTGTTCTGGCACTGCAAGCAACAGACAGATACAGGAATAAGAGGTAAAACAGCATAAATGAGATTTGCCTGATCATCAGATACTCCGAATGGATTAGTCAAACTCTATAATATCCGCTCTCACTATGATTTTTATTTGTGAATAAACGACCAGGTTCAGTATATCTGAATCGTAACGAACATTGGCCAGCGCCAATCTCTGATCCCGCACCGTTCCGTACTCTTCCTCGAAGGATGTCCACAGATCTTCAAGTGCTTCCGCGTATAACATACCGGTTCCACTCACCCTGGCTATAGCAAATGAGCTGGCAGCAAGACCAGTGGAGTAACTAACCCCAAAAATATATCCGGATGATGCCTCACCAGTAACGTTCGTTGCATATATCGTGTAATTTCCTTCATTCAGGTTCACGATGGTTTGATTAGCCGATAAAAAAGCCCCGGTATTCGAACATCCTGTTAAAACAACTGCCAGGATCAACACAGTAAATGCATATTTTTTTGTTTTCATACTCCCTCTCTTTATGAATTAAACTTTAATAAAATATATGAATCCATCAACAGGAAAGCTGTAGGGAATTCACTATAAGTCTGGTTTAACTTTACATAAATTCAACAACCCATTGTATGGGTATAATTTGTAAAGTATTCAGATAGTTAAAAAAATAAATTGGATCAATTCCATTGTTAAAACCGTGGGTATCGCCTCAACCTTGAAAGAAAAATAATTTCTTATCTTATTGGTTAAAAACCAGTTAACACAGAGTTACCTTTTTGTTTCCCTGCTGGCGTTGGCCGGCATACCGCTCCGAAGTGTGCCTGCTGGTCCATCAACTCCTGAAACAGCGTTCCTCCGGCAGCTCCTATACTTCAGGCGAGATCCAGAAAAACAAGCGTTAGTGCTATAGCAAAGACTCCATCATTAAAAGCAACTATAGTAACCTTCCATAGAAGTACAGAACAACAATCGGCTTGAACCATTTTTGAACTCGTTCCGGATCAAATTTCGGCAGTGTTATCTTTCTTCCCAGCTCTGAATCGAAAGTTTTGAACAGTGTTTTCAATTCTTCCTCTGAGATCATTTTCGGCCGTGTGTTTTCTCGGATACGTGGAAGATCTTCTTTGATTGGTGTTACCAGGTCTTTCTGAACAATTTCTTTCTTTAAAAGCCAATTCCACCATGTTCGTAGCTGCCGGAAGTAATAATGCCGTGTAGGTGATTTTATACCGGGCTTAAAAATGATGTTCTCAAAATGATCGGTCTTAATCAGCTTCGGATTGGTTTCAGCCAAGTTGTTGAACTCAATAAAATGTTCAATAGCTCTTTTATAGGCATCTATTGTTTTGGGAGATAGGTATTCTTTCTTCTTATAAAACAAATCTGCTGCTTCACGAGTTGTGCTGCATTGTTGTTTCGGTTTATGAAGCTCTTTATAGCTTGCAACTGGGTCAAAACCATCACTGAATGGGTCTATTTCCCCTAAATCTTCAAGTTTTTCGAGATCACGAACCATTTTTTGAGCAACATCTTTGTGTCTGGTTCGCAGAGACTTCATTAAAGATTTTGTTTCACCATTCTCTGATATATGGTAGCGAATATAGTAAACCCGTCCTCTCTTTTTCAGATATGCCATATTCCCCCAAATTTGGTACAAAATGTTCCACAGGTGTTCCACACACTGTACCCCATAGTGTACCCCAGGAATGGGAACAGATGGGAATGAAAAGAACCGGAAAGGTGGATTTGGTTCCTTTTTGTTCGCTTACAGAGTGTTAGTAAACGGTTGAAATTGAAGCATTTTTGAGTGAAAAACCACTTTTTAAACGCTTCAAAAACCATTGTGGGCCCGGCAGGACTTGAACCTGCGACCAATCGATTATGAGTCGACTGCTCTGACCAACTGAGCTACGGGCCCTTATCTATTTGCAAAATTTTGTAAGACCACAAAGATAAAAATCTTACCAAT
>LKNA01000143.1 GCA_001564065.1 Chitinophagaceae bacterium T5-Br10_B2g13
AGTTCAGATGTTTAGTCTCCGAAAAGTGACTTCAGAAACTTTCTGTGCTTCTCCGGATTTTTCTGAACCAGAAGAGGAACACCAAAAGCGTAATCCACCATCTTATCGGTAAAATCGTGACTGACAATACTGCTCAGCTTTTTCGACTTTGATGAAATGATGATTAAGTCAGCCTGTTCCTTAACGGTTTGATTATAGACCTCATCTGCAACTTTGCCTTTCTTATGGAGTGTCAGAGTAAAGTTGACATTGTCTGAAATGTCATGCTTATCTTTAAACTCCATCATTTTCTTCTCAATTTTCTTATCCACGTCCCGCTTCTCCTCGTCAGATAGCGTGTATGGGAAAAATTGAGCCCTATATCGGTAGATGTGCTGTGCAGTTACATTGCCACCGTTAACAAGGGATGTTGCCGTTTGTACAGCCTTGGCAGATTGCTCGGAAAAGTCGACGGGTACAATCACGCTGTTTAATTCGTACCGGCTGTTTTCCGGGACTAGCATTATGGATGAAGCAACATATTTTATGATACGTCTTGGAACTACACCTTCACCGGCATAACCGATTTTTTTACCCATCAGAATCAGATCGGGCTCCAGTAAATTGGAAGCGTCAATGATTTGATCGGTAGGTTTACCCTGTTTAAGAACAATTCGAATTTCAGTCGAATTGTCATCAAAGTGACCGCTTACTTTTTCCTGAAGTTCATTTCGAATTAAATCCATGAACTCCTCTTCGGACTCAATTTCCGGGAACTGCTCCACTATTTCTAAAGCAGTTGGCCCGGACTCAACCGTATGGAAAAATGTGATGGTTTTAGGTTTAATTATCGAGGTCAGGAATGCCGTATAGCCAATGAGAATTTCGTCCATATTGGACAGATCAAGACAGACTAACCAGTGTTTAGACTCTTTCATAATTTCCTCTAATCCGTTTTTTTCTGTTTTTTAATTGCGTTCATTACAAGATCTCTGTAGGACTGTCGCTCTTTATCCCGATCAATGCGCATGAGATCTTCATATTCGTTATGTAGTCCTTTTTGAAGACTATAACACATGATCAACAAGACGATTACGAATGGTAAACCGGTACTGATTGCCCCTGCCTGAAGAGCTCCAAGACCGCCTCCAATAAGAAGCACGGCTGCAACCAAACCCTCGGTAGAAGCCCAGAATACCCGCTGTCCAACAGGAGCATCCAGCTTACCGCCACTTGTAAGTCCGTCAATTACCAGCGATCCTGAGTCAGAAGAGGTAACAAAGAAACTCAATACCAGAATAATGGCGAGGAATGAGGTAACCATTGCCCATGGAAACTGATCCAATAGCACAAACAGAGAAGTGGTTTGATCAGCTTCAACGGCTGATGCAATCTCTGCTATACCGCCTGTTTCAAGAAAGAGTGCACTGCCTCCAAAACCGCTCATCCATAAGAATGTAATGAGTGTGGGAACAATCAACACTCCCAGCACGAACTGTTTAACTGTACGTCCCCTCGAAATCCGGGCGATAAACATCCCTACATAAGGTGACCATGAAATCCACCAGGCCCAGTAGAAAACGGTCCATGTAGACATAAACGAACCTTCTTCATACGTCTGTGTCCAGAAAGCATACGAAGGGAAATTCTGAACGTAGTGTCCCAGATTTTGAACAAAACCGGTGAGAATGTAGAAGGTTGGGCCTACTACTAAAATAAAGAGCAGGAAGAGTCCGGCGAGCCGGATATTAAATTCACTCAATACCTTTACGCCTTTATCAATTCCCAACACAACAGATACCACTGCTATGGCTGTAACACCTATAATGATTAGAACCTGCAGATTGGTGGTGTTTTCGAACCCGAATACGTACTCCATACCGGCGCCAGCCTGTGCAGCACCCAATCCGAGTGAAGTGGCCAGACCAAACAGTGTAGCCAGTACGGCAAGGATGTCGATGACATCTCCAATCCATCCATCAATTCGATCTCCCAGAATGGGATAAAATACAGATCGGAATGAGAGGGGCAGATCTTTATTAAATGCAAAAAATGCGAGTGCCAAAGCTACAATTGCATAAATTGCCCAGGCGTGCAGTCCCCAGTGGAGAAATGTAACGCCCATGGCGTCGCGAGTGGCTGCCACAGTTCCGGCTTCTGCGTGTGGCGGATAAAGCAGATGCCACATCGGTTCGGCTACGGCAAAAAACATCAAACCAATACCCATACCTGCGCTGAATAGCATAGCAAACCAAGCCATGGTACTAAAGTCGGGTTCGGCATCTTCACCGCCCAGGCGAATACCGCCGTATTTACTAAATGCAAAGTAGAGCGCAAAGCCGATAAAGATGTTAACGGCTGCCACAAATAGCCAGCTGGCCCACTCTGTTATTCCAACTCGAGCCGCTTCAAATACTTCTTCTGCCGCTTCGCCGGCCCAGAGTGTACTCACTATTAGAATTGTGATCAATATCACAGAAGGCCAAAAAACGGGCTTGTGTATATCAAAGAATCGATTAATGCCGGTTTTTTTTGACTCCGGCTTGTCATTTTCTCCTCGTAAAGCCATACGTGTTATACCTTAGATTTAAGGGTTAATGCGCTCAGCGGCTTTATATAGAGAATTTCAAAAGCGTCTGCTGAAAATGAAATTTCATCTCCATATAAATCAGCCGCTAAACACAGTCAGGATAATAATTTAATCCGTGTATTAGAAGTAGAATCCGATATTGATGTTAAACCGGATATTATATTCAGACTCTCCGAGCCCCAAATCTTCATGACCGGGACCAACGCCTACACCGAAGCTGTCTGTTAACCACGGCTGATTAATTCCCTGTGCAATGTCGAAGTAGGTAAACACGGGTCCGGCGCTAACCAGGAATCCGGTGATATTCTGGATAGTGTATTCAAAATTGTCATCAAGGGTCAGTGCGTCACCGGTAGCGCGGGTTGTGGTACCTTCGCCAATGGTATTCTGCATGTAACTGAAGTCGTTGTAGAAGTTGATGTTTGTGATAGGACCCCAGTTTACATCATAGGAGTAGGAGAGACCTAAAGTAGCGATCCACGCTTCGGTAGATACTTCATAGGGGATACCGTAAGCTCCCATAAATACGGTGCTCAAATCGGTTCCGTCATTGTCTGTAGCGTCCATTCCGTAGTAGAGGAACTGTGGTTTGATATTGAAATTACCGACAGAATAGTCGGCATGTACGGCAAACGCATACTGGCTATCGAATACTTCAGTAACGGTATTGTAGAGCTGCCCATACTGAATGGAGGCACCAACTTCTCCATTATCAATCTGGTATGCACCGCGAATGTTAAACTGATTTCTTTCAGTCAGAGATGCATTTCCCTCCGGAACTACATCGTAAGCATAGCGTCCGGAACCGCCGGTGCCGAAGCTTCCTTCTCCTCCAACAGGTCCTTCAGGAGCTGCTTGAAAGAAGTAGGCAAAATCCCACTGCATGTTATCCGTCGTCTTGGTCAGTTTTACACCCATATCGTGGTCATCTTCAAGTCCAACATAGTAAGGTAGACTGAACCACCAGTTGTTGGAGTTGTACTGTAGATTACCAAAAGGTACCTGAGTTACACCCAGCTGCATTTGAGTCTGTTCGCTGAAGTTATACTCCAACCAACCCTGTTTGATAAAGTGAGTACCAAACGTGGGATAAAATCTATACTCAAAATTCAGCCCAATTCCACCGGGGTTGTCATAAAGAACATTTATTCTCCAGGTATCCCAGGTAAACTGTGAGCTGTTTGCGTCAATGTCACTTTCGTAGCTGGTCAGAATCATATTATATCTCAAAGCTCCACCCACGTGAAGTGATGATTCGTCGTCAGACTGTGCTTCTGCAATAAAAAGCAGACCTGTAAATAAGGTGAATACCACACCTATCAATAAACTAGTAGTCAGCTTGTATAATCCTTTCATGGTCAATTATTTAGTTAGCGTTTACTTGTTAAGATGTATAAATAAAAGGAATTGAGGTTGAATAATTCCAATTATTTAGGTCTTTCAGGACTGTTTATAGCTAAAGTGTTGTTAAGTGATCGTTTACACAAATTTTCAAACCTTAAATGAACTCTATGAAGACACTTATCTGGTACAGAAACGATCTTAGAATCAATGATCATGAACCATTTGTGCGAGCGTCAGAGTCGGGTCATGTAGCCGCAGTTTACTGTTTCGACCCGAGGCAGTTCAGAGATTTGGATTATGGATTTAAGAAAACGAATTCATTACGAGCACAATTTTTAATGGATTCCGTTCAGGCACTTCGCAATAAATTTAGAGAGAGTGGAGGAGATCTGTTGGTCAGAACAGGCATGCCTGAGGATATTATTCCGAATCTGGTGAAGGAGCTAAATATTGATCAGCTTTTCTATCACGCAGAGGTCACATCAGAAGAAACCGGGGTTGAAAAGAGAGTTGAAAACTCAGTAGAAGTACGTAGTCAAAAGTTTTGGGGGCATGAGATGTATCACCCCGAAGATATGCCATTCTCTTTGGACAATATTCCCGGAGTGTTTACTCAGTTCAGAAAGAAAGTGGAGAAAAAAGGTGAAGTTCGGAAACCTCTGCCGGTTCCTGAAAATTCAAATTTTATCGAAATAGATGACCCGGGTGAGTTGCCGTCTTTGGGAGATTTGGGTTTGGTTAGCACGGAACCGGATGAAAGAGCCGTGCTTGAGTTTAAAGGTGGAGAGGATGAAGCCTGGAAAAGATTGAACCACTACTTCTTTGAAAGTGATGAGCTCAGAAACTATAAATTTAAGCGAAACGGTCTGCTGGGTGCGGATTTCTCTTCCAAGTTTTCTCCATGGCTGGCTCATGGCTGTATTTCTGCAAGATCAATTCACGATCAGGTTGAGAAGTATGAGAATGAAGTTCACAAAAATGTATCGACTTACTGGATGAAGTTTGAATTGATCTGGCGCGACTATTTTCGATACTCAGCCCGCAAGCACGGTGATAAAATATTTAAACTGGGTGGCATTCAGGAAAAAGATCTTGATAAACGAACAGATCAAGCCAGCTTTGAAAAGTGGAAAGAGGGAGAGACGGGCATCCCGTTTATTGATGCAAATATGCGTGAGTTGAAACAGACCGGGTATATGAGCAATCGCGGGAGACAAAACGTGGCAAGTTTTCTGGCACAGAACCTCAACTTCGACTGGCGCTGGGGCGCTGCGTGGTTTGAATCACTGCTGCTCGACTACGATGTATGCAGCAACTGGGGGAACTGGGCGTATAACTCAACCGTTGGCCATGATCCCCGAAACCGTTACTTCAACATTGTGGGACAGGCTCAAAAATATGATTCTGACGGTGATTATGTACGCCAATGGCTTCCGGAGTTAAAATATGTGCCGGATGAGTTTGTGCATGAACCGTGGAAAATGAGTGAAGATCAGCAAAAACTGAATGAGTGCGTGATTGGCGAGGACTATCCCAAACCGATGATTGATCTGGAAAAGAGTTATGAGGAGATCAAAAAGCGTGATTGAGAAACGTTGCTATTTTTTTACGAATTTCTACCAGTTAACATTTTGAAAAAGTCTCATGGTTTATTGATTGAAATCTGACCATTTATCTCAACGAATCAAGGTGTCCTTATTCGGAATATATTTTTGACCGTCACATCAATTCGAATATAGAGTAGGGCTGCAAGGGGAATCACCATCATTTTCTATTATCAAGTTTAAAGGGATCAATACTTTCTGTTTACTTTTTTGATTTGATTTTGACTTGGCTATAGATTACAATAGTTCATGCTAAAATCGGGATTAAAAATGGCGCCTGAGTTTACCAGGTTATTTCTGCTTGAGAAAGTTCGGTCACTCTCTTTTGGAAGAGATCTGGTATCCGGTATTTTAGTCTCTGTCTTCGTAGTTTTTATATTTTTCTACTTGATTGGTTTTGCAGTTTTTCTTGGCCTCATATTGAAGAATTTGTTTGAGGTAGAGGATGTACCGGCTTTTCTGAATCAAGCTGCTATATTTTATTTACTTGCTGAGTTTTTGATTCGATTTGTTCTTCAGAAAAAGCCACTCTTTGATCTGAGCAGATTTCTTCACCTCCCTGTTGAAAAGTCCGGTATCATCAACTACTTATTGGCCAAATCACTCTTTTCTCCTTTTTCCCTGCTTGTGATTATCCTTTTTGTTCCGGTAACAATTTCTGACGTCAGTCCCGTATACGGACCTATATATTCATCTCTCTGGCTGGCCACACTCTTCTTTCTCAGTATCGCATCACACTACCTGGTGCTCTGGCTTAAAGAGGTAATAAACGGAAGGTTTATTGGAACTCTGATATTATTTGCGATTATCACTATCCCATTCGTTCTGCTCTACTTTAATGTTGTAAATATTGGCGACTACACTGCACAGTTTTTCGGGTTATCTGCTTCGGCTCCCGTTCCGTTGGTTGTAAGTATGTTATTCTGTGCATTTAGTTTTAAGCTCATCCATAGGCGATATCTCGGCAGTGCCTATCTGGACAGAATGGACAAGAATGTTGCTTTTGTGAGCGGTTTCGGTAAAAATCTGTTTAGTCGATTCGGAGCAGCGGGTACATATGCCGATATCGAACTCAAGCTTATCCTTCGCCATAAAAAAAGCCGTGGATTTTTAGTTCTGGCTCTTCTATTTCTTTTATACGGATTATTCATGTACAGAATGGGTGCCGGTGATTCATTGATGGAAAGCTCCGGTATTTATCTTTTTGTAGGCATATTTATCGTATCCATTTTTCTGATCAACTACGGTCAGTTTTTTCTTAGCTGGAACGCACCCTCTTTTGATTTTTATATGGTGAAGAACCACGGGATTGAAGAGCTTATTCGCGGAAAAATTCTGGTTCTTAGTACGGTCTCTATATTCCTCTATCTGCTTGCTATGCCGTATGTCTATTTAGGATGGCAAATTTTGATATTCCACACGGTGGCACTTCTTTATAATATTGGAATTGGCACACATGTAATAACCGGGCTTGCGATGTGGGAGCCTAAACCGATGGATATCAATAAACAAGCCATGTTCAATTATGAGGGAATTGGATTTGCGCAGTTTCTGATGGGCATTCCATTTTTTGTGCTACCCTACGTTATTTATGTACCCATAAACTATCTGTTCGATCCCTATGCCGCTTTGGCCGCTGTGGGAATATTTGGGATAACTGGAATTATCTATCAAGATAAGATCATCTCCTACAACGTTCGGAGACTAAAGGGCAAACGACATAAAGTATCATCAACATTCAGGCAGAGTACATGATTATAATTGAGAATTTAAAAAAGTTATACGGGCCGGAAGAGGCACTGAATATTGAGGAGTTAAAGATCGAAACATCGGAATGTTTTGGTCTTGTGGGAAACAATGGAGCCGGAAAAACCACTCTTTTTCGTCTGATTTTGGACCTGATCCGCACATCTTCCGGCAGGGTCACCATCAACGGAGAAGATGTTTCAAAAACCGAAGAGTGGAAGAGTTTTGTTCGATCCTACCTGGATGAACACATGCTGCTCTCTTTTCTTTCCCCTGCCGAATATTTTGAGACGCTCAGAAAGATTTACGGGCTGGGGGAGCAGGATCTGGAGAACCACCTGGAGAAATTCAGTCCGTTATTCAATGGCGAAATTCTCGGTAAGAAAAAATACATTCGGGACCTTTCGAAAGGAAACATCAAGAAAGTTGGAATTGCTGCAGCCTTTCTTGGTAATCCATCTTTAGTTCTACTCGATGAGCCGTTTGAAAATCTGGATCCAACTTCACAAAACCGCTTAAAAAAAATCATTACTGAAGAGCGGGAAACGAACGGTACCACATTCCTAATATCAAGCCATGATTTAGTTCACGTTACCGATATTTGCAATCGAATTGTACTGCTCGAAAAAGGCCACGTGTTGAGGGATCTTAAAGATGAGAAGAAGGTTATGGCCGAGGAACTAGCCGACTATTTTGATAGGTAAAAGCAGGAAGTCTCTCGATTTCGCTCACTTTCCCCGCCGTGGTACTGTCTTGTCGAGCAAAGTGAGGAGCGCCAGCGACGAATGGCGTCGAGACATCTCCCATTGAAAAGCTCAAGATTTGATTTGGCAGATCTCTCGATGCGTTCGTTTTGCTCTCTTACTCGAGAAGACATGGATGACTAAATTCATTGGGCGGCGTATCAGGTGAGTTGTATTGTTCGAAGCTCAAAGTAACGCCGCTAAGATAATCGAAATAATTTGTAAGGCTTTTCAGGTTTTTGGTTCATATGGGTATGAAGAGAGACCGACATATCTATCACGTATACATCCTGACTAACCAGCATCATACGGTGCTTTATATCGGTATGACTGGAAAAGGATTGTTCAGAGTTAAAGAACATATCGATAAAGTGAATCCGGGTTTTACAGAGAAGTACAATGTAAATAAACTGATATATATGGAACGGTTTACAGAAGTAACCGATGCCATTGCCAGGGAAAAACAACTAAAGAGATGGAGTCGTAAAAAGAAGGAGTGGCTTATTGGAAAGAAAAATCCCAAATGGGAAGATCTTTTTTTGAAATACATAAAAAACAATGAGTAGCGATAGCAATTCCTCTTCGGCGGGCGGCAAGTAGGTTAATTCTAAGTGTAATTCTTATGCCCGCCGTTTTCCCTACCGTGGTACTGTCATGTCGAGCACAGTGAGGAGCGCCAGTGACGAATGGCGTCGAGACATCTCCCTTTGGAAAGCTCAAGATTTGATTTGGCAGATCTCTCGATGCGTTCGCTTTGCTCTCTTACTCGAGAAGACAGGGATGCCATTATTTGATTAACGGCGTATCAGTTGTGTTGCTTTGTTCCAGGTTCGGAGTAACGCCGTCGCTATAATATATTACCTCTTCGGCGGGCGGCAAGTAGGTTAATTCTAAGTGTAATTCTTATGCCCGCCGTTTTTCCCCACCCTTGATAC
>LKNA01000144.1 GCA_001564065.1 Chitinophagaceae bacterium T5-Br10_B2g13
CCAAATCGGCAATAAATACTTTTCCGGTTTGATCTACAGCAATATTTTCGACCATACGACCAAAGAAAACCTCATCGGTATCCCCAAATGAAATTTCCCGGATTAATTCGATGTCAGTGGCAGGAGTTTGTTTTTCAGAATAGACGGTAAGATTTTCAATAGTTGAAAGATGCTCAGGCAAATCCTCCGCCTTTTCTGAAACACAACCAACGAATAAATACAGTAGAATTAAACAGGTAGTTAATCGCAAAGAATATATCATTTGAGTTAAGGACCAAGAACGGTTTGGCATTTGTGCAGCGCGGAAATCAACTTTGAAGCCGAGCAAAAAGCGCTAGTAATTACTCATGAAATGCTTTTATAATTACTTTTGCATTTAGTTAACCTTTTAATTTTTTAGAGAAATTACGTGCTACTTCTGTTAAATGGCCCATCATTGTGGTTAGTGATTTTGATTCACTACCAAAATCATCAACAGTCAGGAAATCCCCAATTACACGCATCTTTCTTGGGTTAAATATGTTATCGAACCCTGTCTTATGCGATGTTGGCGCAGGTTGATAGTTAAAATCGCTGTTAAAGAATGTATGATGTCCTGAATCTTCACCGCTGCAGGATAGAAGTAGGAAAGCGGTTAAAAGTGTGATCAGATAAGAGATGGTTTTTTGAGGCATGTCGAGTTTGTATGAGAGTTTCGTTGAGTATCTTCATCTCAAATGGCCCTCCGAAAATTTAGTGTATGGGGCTTTTCCACCGGGCTGCTGCCAACTGAGAGACCGGCATGGAACTCGGCAAGCTTCGTTACATGCCTTTACTTGTTATTTTTCAAACTATAGGCTTTATTGTAAAAACGAAGTCTTTAGACTTTGAGACTATATTTAGAATTTGAAATATTTTCTCAAAAACATCTATGATTTCATGGTGTCCTAAAATCCCTCCCCGTTTCTCGCCCGTTGATTTTAATAACTCTTCATACATATAGTTGTCACTAAAACTAAGTTCATGTCTTCTGATTGCGAGACAAACCTTACTTATTTGAGAGATAAGTTCAGTATCAATTATTACTGAGTGTGAGTTTAAGATTTTTTCTAACTCTACTCTCAATTCCGAGACTCTTTTATTTTCGGATACTATCCTCTGATTTAATTCTGTTGGTGATTCATTATTGAAATATTCGAAAACTTTCGCCTTAGATTTCAGAAAGTACAATTCATTCCTTACGTCACCTGGAAGTACAGTGATTATATCGGGAATTGGGCTTTTTGTTTTAGCATATATGTATAACTTATCATCTCCATTATGTCTGTAGGGCGATTTTTGTAAGAAAAATGATAGTTCTAAAACAATATTGGATAATATATACTGCCATTCTTCCTTGTTCTGTTTTCTTAAACGAGAGACCGTGATTTTTGGAATAAAGTATATTGTTATAATTACTCCCAAAACAAAGTATGGTAAGCCTGCAAATATGTTAATCCAGAAGGAATTACAGTCAAACATTGATTATGGCTTTAGACTTGAATGAAAAATAATGGTTTGGCGGTTATGCGACGGGGCTGAATCAAAACCATGGCTGACCAGCTGCAACCCGATAGCACGAACCGCTGGTTATACCCACGACATTCATTTTCTTGATTTCCAGTAGCCTGGTTTTCGTTTTAAATGTTTCACTGCGTTAATTGTTACCATATTTCCCGAAACTTCATAAATAATTTCATAAGGAAACCTATCAAGAAGTAGGCGCCGATCTTGTTTCGTTAACAAAAATCCAGAGTCGGGATGAGCTAATGCTTGGGCTATAGTGTCTTCAATTTCATCCAGAAAATCAGCTCCGAGACCCAAAGATTTTTCCTCGTAATATTCGATAGAACTTGTTAACTCTTTAGCAGCCTCTGGATGGTATTGAAATCTCACTTATTGAGTAGTTTTCGTGCAGTTTTATGAACTTCTTCTCCGGAAATAGGTTTTACCGCTCCTGATTTAATTTCTTCTTTTCTTCGTTTTATTTCATCTATCCAGGCTTGCTCTATTTCCTCATCCACTTGTTCATCGAGGCTGTTAATAAGTCGTTTGGCCAATTCAGCACGATGCTTTTCGTCTAACTTAAGTGCCGAATTCTCAATTTCTTTAAAATTGGAAATCATAGTATTGAATGTTTTGACTTTTCTCTAATCTATTGAAAAACGTTTAATTCTGACAATTATTTATTTAATGACTTCTGTGGCATAACGGTTTGGTGTTTCTGCTGCCGGGCGACCAGCTTAAAAATTCAGGAAGAAACTTGAACCCGTCAGCAGGAAACACTTGTGTGTGCCCGGCATGGGTGCCTTTGGCTTACAATGTAAGTCAATAATCTTGAGGGTGAAAGTCCCTTATGGGCAGGGGTGACGCTCTGAACCATTAGCAAGTCGCAAGGGCGTTGCGGGTAACCGCAAGTCTGAAGGAAGCGAAACTGCAAACTCCGGTACTGACGAACAGGAACCGTATAAGAGGCGTAGTGAGCTGGATGAGCAAGCACATCATTGTGATGTCCAGAACACCGAAAGGTGATAGCCCACTGTTTAGATACGGCAGGCATCGGAGGAAAGAAGACATCCTTACCCGGGGAGATCCTGACTGCTTATAGAGACAGGAAGTCAGCCAAAGCCATAGTAATCCGGCACTGCCGGATGAAGGGCTGAACATCAACCTTCCTGAAATTGAATCGGGAGTAGTTGCTGCGCTACGGATAGTTTTCCAGCAGCACTATAGCCCGGTGCGAAAGTAAGGGATAGTTTCAGCCGATGAAAAGAGCGGTTGAAGTGATGGTTGGTGAACCGCCGTATACGCGATCCGTACGTACGGTGGTGTGAGAGGCGCACCGTGAGCATATTGCTCACGGCCGTCTACTCGATTATGCAAATTACAGTAGCTTCGTTAAACAGAAAAGGTGAATCTTTTGTTAACTTCAGGACGAATGTGCCAAACCGCTGTAATGTAGTCAGCTCCACTTGCATACTTATTCTTTTGTGTACCATACCCACAAACAAAAGACCTAGGAAATGCAATACTTGGATATTTATTTATATACTCATGAAGTTTGGGGCCAAATGCTTTCTTAGGAGATTGAACATTAACTGACTGTCTTCCATTATTGTACAATCCTAATACTGGAGAAGGTTTTTGTCGGGTATTTTTCGGATTAAAAGATGGAGACTCCAATGTTTCATCAATCGCTTTTCGTGTTCCCGCAAGTAGAAACAAACCGTCGCAATTGTATTCGTTTGCTGCTAGCTCAAGTCTGACGCAATCCCAAACTACATCCTCAACCTTAACGTTGGTTTTTCCTACCCATTTTGTTTCTACAACCAAGCTTATATCTTCATCACTCTTTACAGCAAAATCAAGTTGAGGTGGTCGTCCAGGTTTGCTAACTTTTGAAAGAACGGGGTGATTATGTTCTGCATTAACATTACCTCCGAAATGATTTGAGAGGATCTGCGCGACTGGCAAAGCCATATAGCTTTCACTAAATAACCCCTCTCTTCCACAGGCTTTTTCATAAGTCAGCCAAGCAGCTACTCCTATCGAAAGTTCATTTCTTAATACTATTCTGGACATAATTTACAAATTCACATAACGGTGCGGCATTTGTGCGGCGTGGCGACCAATAAAGCTATGTGCAACAAGTGTTAACACGACCGCTCATAATTCTTGTTACAGGGCCAATCAATTTTTATTTGATGAGATACTTATTTCAATTTAAGTTCTAATAGTTTATTCAATTTCTCCAATTGAGATAAGCTACCATCCATTGCCAATTCTCCGCTAATAACCCTGTTACTGCCATTAATGATTTTCTGTTCAATTAAAGAAGTAACAATATTGTATGAGTTAAACTCTTGTGATAGAATGTAGTCTATCTCTACATCAGAAAGTATCTCTTTTAAAGTATTTATAAGTGGTTGATCCTTTTTCCATACAGTTACAATTTTCTTCTCTCTATCCTTAATTAATAAATGTTGTACACGACCACTGAATTTTATGTACAATTGGAAAAATGAATAGAGTGAATCTCCAATAAATGGTCGATAATTATCCACTTTACTTGAAGATTCATATGTATCGTTTACAAATTCAATAGGATTAATTTTATCAAGATAGACTTTGATTTTCTGTGCTCCTTCAGAAGAATCATTGTAAATATTTTCAATTTCATCCTCATTCAAAATGTTGTAAATAAAAGAAGTAGAGGATGCGCTATCACTTTTCTTTGCTTGCAATATACTATTCCATAGTTGTTCAATAGCCTCAATTCTTTTTTCCTACGCAATGTTAAATCCAGTTGAGTAAGCGCTTAAAAGATTGTTAGTGATTGTTTGATTTTTTGATAGTTCACTTTTGATGAACTCAATTTGCTTTTGATTTTCAAGTTCCCAATTAAGTGACAATTTGTTTGTAAGATTACGAGCAATAAATGCAATCACAGCTATTACAATTACAGACCAGCCACCGAGAAGCCATGCTATTTGAGATATAGTATCCATTTAAGATATCGTAGTATAAACCATTAATCCATAATTAGTTTCATAAGTATTATTAGCCCTGTAAATTGCTGGTTATACGTTTCGCTTCGCTTTATTGAAGTATTGAATCTCATTAATATCTGTCGTGCGATGTTTCATTAAAATATTTAAATCTGAACGAACCTGCGAATTTGCATTACTGAAACTACCAAGTACATACGTCATTCGTGGTCCCCAAATCAAGTGATTATCTTCATTGTACTCGGAAATGATTCCTAGTAAGGAAGCTCCTTCGTCAGTTTTTGTTCTTCTCGCAGACTCTCCTATATGCCAAGCTTGTCCACCACTTAATCCCCTTGGATGAGGAGGTTGAAAACTATGCCCATTTTCATCTTTCATTTTTTTGGCATTAAATCGAGCACAGAAATGGGTGACAGGATTAAGGCCAAGATCATCATATTTCGTAATATCATGAATTAGCTCATATGCCATTGATTTGACTTTGTAATGCCTGCTATTAGGTGGGAATTTATTACGAGTTAAGGGATATCCTATTAGAGTAATTTTGTCAACGTGTTTTAATGTGATACTTTTTGAGATCATATACTGAGGAACAGGCGAGTAAACAGAACTAAGAGAAGATTGTTCAATTTCCAGGATGGCGATATCTATATCATCTATCCCCATTTCAGAATCGGTAGACCCTAATACATCGCCAATAAAGTTTTGAGAAACTCCTGTACGAAGATCATTTTCATGGTCAGTTGGGTAAAAAATATTTGCCTTCCCGTGCCACTCAACAATGTGTTTGGCAGTCAACAAAAATAAACGGTCGGTTGTTGCAAATGGAATACTTGTACCAACTATCTCAAGCATGTTTCTATGCTCATTGACCACGAATAATGGACAGGAGTATCTGGTAAGGTAAAAAGATGCATCAATCATTTAGTTATGGGACATTTTGAACGTTTAACGATTCTGCAAAAAGTGCATAATATTCACATTTATAAATTCAAACGATGTTTGAATGAATTCTAATTGAGTAATCTAAGCTTGTGATTATTTCTGACGGTATTTTAAGTGATATTACAATATCGTATTTAAAATGGAATGTCGTCGAAACAATGCAAAAACAATTTTTCTGATATCGCAACTCTTAAAAAATTATATTTTATAGATTCATCTTGATTGAGTTTACGCCCATCGAACAGTATCCTTATTTGCTTTCCATCAATCATTGATTCAATTATTCCAGTCTCAGAGTAATATTTATAATACCGATAATCGTTGGCCACTTTTTTTTCAAGCCAGTTACGTGGCATTATTACCTTAGATAGGAAAGATTTTTTTTCGTTTAAATGAAAAAGAACATGGTTAATTTCAATTTTAGATGGAAACGGCTTCCAAATATTTGATGAATTAGGTGTACTACCAGGCCATGCAAACCGTAAATAAATATCTGAATCTTGCCACACTGCACTTGCTTTTTTCCCATTATAACCAGCTTCAAAGTATGCTAAATTGAGAGCCTTAAACATTTTTCCTTCCAAACTAATACTCATGATAAATAATGTATTTTTAAGAAAACATTCATCCTTTCTCCATTAATATTTGCTAAAAGTTCAATCTATGATTTTATAGTGCCTAAATTTTTTCCCTTGGTCATTTTCAACATGCGTATAACGGTCTTGGCATATGCAGCGAGGCGACCAATGTAAAAGTAGAGCAATCAATTGAAAACTCGTCTGCATGATGACCTTGTTGTAGGTTACTGCTTTATATTTAACATTGTGACAGCCAAGCTTGATGGTTTAATATTATCATAAATAATTTTACTTATAAGTCCGCCACCAAAGTACATTTCTTGGTTTTGAGATCTCATTACAATAGCTCGTTTGTTCAATTCAAATAAAACTTGGTTACTATGGTTTTGTTTAAACTTCATGGTTTCTTTCTCGGGCAACCACTCACTTTGCAAGCCAAGTTTATTAAATAGATCAATAACTGCATCAAAATTAATTCCGAAGATTACTTTTACTTTTCCTGATAGAACATCAATTATAAAATTTGGATCAAGAGGCTTAGCAAAAATTGGCTCTGAAACATTCGAAACTATTGACATCCAATCTATCATTAAATAATTATCAGTATCTTTATTAATTATTTGTTCTAACGCAATTGGTGCCATCAATAAACCCTTATCCCGATACATGCCAATGTGAATACAACCCTCTATTACATCATATGACCATATTCTATCTATAAATCTCAAGTGCAATTTTTCTAATTCATGATGGTAATACTCAGTTTCAAATACAGGAGTATTAATTTTTAACTTTTCTCCAGTAACAGGATCTATACCCTCATCATTTTTTATTAAGTTCGTTACTTGTATCGTCCGTTTCTTTTGTCTAACGACTCTCTTAACTTGCTTAGCAGTATTCTTGTCAAAACTATCGGGGATAATAATTTTATCATCCTCTTGTTCTTCCTGTTCTAAATTTTCTAAAAATCCTGCTATTTGCTCATTTACTTTCCCTTGTTTTAATTCCATTATTCCAAATGAGCCTTTACTGACAACTAATAGATCGCCTATTTGAACAAAATTAGTTAGATCAGATATTAGAGCAAAGTTATCAGGTTCTTTATTAATTTCTTCAGCAACTTCTATAGAATGTTGAATATTTGATTCAACTAAGCGCTTCTTACCTTTTTCTTGAAGAAAAAATCGTTTTGCTATATGTATTTGACCACCTATGAGTTGCCATGCAATACCATCTGCTAAATGTGATAAAGTATACAATCGATGCTCAATAATTTTTAAATCATTCAGAATCTTTTCTTCAAGCTCTTTGTCACGAGCTCTTCGCGCATCCTTTAAATTTGGTTTCTTATTTGTCTCTAAATCTTGATAATAAAGTATTTCATCAAGTAACTTTTCTTGTGCTAATTTATAACCTTTATGACACGAGTGAATAAACTTCTTTCTCTTTTCAAGTGGTATTTCATCCAAATTCTGAATTTCAAAAAAATCAATACCAGAGTTCTCGTAACCGTAACTAAAAGCAAGATCAGCAATCTCTCTTAGAATTTTTCTATGTTTGTCTAAAGGTTTCATTAATTAGCATTTTCTCTTTTAAATACCTACAACATATAAATGCGCATCAAGCTGTTGCCACCGTTTGTATCGCAGAATATTTCATTTATATAGTATTAGTACACAGAAGCTTTATTTACCAGGTATATTATGCGTCAAACTTTTTTGAACTACTGTCCTGTAACTAACACATTACGACAGCCTCTGTTTCGAAACACCTAAACGCTTTCGTCCCATCACCAGAGCTCTGGCACAAATATGAATCCCGCTGCATCAAGCCTCCCTGGCGCTCTACTTCCCGGGAACCAACTCCGGTCAAATTCTCCATACCCATCAAAAAAAAGCCCGCTGAGTATTTCTCCCAACGGGCCGGAAATTGAATTTTATGTATGTGTGTAATCCCGGGTTGTTTTGTGCGGGGGTGTGAAATTAAATGGGTGAACGAAGAAGCCAATACTGGTTACAGACACCCCTCTTAATCTCCCCTTTTTAGGGGAGAGTGGAGGCCTTTTCTTTATTCAAATTTAAGAACAACCGGTCGTCGAGCCACACGTAATACACTTCTGGCAGGTGCCGTTGCGGATCATGGTCATGCTGCCGCATTCGGGGCAGGAGTCGCCGGTGTAGCCGAGCTGCTTGGCGCGGTCATAATCGCTGTCTGCTTTCTCTTCCTGCTTAAGCACGCCGAATTTACCCGCGCCTGACGATACCGGCGTCACCGATTCGGGTTCAGGCTGTTTTTCGGGCGCGGCCGTCTGGCTTCCGGTTCCTGTTACAGGCCGGTTATCATCCTCGTCGGATGGACGCAGCTTTCGCTTCATAATGTCTTCCGGCGGTACGTGCGCCAGGTCTTCGCGGCCCAGGTAGGTTACCGCAAGCTCGCGGAAAATGTAGTCGATCACCGAAGTGCTCATCTTCACGTGAGGGCTGCCGTTTACCATGCCGCTCGGCTCAAACTTGGTGAACACAAACGCGTCCACAAACTCTTCGAGCGGAACGCCGTGCTGAAGTCCCAGCGAGATGGATATCGCAAAACAGTTCATCAGGCTTCGGAACGCAGCCCCTTCGCGGTGCATATCCACAAAAATCTCGCCGATCTGCCCGTTGTCATATTCGCCGGTGCGCAGGTAGACACTTTGTCCGCCGATCTTCACTTTTTGCGTGTAGCCCGCCCGACGGTACGGAAGCCGCTGGCGTCGCGCCACATATTTGTGAATAATCTTCTCGGCCGCTTTCACCACCGTGTTTTGAGCCTCTTCGGTATCTTCATCCTCATCTTCCAGCTCCTCCAGAAC
>LKNA01000047.1 GCA_001564065.1 Chitinophagaceae bacterium T5-Br10_B2g13
ATCGAAATCCAGTCGCCTTCTTTAATGGTTTTACTGCCGTTGGTGAACTGTTTCTTCTTATAGTTTATAACAATATCACCACAACCGGCCACGCACGGTTTACCCCAGCCTCGGGCCACAACGGCTGCGTGACTGGTCATCCCACCGCGTGAAGTCAGGATTCCTTCCGCGGCCGACATTCCACCCACATCTTCAGGGCTGGTTTCTATTCTGACTAGAATAACCGGATTATCTTCGGAAGCTGTCTCTTCAGCTTTTTCTGAACTGAACACAACCCTTCCAACTGCGGCCCCGGGCGAAGCTGGCAAACCGGTTCCCAGTACAGACTCTTTTTTAACTGAATCTTCATCTATTTGAGGATGCAGAAGCTGATCCAAGTGAGTAGGCTCTACCAACGATTTTACAGCTTTGCGATTGTCGATCTTCCCTTCATCAACCATATCCACAGCAATTTTAACCGCCGCTTTTCCGGTTCGTTTACCGTTTCGAGTCTGCAGAATATAGAGCGTGCCTTTCTGTATGGTAAACTCAATATCCTGCATATTCCCATAGTGCTTCTCCAGCTTTCTGCAATAACCAATAAGTTCACCAAAAGCTTCCGGCATGGCGTCTTTTAGTTCAATGATATCTTTAGGAGTCCTAATCCCCGCAACCACATCTTCGCCTTGTGCGTTAATCAAAAACTCTCCATACAGTTTGTTCTCACCGTTCGATGGATTTCTGGTAAAACAAACTCCGGTTGCACAGTCATCACCCATATTGCCAAATACCATCGCCTGCACGTTTACAGCCGTACCAAGTAAACCTTCTATTTGATTAATCTTACGGTATTTAACAGCCCTGTCGCTATCCCACGAGCCAAAAACCGCATTGATTGCAAACTGAAGCTGCTCGTATGGATCATTGGGAAACATGTGGCCTGTTGCTTTTCTGTAAACGGCTTTATAACGCTCAACAAGTTCTTTCAGATCTTCCGTATCCAGATCTGTATCCTCCTCAACACCTTTTTCACTTTTAAGCTTTTCAATGGCGCGCTCAAATTTTTCATGTGGGATTCCCATTACCACACCACCAAACATGTCTATAAACCTGCGGTAGCTGTCGAAAGCAAATCGCTCATTCTTAGTATGATTGGATAGCGCTTCCACGCTTTTGTCATTTAATCCCAGGTTAAGTACGGTATCCATCATGCCCGGCATAGATGTCGCCGCTCCCGAACGCACAGATAGCAGTAGCGGGTGCTCAGAATCTCCGAGGCGCGTATCCATAATCTCCTCAATAAATTTCACCCCTTCTCTCATCTGCTTTTTTAACCCCTTTGGCCATTTCCCCCCGTGAGTAGAATAGTAGTGGCATGCTTCTGTAGATATTGTAAACCCTGCAGGAACCGGCAACCCAATACTCGACATTTCAGCCAGATTGGCGCCCTTCCCGCCAAGCAGCTGTTTCATCGATCGATCTCCGTCTGCCTCTCCTGCTCCGAATGTATAAATTTGTGCTCCTTTCGTCTCCTTACTCATAGATTCCTCCGAATGATTAATAAAAAATAGAAATGCGCTTCTTCTCTTTGGCAGGTAAATCGTCAATACATTTTAACTTACCTATCAACATATTATGTAATTGTGTGGATTTTGTGAAACTTCAAATCAATTGCATCAACTATATTTAGAACTCTTTTTGGTTTGATCTCTCTGCCTGACTATTTTGGGGGCTGTCTACCTAGAATCTGAAAACTGCTCTGTATGAAATTTAAAATGCCGCATACACTCACGCTGCTCTTTTTCCTGATGGTAGCAGCTTTAGTGGCAACATGGATTATCCCCCAGGGTCAATTTGAGACTCAAATTGTTAATGACCGTGAAGTTGTTGTCCCCGGTACATTTCAAACTGCCGACGATGCCGAGTTTTTAGGCCCAATTACCCTTTTTACAGCTATCCCAAGAGCATTTGCTGCGGCTCAGGATATTATCTTTTTCCTTTTTATAATCGGAGGTGTTCTTGCTGTAATTCGTAAAACCGGCGCCATTGATGCACTTCTTGGCCGGTTACTGGAAAATCTTGGAGGTCGCCCCGGCTTACTCATCTTTATTACCGTTTTTGTATTTGCATTGGCATCGAGTGCGATGGGAGCCTCTGCAGAGTATATTCCTTTTGTACTAATACTGGCTGCCTTATGCCGAACCATGAAGATGGACACCATGACGGCCGTTGGAATTATTGTGGCCGGTTATGGAATAGGGTATGGAGCCGCAGCTTTTAATCAATATACGGTAGTGGTGGCACAAGGTGTTGCTGATCTGCCCACATACTCCGGCTGGCAGGTTCGAATGGGTATTCTTATTCCATTTGTGATGATCGGTGCCCATCACGTATACAGTTATTCTCGAAAAGTACAACGAGACCCTTCCGTTAGCTTAATGAGCGGCATTGCACCTCCGGACTCGAATGCAACTCCTAAAGAGTACCCAAAGCTTTCAACAGCCCATGTAGCCATTCTCTTCTCATTTATTCTTGCTCTGGGAATAGCCGTGTGGGGAATCGCAACCCGTGGATGGTACCTTACAGAGCTTGGAGCAGCATTTGTAATACTTGGAGTGGTAACTGCCATTATCGGTAAAATCGGGCCAAGCATTATGGCTCAGGAATTTGTGAAGGGAGCTAAAGACTTGACTGAAACTGCTCTGCTGGTTGGCGTTGCCCGGGGAATCGCACTTATCATGGAAGACGGGGAAATCCTGCACACCATCGTAAATGCCCTATCTGTTCCGCTCTCCAGTGTGGGGCCGGAACTCTCTGCTGTTGGAATGATGATTATGCAAACCATTCTGAACTTGTTCGTTCCATCCGGAAGCGGGCAGGCTTTTGTAACAATGCCTTTGATGGCCCCGTTAAGCGACCTGCTTGGAGTATCACGGCAGATTGCAGTTCAGGCATTTCTGTTTGGTGATGGCTTTGCCAACATGATTGTGCCAACCAACGCTGTGTTGATGGGAATCCTTGGAATGGCCGGTGTTCCTTATGATCGCTGGTTCCGTTTCTGCCTTCCATTGCTAGCTAAACTGCTGGCCTTTGCCGCAATCTGTATGGTAGCTATGGTCATGTTTGGATACTCCTAATCAGTCTGTTTCGCAACCGTTACACGAATCCCTTTTTTCTCAAGTTCGTTTACAATGGATTGCGGTGTCTGCTCATCAGTAATGATATGCTGGATTGAACCGATTGTACAAATCCGGCCAAAACCTCGCTTTCCAAATTTGGTGTGGTCTGCCAGTACAATGGTATACTGCGATATTTCAATAAATTTTTGATTCAGGCTGGCTTCCATCAAATTGGTTGTAGTAAGCCCATAATCCAGGTCAATTCCGTCAACACCCAGAAATAGAATCCCACACGTAATATTGTTTAAAAACTGCTCGGCATATGGACCAACAACTGAATTCGAACTGGGACGAAGCTGACCGCCAAGCTGTGAAATCTCAATATTCTCACGACCGGAGAGCGTAAGTGAAACATCCAGGGAGGAAGTAATTACGGTAAGACGGTATTGAGAATAAATCTCACGTGCCAATGCAGATACCGTTGTTCCGGATGCCAGAATAATAGAATCGTTATCTCCGATTAATTTTACCGCCTCTTTTGCAATTGCCTCTTTCTCTTTCGCCTGAATCTTCGCTTTTTCTGAAACAGGCCGATCGCTCGTGTAAGGATTCGAAAGAGTTGCCCCTCCATGAGTTCTGAAAAGCAGATTTTTATCCTCCAGTAACCTTAAATCTTTTCGAATCGTTACCTCAGATACGGCTAGCTCCTCACTCAGCTCCTGAACATTAACTTTTCCCTGCTCTTTCAGTTTCTTTAAAATTATTTCGTGGCGCTCTGAAATCGTCATAATATGGTTTCGTTTTTGTTTTAAAATACAAATAGAGAATCCTGAGACAAAATATTTCACCAATATGAAACTATTCGAAACACATAAACCCCAACAAGTAACCCGCTTTACAATGGTTTTGCCCATAGGTGGCTGTCATGCCGATTAAATGTTTCGTTTGTATTTCATTTACTTTTGTTTTATAATATTAACAGAACATAACGAAACAAAAAGTTCAACAACCCATAGCCGCATGAACAGATCAGAAATAGTAAATCAAATAGAGAAGAACCCCGAGAAGGTTTGGGATGTAATTATAATAGGCGGAGGAGCCACAGGTTTGGGGGTGGCATTGGATTCTGCATCAAGAGGCCTGAGCACACTCCTGTTAGAGCAGTCTGACTTTTCGAAAGGAACGTCCAGCAGAAGCACCAAACTTGTACACGGCGGAGTTCGTTACCTTGCGCAGGGAAATATAGACTTGGTTAGAGAAGCACTACGCGAAAGGGGTTTACTTGAGAAAAACGCACCTCACCTTGTCCAGAACGAAGTTTTTGTTATCCCAAATTACACTCGCTTCAACAAGCTGTTCTATACAGTCGGCTTGAAAATGTATGATGTATTGTCCGGGAAGCTGAGCCTTGGCAAGTCAAAAGGAATATCGAAAAAAGAGACCGTCACCAGAATTCCAACCATCAACCAAAACGGTTTGAAAGGAGGGGTTGTTTATCACGATGGTCAGTTTGATGACTCTCGTCTTGCTATCAATGTTGCTCAAACCGCTTCTGAACAAGGTGCAGATGTATTGAACTACTTCGAAGTAAATGGGCTCCTTAAAGATGGTGAGAATGTAGCCGGCGTAAAAGCTATAGATAAGGAGAGTGGTAAAGAGCATTCATTTAAAGGCAGAGCCATCATCAATGCAACCGGCGTGTTTGTGGATGAAATCATGGAGATGGATAAGCCCGATCACAAAAAGTCCATCCGCCCGAGCCAGGGAGTACACCTTGTTTTAGACAAAGAGTTTATGCCGGGCAAAGATGCGATTATGATTCCGAAAACAGACGATGGCCGGGTTCTGTTTGCCGTACCGTGGCACGATAAAGTTGTGGTTGGAACTACAGACACCCCTTTGGATGAGCACAGCCTGGAACCGACAGCTCTTGAAGAAGAGATCGAATTTATTCTTACAACAGCTAAAAAATACCTTTCTAAAGCTCCTACACGAAAAGATGTGAAAAGCGTCTTTGCCGGGCTGCGCCCGCTCGCAGCGCCAAAAGGAGACTCCGATAAAACAAAAGAGATTTCCAGAAGCCACAAAATTATCGTCTCCGATTCGGGCTTAATTACGATTACAGGAGGCAAGTGGACTACATTCAGAAAAATGGGAGAGGATACTGTAGATAAAGCCGTAAACGTCCACAATTTGAAAGGTAGCGAAAGCAAAACCGAGGAGTTGAGAATTCACGGTTATCTGGAAAACGTTGATTTCCAGGACCCGCTCTATTTCTACGGTTCAGACAAAAAAGGTATTGAATCACTAATTGAAGAAAATTCTGATTGGAAAGGACCGATTCATGAAAATTACCCATACATAAAAGCCCAGGTCATTTGGGCCGTTCGGCACGAAATGGCTCGAACTGTAGAGGACTTCCTGGCACGAAGAGTACGCGTTCTGTTTCTGGATGCACGAGCCGCCATTGACATGGCCGAAACCACAGCTAACCTGATGCAGAAGGAGCTGGGCGAAGATGAATCATGGGCCAATAATCAGATTGAAGTTTTTATCAAACTGGCGAATCGCTATCTGCTGGAAGAGTATCAACCCAAAAAAAACTAGTTAATCAACAACCAAACCAACGCTACCAATGGAAAACTACATCTTATCACTGGACCAGGGCACAACCAGTTCCCGGGCCATCGTCTTTAATAAACAAGGAGCTATCGTATCTACCGCTCAAAAGGAGTTCAGACAAATATACCCTAAACCGGGCTGGGTTGAGCACGACGCTCAGGAAATCTGGTCAACTCAGGCGGGTACCGCAGCCGAAGCCGTAGCTTCTGCCGGCATCAATGGAAAAGCGCTTTCAGGTATCGGTATTACCAATCAACGGGAAACTACCGTGGTTTGGGACAGGGAATCGGGTCAGCCGGTTTACAACGCTATTGTGTGGCAAGATCGCCGTACCTCAGATTATTGCGACCAACTAAAAGCCGATGGACACGCAGAGTTGATCCAGGAAAAAACCGGCTTGGTTGTTGATTCCTACTTCTCCGGCACCAAAGTGAAATGGATTCTGGATAATGTAGATGGAGCCCGCGAAAAAGCTGAAAAAGGAGAGCTCGCTTTCGGCACGATCGACTCCTGGCTAATCTGGAATTTCACCCAGGGTGAGCTACATATCACGGATGTGACCAATGCCTCCCGGACAATGCTTTTCAACATCAACACGATGGATTGGGATGATGATATTCTGGAACTGATGGACATTCCCAAAAGCATGCTTCCGGAAGTGAAGCAATCGAGCGAGGTGTATGGAAATACAAAAACCACGCTGTTTGCGAGCAAGGTACCGATTGCAGGGATTGCGGGAGATCAGCAGTCTGCACTTTTTGGACAGATGTGTACCGAAAAAGGAATGGTGAAAAACACTTACGGAACCGGTTGCTTTATGCTGATGAATATTGGCGACAAGCCGATCAAATCGGAAAATAACCTGCTTACCACCGTTGCCTGGAAAATAAATGGGAAAACCACTTATGCACTGGAAGGTTCCGTATTTATTGCCGGAGCTGTAGTTCAGTGGCTGCGCGATGAGATGAGTATCATACAGGAGTCGAAGGATATCGAGTATTTTGCCGGTAAAGTTGAGGACTCCGACGGCGTTTACCTTGTGCCTGCATTTGCCGGACTCGGTGCACCATATTGGAATCAGCATGCACGCGGAACCATGGTTGGAATTACCCGCGGAACAAACCGGGCACATATTGCACGGGCTGCTCAGGACTCGATCGCCTACCAGGTAACCGATCTTCTCACTGCGATGAATGCCGATTCCGGGATTGACATCAAAGAGCTTCGTGTGGATGGCGGCGCTACTGTAAACGATACGCTGATGCAGTTCCAGAGTGACCTGCTGGAAGTACCGGTCATCAGGCCAAAAGTGACAGAAACCACGGCTTTGGGCGCGGCCTATCTCGCCGGACTTGCTGTTGGCTACTGGAATGATATTGAGGAGATACGTAAACAGTGGCAAGTTGATGAGAAGTTTGAGCCACAGATGGATAAAGCCAGAGTTCAAGAGCTGACCAATGGCTGGAAGCGAGCCGTAAAAGCAGCCATCGCCTGGGCTGATAATAAATAATGTGAGTTCGACATAAGAATCTTGACTTTGACTCTCCCCTTTCCGAATGCTTTCGGGAAGGTAGCCTTGATGAATACAGGATTGAAACCGAATCTGAATTAGGTTCAACCACCCCTTGAAAAAGGAGGGGACTTTTTCAAGGCCTTAAGATTCATTTAATATCGAACTCACGTTAAATAAGCAACCATAAATCAGCAGGGAATAATTGCCTGCTGCACACGATTAAAACTAAAATTAACTAAACGGAGAAGTTTATTATGAGTCCATATATAGCTGAAATTGTTGGAACAGCTATCCTGATGCTGCTTGGTAACGGTGTAGTTGCCAATGTACTTCTAAAAGATAGTAAAGGAAACGGAGGCGGATGGATTACCATCACCTGGGGTTGGGGAATTGCCGTATTTACCGCGGTTTATGTTGTCGGTCAATACAGCGGCGCCCACATTAACCCCGCTGTAACACTTGGGTTGGCATTTGGTGGCCTATTTGAATGGGCGCACGTTCCCTTTTACATCGCCGCACAAATACTGGGAGCTGCCATTGGATCACTGCTCGTCTGGCTGACCTATAAAGATCACTTTGCAAAAGAAGAAAATGCTGATTTAATCCTTGCAAGTCACAGTACAGCACCGGCTATCCGAAAGTATCCAAGTAATGTGATGACAGAGGCCATCGGAACACTGATGCTTGTGTTTGGCGTCTTTTACCTTGCATCGCCGGGTTTTATTGGGGTAAACGGAGAACTTTTAGAAACTATCGTTATTGATGGTGTTGAGGTCGGATTTGGACTCGGCTCACTATCGGCTCTGCCGGTCGGTTTGCTTGTTCTTGGTATCGGCCTTTCTCTTGGTGGTCCTACAGGCTATGCGATTAACCCCGCTCGTGATCTCGGACCAAGAATAATGCATGCCATTCTTCCCATCCCGGGCAAACGAGACAGTGACTGGGCGTACTCTTGGGTTCCAATCGTAGGTCCAATTATTGGAGCCGCATTAGCAGCAGGATTATTCTTAATACTCTGATCATCAGATAAAAAGAGTGCGGATGAAAGGCCTGCACGCCTGACATCCGCACCAACATCCCATCAATCACTATCAACCATCCGGCGGTGTCCAATTGCGATCGGTAACCGTCTGATGAAATTGCAATTAACAGGATTACTATATCATGAAACTTAAGAAACTTTACCTCACCACTCTACTGTCCATTGGGCTTCTGACAGGCATATTTGTAAATACGACCTCACTTCAAGCGCAAAATATTGCTTATGAAACAAGTGACAACTGGCAGTTTGACGTAACCGGTCAGCTTCCAGTTTTTATCAACCTATCCAATCACGATTCATTTAACAGCGATGGAAGCGATCAGTTTTCAACCAGGATCATGTCCGGCTTCAATCCGGGAAATATTACTTTCAATATTTCCGCACCGGAGATGAGCGGACTTTCCGTTGAAGCCATTTTTCAGATTAACCACCACCTTCAGGGGGCAAGCATTCAGAACGACGGACTTTTTGAAGGGCGTATTGCCGATATCCAGATAGCCGGGGATTTTGGAACGGTTAATATGGGTAAGGGATTTGGCATTTTTAACAGCAGCTCAATCGGTGATGCCGGCAGCGGTATGGGTATCGGTCGATTTGGCGGACCTGATGCTGCAAACGCTACTTTGGGCCGAATCGGAACCGGCTACACCTATGCAAATTTCAACCCTCGGGTAACATACACCACGCCCGATTTTGGTGGATTTACACTGAAGGCCGGACTGATCAATCCTGAAAAACCTGACGGCCCGTCTGATGAGATAACAACCACTACACCGCGCCTGGAAGCACAAGCTAATTACCTGATCTCTTTTGATGCCGGATCGATTGATCTATGGGCCGGAGGCATGACACAAAATGTAGACGTCAACAGCCAAAATTTTGACTATACCATCTCAGGATGGGATTTGGGAACAAGGATAACCGCCGGAGGCCTGACACTTACCGGAGCCTATTCCGAAACGAAAGGCGTTGGAGCGGATGGATTGATCGGTCTGAGCCTGACAGGATCCGCTTTGGCACAAGCTGATGTAGAAGCCACGCAGTGGTACACCGAAGCAACCTATACCGCAGGTGATTTTACGCTGGGTGCCAGCTATGGTGAGGGCTTGCAGGATGCCAACAGCACCGCACTTGGCAGCTCTCCAGATATTACAAATCAGCTGCTGATGGTATTTACCCGATACAAACTGACCGAACAGCTCACACTTATAGGTGAAGTACAAAACTTCGAATCAGATGCACAGGCCAACTATCAGGCATTTATAGCCGGGATGCAGTTCAACTTCTGACTTTGATTCTCTACACTGATTTGATCACTCGAAAAGTCCCCGCCTTTTTTAAGGAGGGGCTCCGAGCGAAGCGATTCCCACGAAGTGATTTAGGGGTGGCTGATTATAGCGAAAAAGTCTGCCCTAATAAGGGTCCAGAAAGCGTTCGGGAAGAGGGGTGTCCTTTTCCGGAAACTGTAAAGTATAAGCCACGGAAGCACACTGAACTTTCCGTTCAATTCAGTGTTTCCGTGGCAATTCAGAATTGAACCAATTTTACAATACCTCAATGACTTAAACTCACACAAGTTTTTCTCTGCGAGAATCCGCGGCACCATCTGCGCAACTCTGCGAGAAAAATTGCTCATCATAATTTTATATGTAGCCGGGATTGATGCCCGCCAACACCACAAGTCGATTCACTTCACGTTCAACTCTCCTCATTGTACATCAAACTCAAAAAATCAGATCAGACTGAAAGATGATTTCCACAAAGATATTCTCTACTTTCGTCGGAGTGAATTTCTTGATGGCTATCACCCATAATCAAACAAACTGATCTAATGTCCATCTTTTTCTGGATTGTTCTTCTCTATCTCGCCCTCCTGATGGGAATCTCTGTTTATAAAAGTCGCGCCGTTAAAAGTCAGGAAGATTTTATGGTCGCCGGACGATCGGTTCCAACCTACAAACTAGTTGGGACGCTTCTCTGTACCTGGATTGGATCCGGAAGTCTTCTCGCCGGCGCCGGACTCGCCGCAAGAGTGGGTCTATCTGAACTCTGGATGGCCGCCGGAGCATGGATAGGAATCATCATTGTTTTCTTTCTGGCCGCACGGGTTCGACGAATTGCACAGTTTACTGTTCCTGATATCCTGGAGCTGCGATACAATAAGTACGCCCGTATCCTGGGGACAATTGTTATCGTTATTGCATATACAACTATTGTGGGGTATCAGTTTCGCGGAGGTGGATTTGTCCTGAACCTGGTAGCCGATATTCCGGAGTGGCAGGGCGTTCTGCTTACCGCCGGCTTCATCATCACTTTTACCGCTTTTGCAGGAATGCTCTCGATTGTATCCGTGGATATTATCAACGGAGCCGTGATAACGGCGGCTGTAATTTTGGCCGTACCACTTGTATTCAGTAATCTTGGAGGCGGGGAATACATTACAGCAAACATCGACCCGAGCTTTTTTACCGTATTTGGAGAGTACAACTTCCTTTGGGCGATGGGTGTCTTCTTTCCAACCTTCCTTCTGCTGATGGGTGAATCAAATATGTATCAAAAATTCTTTTCTGCCAGGGATGAAAAATCAGCTAAATCCGCTGTGGTTTGGTGGGTATCCGGAACTATTATAGTGGAGACCGCCATCGCTTCACTGGCTATCCTGGCATTCAGCCACTTTAATTCACTGGACCCATCAAGTGCATTCTTTCTGGGTGTAGAAGAGAGTGAGCGCGTAATCCTACATGCTGCACGGTTTGGAACCGAAATTGGAATACCGCTGGCCGGCGGGTTGCTGTTGATCTGTGCTGCTGTAGCGATTATCACCTCAACCGGGAACAGCTTTCTGCTTGCACCATCCACAAACCTGACCCGCGATATCTATCAGCGGTTTATAAATCCGGGTGCCGATGAAAAGCGAATTATTACATTTCAGCGCGTGATGGTACTTGTATTGGGAATCTGTGCATACCTGCTGCTCACTCAGTTCCGAACAATTCTGGATATGGCCTTCACCGCCTACACCATGGTTGGTGCCGGGCTTACACCCGCACTGCTTGCCGCTTTCCTCTGGAAGCGAGTCACCACGGCTGGCGGTGTTGCGTCTATTGCAACCGGAATGGGAGCTACACTGATTATTACCGTGATAAACACCGTACTTCCGGAGCCGCTGATACCGTTTGATTATATCGTTCTGCCCGCAGCCGGACTCTCCATTCTGGTACTGATTGTCGTCTCCCTGATGACTCCGCCAGACCCCAAAGAGAAGTGGGAGAAGTTTTACGAAAAAGATGTGGATCTGAGCGATGCGATTGAGGAGTTTAAATAGATCTTTTAACAGTTCGTGACTTATAGTACGGTTCTATGATCTGCCATTTACTGAAGATGATAAACGGGCCGTTAACTCAGCCTGTACGATCAAAATACCGAAAAGGTCTGATAATTCTTTTACAGATTTGACTCTACCGACCCGAATCAATACGACTAGCCTCGATCAGTTCGCTCGGGATAAGGAATACTCATACCATCTGTATGGTGTTGAATGAAACAATTCTATTCGATTTGCTCTATTTCTGAAAACACGTTGCGGCTTTTTCTTACATTTTTCAGAATCTGTTGATAGCTTTTGGTTTTTCTGAATTTGCCAAGTAAATCCGGGTAGAGATAATAGAAAGCCAGAGTGGGCCAGTCATCCCAAAAGCTGACTTTTCTAAAATACTCTTCGGCTTTATCCTCTTCGCCTAAAAGCGTATACAATAATCCCGCTGCGAACCACTTTTCCTCCGTTTCAAATTCAGTAAGGATATCCCGTATACATTTTTTATCACCAAGCTTGAACTTGCAAATAGCATACGTTGCTTTTGGCCCGACCCCGGCCCACGGTGCCTGAATATTTTTTAAAACCGCAGTTGCCTTCTGTAGTTCCTGCAACTCATAGAGTGCCAATCCATAATAAAATGAGGAGGTCATCCAATCCGGTTCAAGTTCTACCGCACGGCGAGATTCTTCAAGTGACTCTTCCGTATACCCGTTATAAAGCAAGGATACCGCCAAATTACTTACCGCTTCCGGTGATAGCGGGTTTAACTCTACAGCATTACGAGCAGATTTTAATGCATTTTTAGCTTCTCCAAGCAGTTGGTAATTCCAACTAAGCCAGTTATGAGCTTCGGCATAGTTCGGTTTTAGATCCACAGATATCTGCAGCTCACGAATCGCATCAGGACCTTTATGTCGGTTAGAGTGCAACAATCCCATAGAGGCGTGAGCTTCAGCCAGTTCGGGATCCAGTTCCAGGGCACGCTTTACAGCTTCAGCCGCCTTTTGAAGACCGGGAGTTTCCGGTTCGTGGCCATAGTCATACAACAATGTTCGTGCATCACATATTCCGACCCATGCCAATGCATAGTCCGGGTCCTGCTCCACGGCCTTTTGAAAATATTTCAGAGCTTTTCTCATCGAAGATTCAGTGCGCTTGTCCAGTTCTCTTCTGCCCATGGAGTAAAACCGATACGCATCAGTACTTTCAGTAGGCGACCAGCCGGTTAAACGTTTCTTTTCCTTTGGGGTGAGATAAGTTCGCAGGTTTTGGGTAATATTCTCCGCCAATTCACTCTGAACATCAAATATATTTTCAGAGGTGAGATGGCGATCATACGTTTCGGAAACTTCATGCCGGTCACTGCCGGCATCGATAGTCTGGATGTGCAGCCGAAGTTGACTGCCGGCTTGCTGTATCGCACCTTCAATAACTGTATCCACACCAAGTTTATCTGCTATCTCAGGAATTGTCAGGTCCGTTTGTCTGTACCGGAGCACTGAAGTTCTTGAAATTACTTTCAGACCGGATAATCCTGAAAGTCGGGTTAATAAATCATGATGTAGCCCACTGGCAACATTGGATATATCAGCATGATCACCGAGCTCCTCAAACGGCAACACAGCAACCGACCTGATATTATCTATTTTGGACTGTGAAAGCTCCGATCTGGATGCAGAAAGCCGGACCTCTTTCAGGTTTTCAGTCAGTTCATCAACAATCTTCTGCGCATCAAATCCCAACTCTTTTTCCAATAGTTCACCATGAAACCTCGCTCTCCTTACCGCCTCTGCATAACTCCCGGATGCGGCAAGTGAATACACCAGTTTTTTAACAACCCGTGTATCGAGAGGATCTTCCGAAACCACCTTTTTCCACCAGCCCGCTGCCTCTTTAAAATTGGCATTTTCTTCTTCTTTTTGGGCAAGGTTTTCAAGAGCATCCAGATAACTGTTTTGTACTCTGTCCCTTTCATGCTCCAGCCATGTTTCCAGCTCAGCCTGTATAAAGGATAAATGAAAACCATCCAGCAACGGCCCCCTGTAATAGTCCACCGCTTTCCGAAGGTTACCTTTTTCAATCAACTGCTCAAAAGCAATAGCATCACACCAAAGCCGGTCCGGGTTCACACTCAGTTCTTCTGCTCCTCTCTTTATCAGAACATTTTTGTCGAGCGAATTTCGGATATGGTACAGCATATTGCTCAATGCATTCCGGGCACTATTTTGATCCCGGTCCGGCCACAGCAAAGGCAACAACCGGTCGCGACGTACAAACCCGCTCGGCTGATTCATGACCAGATAGACAAGCAGAGCCAGGCGTTTGGGGCCTGCGAGAAAAGAATGTTCCAGTTTCCCGTCTTCCGTCCTCAGTTCTGCCGGTCCCAGTATGTAAAGTCTGTTTAACCCCATCGTTTCTCTGATCTTAGATTGCAATCTAAGAGAAAAGAGAGACCAAACAAAGAATTGAACTTAGATTGATAGAAACTCGCTACCAATAACCAAAATTCTTAGCCATGATAAAATTGAACCAATCCATGAAAATCGCGCAATGGATGATCCTTGCCATGTTAATCCTAACCGGCACCGCCTGTAATAACCAAACAGAGATCACTTCCAGTGATTCGGATTTAGTATCTAATGAGCAAAACCCAGCATCTTCACAGACGGTCGGATTTCACGATACAATGGTCGAAGTGACTTCAGTACACGATCATGAAGAAAATCTACACTTATTTGAGATGAGTGCCAGTGAAATAGCATCCGGTTGGACAACTTTTCGATTTCAAAACTCATCACATACCGACCACTTTTTCCTAATCTATCAAGTACCTGAGGAAGCGATTGAAGCTGCAGAGCAAGCCGGAGAGCCTCTTCTGGATCACTGGTTTCAGGGGGTTACCAAACCTTTTCAAGAGGAATTCAATCCATACGTTCGGGGAGACATTGATTACGGAACATTTGTCGATAATCTTGTGGGATCCATTTTCGAAAAAGGTCCCTGGTTTTTTGATCCGGGCGCACCTCCTATGGGTGGACCGGGCTTTACATCTGCGGGATTTACATCCGAGACAACCGTTCATCTTGAGCCGGGAGAGTATATTGTAGAATGTTACGTAAAGGATGAAAATGAAATTTTCCACTCCTATCGGGGGTATGCTGGATCAGCTAACTGTCACTGAAGAAATCAACCGAAGACCCGATCCAAAAGGCAGCATCAAACTGACCATTTCGTCTGAGCGTGGATTTGAGCTGAACCGTCCGATGAGTCCGGGAAATCAAACCGTTGAGATTCATTTTGAAGATCAGGATTCCTATGCACATCTGCTGGGTCATAATGTCCAGCTTGTTCGTCTTGCCGATAAAGATGATGAAGAACTGTTACGTGAACTGGCCGACTGGATGGACTGGAGAATGCCGGGCAGCCTTGTATTCAGAGCACCTGAAGGTGTAGAAATGCTGGGCGGTTCGATGGAGATGACTGCCGGGTCAACGGCTTTTTACCATGTAAACCTCGAGCCGGGTGATTATGCCTGGATCGCAGAGATTCCCGATCCGGATGCACACAACATGCTCAAAACCTTCAGAATCCCGCGGGGACATTCTAACGCAAGATAACTCCTGGCTGGTTTGAACTTAGAAATCATTTCAATAAGCAGGCCGGTTTTTAAATGACCGGCCTGTAATCATATTTAATACCTACTCCTTCAGCCTAATGTAATATCTTTCGATGATGTGAACCTGCTATATTTGAGTGGACACGGAGTTAAGGAATATTGCGGTGTTCAAATGCATACATAAAGAATGAGTAAGAGTTTGTATCAAGTATTTGGGACGGAGTTCGTACTAAAATTTCAGTTCAGATTTAGCTATCCCACCTTAAATTAGCAGTGCGGTGTCCAACCACCCCTGTTTCCCCTCCTTATTTAAGGAGGGGATTTTTTCCTGGTAAAATCACCGAATGCATTTCCAATTCAGAGGAGCTTTAGATACTCCCAATGAACATTACTCCTCAAAAACCAGTGCTTCAGGGTCGGCACCGAGCTCTTTCAGTGATTTCATCATTGCGTCATTGAACGGTCCCGGTCCGCAAACATAAAATTCCTGATCAAAATCGTCGATCTGTGAATCCAGAAAATCCTTGTCTATATGCCCGTCCAGAAAAATATGATCATCTGTCGGTTCATCTGTGATTGCATTCACAAATTGGTCTCCCAGAATCTCCTGAAATTCTTCTTTCAAGATGATGTCTTTATCGGTTTTATTTGAAAAGATGAGCTTATTGTCACCAATTT
This sequence comes from Chitinophagaceae bacterium T5-Br10_B2g13, assembly GCA_001564065.1. Lineage (GTDB taxonomy): Bacteria > Bacteroidota > Rhodothermia > Balneolales > Balneolaceae > Rhodohalobacter. The sequence goes on from LKNA01000047.1 coordinate 15,886, forward strand.
CATTCTTTTTGTGTAAATCCCGAAAAATAGCGATGAACGGTGTAACTCCGGCTCCACCGGCCAAAAAGACGCCTTCTCCGTTATATTCAATCGTTCCCCACGCATCACCGATAATCAAAGAGTCACCGGTTTTAAGCTTGCCAATCTGCTCGGTAACGCCATCGTGATCCGGATAAATTTTTATGACAAATTCGAGATAGGGGTCTGAGTTGAGAGAGGTAAATGTAAACGGACGCTTTTCATCTCTCCAGCCCTCTTTATCTATGGCAGCTTCAGTCGCCTGACCGGGAGTGAATGTGTATCCGTCCGGCTTTTCAAAACGTATCTGCCGTACGTCGTGAGTTACGTTTTGAATGTCTGTAATTTTAAGTGTGTGTCCCATGAGATAAATATATTTTGTTCTATTTATTCATAGTACAAAATGGATGGGGAGTTCATTCGGAATTCTAAGTATAACCCCATTGAGATCGTTTAATAGTCGGATAGAAAATCTTTAAAAGCCAACGCATGCCAATATCATAAGCAGTAATAACCCGATACTGTAGAATTTTATTTCTTACTAATAAAAATCAGAGCCGTATCTGTTTTTTCTGCTAACTCTAAAGCTACTTTACCAAACGCTTTTTCGTTGGCCGTTGGTTTGCCCAGTCCCATAATTACCAGGTCATGCTGTTTGGTTTGTGACACCAGTTCTGAAATTACCTGATCGTTTGGTATCACCTCAACTTCAACTTTGCCCGGAATAATACGACTTGCAAATCGAGTCAGCTTCTGATGATTTTTCTTTATAATCTCTTCCGATGTGTCGGACGGAAGAATTTGAATGAATTTCAACTCCGGCTGTGAACTTCGCCATAAACTCGCGGCTATCCGGGCTCTCAGCGTATCGTGGCTGCTAAACCCGGCAACGGGAATTAACACCTTTTTCACTCCTGTAATTTTCCAGCCGCTGTAGGGCTGACGAAAAACAACCACATCAGACTTAACATGCTTAACCAGTTTCTCTAAGTTTTGACTGGTCTGAATGTCACTCAAGTCGCTCAATCCAAGCAATAGACTCCGACAGTTGTGAACCTTAGCAACTCGCTCAATCTCTTCCCATGGATGCTCGGCTATCGTGGTTAATGTATCCGGTTTCAAACCTGCATCAAATGAAGCCTTCAGGGCATAGTGTGTCACATCCCTGCTGCTCGAAAGTCGCCTTTCGATATCGTCTTCTTCTATACTGGGAATCACAATAGACAGCAAAAGCACACGACCAACTACGGGCGGAGCCAGGGCATTGGCAACAAAAACCATCGATTCGGCATTGGCGGGATTCGAAATCGGAAGCAGAACCAGCGGGCTAAGGCCTCTAAGCCGAACCAGATCCGGATCCAGTGCCTGCTCCGATGCTTCAATCGCCTCGGCTCTCTTCACAAAAAATGATACGAACAGAATACCGCCGATAATCAGCCAGAATAGAGATATAACCCCGGCCGCCGGTTCAACAATGGCCTGGAAAATTGCCAGCCCCATACAGGCAACTGCACCGATTACAGGCAGTGCAGGGAAAAAAGGTGCTTTGAACGTTTCTGTCTCTTTATAGCTTCGCCTTCGCATTAGCATCATAATCACGTGCCCGAGCGCAAATGTGATCAGAAAGATCAAACTCGATGCGGCGCCGGCTGCTGCAACATCAGGCAGGATCAAAGCCAGTAGAGCCACAATACCGGATGTTACCCAGATTGAGGTAGTGGGTGTACCAAAACGCTCATTGATATTTGCCAGCCGATGAGACAGCGTGCGATCGTTCGCCATTTTGAGTGACACACGTGATGCCGCAAACAAGTTGGCCTGAAGTGCCGACAGCATGGAAAATATACCCGCAACAAGCACCAGCCAAAAACCAAATGCCCCAAGGTAGTTTTGCGCTGCAATAGCTAAAACCGTTTCAGGATTCTCCCGACTCATTTCCGCAATTGATTCGCCCGGTAGAACACCAACCGTAGACATCACAAATAGCAGCGGGATGTAGACAGTAAGTCCTACAACGAGCGTACCGATCATCGCTTTTGGAATCGTTTTCTCCGGATTTTTAATTTCTCCTGCCGCCGAGGCAATCAGGTCAAACCCCTGCATGGCAATAAAGGTGTAACCCATCGCTGCGACCACTCCGCTGAATCCGCCTGAGAAAAATGGATCTAAACTCTGCTTGATATGCGAAAATGGGGTTTGCACAAATACCGCAAGACCTCCCGCTATCAGTATGGCAAACACTACCAACTTCCCAACATTGATAAACGCGCCTCCATCACCCGAACTTCTGGTCAGCTTAAATGTGAAATAGAGAATAGCCGCCAAAGCGAGCATCACCGGAAAAAGTTTAAACCCGGCTATATACTGTAACGCGCTGAATGGAATCTGTTGAATTGCAAAAACGGCAAATGCTCCAAAACCCAGAGCGTACAAAACGGCTGCTACAAGGGATGCAAACCATACAATCCAGCCAACCCCAAACGCTACCTGAAGAGAAAGAGCTTTTTTAGCATAGGTATATGTGCCCCCGGATTGCGGATTAGCAGAAGCCATTTCGGCAAAACTGAGGGCTGTAATAATGGCTATTACCCCATTAATCACAAAAGCAAGAATAGCCGACGGACCGCTTACCGCAAATGCAACACCCGCAAGTGCAAGAATTCCACCGCCCACCATGGCCCCGACCCCAATACCGAGGGCACCAAACAATCCTATGGTTCGATCTACCGAAAATGCTTGTTGATTAGTTGCCAATCTCTTTCGCTTTCTGTTTTAGATTAACATCAAAATTGTGATGAATTTAAAAGTAATTAACATGAGGACGATAAAAAATCGTTGAATTTGCAATATGAGGAGTCTTTTACGGTTGCATATTTTTAAAAAAAGTCGGCATAAATAGAATCCCCTCCTTATAAAGAGCCTGTGAAATATAGCCACGGAAACACACTGAAAATTCCGTGTCTCCGTGGCTATAAAGCATGTTACGATGTCTGATGAAGTTTTGGTTATTCAATTTCTCACAGTCTCTGGAAAGGAGGGGAGACTCGTATTTCAAATCCTAATTTCAAAATCAAATTACTCAAGAATCACCAAAATAATCTCTAAGCATAGACTCCCACTCCTCACTATTTATAAAATCCAGGAGTACTCTGTTTATTTGATTTCGGTATTCGCTATTTACCGGTAAAACAATTCCATAGTACTGGTCATTAAATGTGTTCGGCAGCAATCTTACCCGATTCCTGAAATCCTGCTGTATCATATACCCGATAATCGGTGCGTCGTGGACAAAAGCATCAATCCGCTCTTCGTCAACCGCTTCAAGTCCGTCATCTAATGAATCAAACGTTTGTACGCGTATATTTTCCTGATTCATGTATTCTTGAGTTGCCGAATTCACCAGCACTCCAACACGCGCATTAGGCAGGTCACCGGGTCCGGTTACCCTGCTATCCAGTTGAGTAACGGTTAAACTGGATGCGATGGAAGCCGTAAAAAATGAGATCACAATAATAGCGGTAAACATCCAAATAAAACCAACAATGCGCCCGCCCAGTGTCCGGGGAGATTTATCCCCGTACCCGACCGTCGTCATTGTAACAGCAGCCCACCAGAATCCGTTGCCAATACCTTCAGCTGCACTACCGCCAAACTCCTCCCGGTTTTCCTGTCGTTCAAAAATCCATACCAAAACACCCCAAAAGAGTAATAACCCAATCAGCAGAAGAACGACCCACCAGAAATCCGGCGTGAATAGTGAACGAATAGATCCTAATAAACCCGTTGATTTGTATGGAACGGCAATTCCAAGGCCGGTTACGTAAAATGGGTGAGTAAAATCTACACTCTCTTCCCGTTCCGATGTAATTGTGAGAGCCGAAACAGCTGCAAAGTATTCACCTTCAGACACTCCGTCCAGCATTCCCTGAATGTCATCCTCTACGTAAGAAAACTCCAGACCCAGATCATTACCGATATGCTCCCAGAGAAAAATAGAAATTCCGCTATATTCACCATCCCCTTCATCAATCACAAAAGGCGGAACGACCCGTGTACCAACCTTAAGCTCATCCTGATCATTTTCGTAATTTCGGTTATCGGCCGCCCAGCTATCTGTAGGGAAAACAACTAGAATCGCTAATAAAAACCCACTTAGGGTCTTTAAAAATGCAGGCCTCTTATCACTACTCATATAAACTAAATTTTTGAGTTCTCTTTATCGACTTGTCAATATATAAAAATCAGCATGAAGGCTCATTTAAGATATGATCAATGATTAGCTTTTCTTTACAGCAATTGTATATTCAGTAATCGCTCAAAAACCTGATTCAATATCTCAAAAAATGGCAACAGCGCTCACAAGACAAATTAGCCCAAAACTATCCGAATGTGAATTAACCCATCTGGAAAGGCACCCAATTGATATCAATAAAGCCGTTGATCAGCACCATCAGTATGAAAGTGCTCTTGAAAAGATGGGATACACTATTCGCCGGCTCCCCGAAACTCCCGAACTGCCCGATGGGGTCTTTGTGGAAGACACAGCCGTTGTTTTTAATGAGCTGGCGATTGTTACAAGGCCGGGTGCAAAATCTCGACGACCCGAAACGGAAAGTATGGCTGAAGTTTTAAAAGAATACCGTGAACTGCATTCTATTAAAAATCCGGGCACCCTTGATGGCGGCGACGTTTTGGTTTTAGGAAAAAGTGTATATATCGGAATTTCACAGCGCACCAATCGGGAGGCTATTCATCAGTTTAGCCAAATTCTGAAACCGTTTGGGTATGAAGTACATGGAATTGAAGTTACAGATTGTCTACACCTTAAAACGGCTCTGGCTCCGCTGGAAAACGACTTGTTATTGATCAATCCTGACTGGGTTGATGGAGAAATTTTTCACGGTTACCGAACTGTAAAGATACACCCCGATGAGCCTTTCGGAGCCAATGTGATGAGACGGGATAATTGGGCCCTCTGCCCGGAAGCTTTTCCCCGAACAGCCGAGCTTCTTGCTCAAAGGGGGTATGATGTGATCACAGTCGATCAATCCGAGATGGCCAAAGCAGAAGCCGGACTTACCTGTTGCAGTGTGATTGTTGAATAGCCCATTTTATAATATTCCACCAAATATCTTGTTTCATCCTGAGTATTTTAGGGAAATCAATGGCCGAAAAAATCTTCAGCCGGATGAAACCACTGTTTGTTCACTAACTCACTTCTTGTATATTCTTGATTAACAGGATGTAACGGTGCCCTGACATTAACTAACTTTTCTTTCTCCTTATGACTACTCTCATAATCTTATTTGTCATTTTAATCATTCTCATAGCCTGGTCTGTGAGTATCTATAACAAACTTGTTGCTCTCCGCAACCGGTTTAAGAATGCCTTTGCCCAAATTGATGTTCAGCTAAAAAGGCGATACGACCTGATCCCAAATCTGGTCGAAATTGCCAAATCGTATATGAAGCATGAGCGCGAAACTCTGGAGGCTGTTATACAGGCCAGAAATCAGGCTCAACAGGCGGAAAAACAAGCTGCAGCCCAACCTGATGATCCCAATGCCATGAAAAATTTAATGGGAGCAGAACAGGCGCTTACCGGGTCACTTGGCAAACTTTTTGCACTTTCAGAAAACTACCCCGACCTGAAAGCCAATCAAAACATGATGCAACTCTCTGAAGAGCTTTCATCAACAGAGAATAAGATTGCTTTTGCACGGCAGGCATTCAATGATTCCGTTATGAACTACAACACCTATCGTGAGCAGTTCCCCAATGTTATTTTTGCCGGCATGTTTGGATTCAACCAGGCACAGGAGTTTATCATTGATGTTGAATCTGAAAGGGATGCACCTAAAGTATCATTCAATTAATCTTTCGGTAAAAATAGATCATATTCTACTCTTCCATCAATCTAAACAGTTCAATTGAATGGTAATTCTTAACTCACGCTGATGGACTTTTTTGAAGCCCAGGATCAGGCCAAGCGAAAAACCGGTAAACTGATCTTCTTTTATGTGCTTGCCGTAATTGGCATCATTTTATCGATTTATGTAGTTACTGTTTTCCTTTATCGATGGCAGCTTACCGGGTTTGCAGACACTAGCTGGATCAATCCGGTATGGCTTCTCTTTGTGTCTCTTATCGTTCTGGCTACCATTGCTATCGGGACAATGTATCGGGTTGCCCAACTTAGAAAGGGCGGCTCTGCGGTAGCTCAACTATTGGGAGGAAGGCGGGTAGAATCATCAACTACCGATACTGATGAACGGCGATTAATGAATGTCGTGGAGGAGATGTCTATCGCATCCGGTTTACCCGTCCCCGATGTTTACGTGCTCGACAATGAGGAGAATATTAATGCGTTTGCTGCGGGTTTTGGAACAAATGATGCCGCTGTGGGGGTGACCCGCGGTGCCCTTGAACAGCTTACCAGGGATGAGCTGCAGGGAGTTATCGCCCACGAATTCAGTCACATTTTCAACGGCGATATGCGTCTCAACATCAGGCTTATCGGTATTTTGAACGGTATATTAGTCATTCATATTATGGGCATGGTGCTGATGCGAAGTGTGATGTACTCCGGAGGCATGCGATCAAGAAACAGAGGCAGTGGTAAGGGAGACGGGAACGCTACCATCGTGATTATAGCAATGGGGCTCTCGCTGGTTATCATAGGATATATCGGAATGATTTTTGGCAGAATGATCCAATCCGCAATTTCGCGACAGCGTGAATACCTGGCTGACGCCGCAGCTGTTCAATATACCCGGAATCCCGATGGACTTGCCGGTGCACTCAATAAAATTGGCCTGAAATCCAAGGGAGCTGAAATCAACGATGGGCACGCTATGGAGATGAGCCATCTGTTCTTTGCAAGTAGTTTCCATTCTGCACTTGATAAACTCTATTCCACTCATCCTCCCATAGAAAAAAGGATTAAAGCGATTAAGCCGTCTATGAATCCTGAAGACTTTAGGCGCCGGGATAAAATGAAGCAGAAGCTCCAGGATCAACATGTTTCGGGTAAAACAGATCAACCAGCAACCGGTGGTTTTGGCGGACATGCAGCACTTACACCTGAAGCCATACTTGGAGCGATAGGAACCCTTGACGGTAATCATTTAGCAAAAGCGAACAGAATATTACATGATATACCCGAAAGTCTCAAAAAATCAGCTCACGAGCCCCTGGAAGCTGAAGCGCTGACGTTTGCTTTACTTTTCGCAACATCACACAAAAAGCTCCCGGTATGGTTTAAAGAGAGAGTTGATCAAAATATCTTTGAAGTGACAAACAATTTATTATCCACACTTTCAGAAGCGCCCAGAGAGTGGTTTTTGCCGCTTGCCGAAATGTCACTTCCTACACTGCGCCAGTTAAGCAAAGAGCAGTATAAATCTTTCCGGTCTGTACTGGAGAACATTATCAAAAAGTCAGAAGAAGAGGATCTATTCGCTTTTGCGATTGAGAAGTTACTTATTCGTCAGCTCGACTCCGCTTTTTCAAACAGTAAAGATCCGGTGATTCGTCATCACCATTTTAAAACCCTGGGATATGAAGTGTCAGTTGTTCTTTCCGCGCTCTCTTATCTATCAAACGAAAGTCCCGAGTCAGCATGGAAAGCGGGTATTAAACCGATCGAAAAACTTCTTCCGGCAGACGCCTCACTTTTAAGCAAAGAGGAGTGTACAATTGAAAAGCTTGATAAGGTTCTGGATGAGCTGGCAGCCTCTTCAAATCCTGTAAAGAAATATATACTGAGTGCAATCATTCACTGCATCACTTCTGATGAGATTGTATCTCTGGAAGAAAAAGAACTAACGCGTGCAATTTCAGAAGCTTTAGACAGCCCCATTCCAATGGGTGCTTTCGGGTGAGTTAAATTTAAATGATAAACAGGTCATCCCCCTCGTCCTGACAGCTGCCGGGACTCTTCCCCCTTCGAAGGGGGGATGTTTTATTTAATACTTAATCTCGCCTGTCTCAATGGTTTCAGGGAAAACACGTTAATACTTCAGCAAACAATTAATCATGCACAATGGCAGTACCGCGGTATTCATCCTCCAAATGCAGTGGTCTTGGGAATGTAATAATAAAAGCGTCTGAAAGCCTGCTCACCGCAATTTCATGAGCTCTCTGTGCATTTTCGAATTGAGAAAAAGTGCCGATCAATACTTCGTAGAATCTACCCCGCTTAATCACAAATACAATCTCTTCCGGATTATCAAATTCGCCATCCAGCAGTTCATGAAAAATCTCTTTCACTCGATTTGCTGCCTCATAGTTTGTAGCGGCAAAAACCTGAACGTAGTGCCCGGCAGGAACTTCACTCTTAAGAGCCTGCTCACTATCCTGAACCGACTCTGCAAATGAAAGCTCCAGGTTATCAAGTCTGTATTCGAGCGTATCAATTCGAGCTTCAAGGATTTTTGTAAAAGCATCCAGTTTCCTGATCTGCTCCTGGTTGTTGGCCTCAGAAACATCAAACTGCTCTTCCAATTCCGTTAGCTTGGAACGTTGTGCTGCTATCTCATCAACAGTTTCTCTCAGCTCATTGCTTCGCGCAATAAAATCATCAAACTCTTTGTCTGTAAGTAATTTAACGGCAGGTGACAGATTTAGCGGTTTGGAACCACTTCGTCCAAAATGAATACGAATTCCGGCCGTAGGCATTCCTACCTGATCAAATGGATATCCTCTGTTTATATTATCCATTTTGTTGGAAGCCATTTTAACTTCATACTGAGTAAAGACATCAATAGTATTCGACAGACTGAACGCTAGTCCAAAACCACCCAACAGAGCTGTTTCAAATCCGGTGTTCTCCTCAGTGTCTAATTCATAACTGTAGTAATCCTGCTCAAGGCCCAGAATTAAATATGGATTCAGCCATTCTGAAATACTATTCCTTCGGTATAAGCGATTTAGATTGAAGGTGTTTTTGAAAACTGCTGAATGGACATTAGTTTCAAACCCGTCGTCTCCCGTTCCCTTAATTTTATTATAGCGATATC
>LKNA01000145.1 GCA_001564065.1 Chitinophagaceae bacterium T5-Br10_B2g13
ATTTTTCACTATATTTGTGTAAACAAAATTTTTAGATATGACTTTAAAAGAAGGAATACCTCGCCACACTCAAATTACCCAGTGGCTGGTTGAACAGATAGAGAAAGGCGCGTATCAGCCGGATGAAAAGCTTCCGTCTGAAAATGACCTTTGCGGATACAAAACAATTAATGCTTTTTTAGTATCCTTATCTCGAACTTACGTTAACTAATCACCCACATAAGTCTTTCCGAAACTTCTCCATTTAATTGATTGATCGGATTCCCAAATCTCTATATGAGATTCAAGGCCCACTACAATAATATCCTCGGAAATAAATGCAGATGAATAAATCCAGCCTTCAAAACCCAATAACCAGGCAATGATTCTATTTTCATCCAAATCTCTCAAAAAGTGCCCTGTAAGCATGATGTTTTCAGAAAACGGATGAGGAGTTGTAGGCCCCGGGTGGAAATTATATGTTTCAGAACTTTCGAGGTCATATATGAATGAACTGCCTCTATACCTGCTTGTAAACAAGTATCTTGAGTTAACTGAAAAGCCGGTGTGACGAAATATGTTGAAATGTCCCTGATAATCTTCAACCCAGCTGCCGTCATCAAAGTTTAATTTGAAAAGTTCCCGACTGGAGCCTGCAACAAATTTATCATCGGGAGATATCGCGGGATTTGGTCCTATGACAATGGAAGGAGTAGTATAATTCTTGTAATCCCAAACTCTTTCACCAGAATTCAAATCATATTTGATAATATGACCCCTGCCTCCTAAACCAACAATATAACTTTCGTCACTGCTTACATCTATACTTCTTATTCCCATAGTAAGATTCTCATTTTCATCAAACATGGTATTATGTATGACCACTTCCTCGTTATTGCCGGAGGGAAAGTCTGCCCTCCAGATTTCTTTGCGATATGGAACGGAAAAGTAAATTGAACTTCCATCAGGACTTATTTTTAGATGAGAAATAATATCATCTTCGGGTAATGAGATCGTAGAGTGTAACTGCATCGAGCTCAAATCATAAATTTCGATACTTTGATTTAGGTGTTCAGAACCTTGAATCACCGCCATGTACGATCCATCAGGTGAAACTTCAATTATTGAAACCTCCTGATTGGATGAACTATTTATTTCCTGATCTTTAACAAAAACTTTTCCAAATCCATATTGTATACCTTCTGTTCTGTATCCTGACACGAGCGTCCTGATTCGGTAAACATATGACTCATCTTCATTTAAATCGGTGTCAAGATAGCCTCTCAAATCAGGATCCAGTATTGCAATTTTTTGGAATTCACCTCGGTTAAAGTCAGTGATCCTCGCTCTTTCAAGAAAAAAACCTTTAGCAAGGCTGCCTTCCTCCTGCTCATTATTAAATGCCCATTCGAGCTGTATCCCACTGCTTGTTTCAAATTCCAGAAAACTATCAATAAATACAGGCGGGACGATAAACATAAAAGCTGATGAAGTTTCAGGGCTGCTTGTAGTGTTTCCGGCTATTGATTCGATCCTGTAGTTTCGCACGGTGGATCTATTCAGTCCTAAAGAGTCAAAATCAACGAGTATTGAATCCATATAACTGCTAATATCGGGCGGCAGAAGAATTTCTTCCTCGTAACCTTCAACTGTTCTTATAAGCCTGTAGCCGTCAATAAAAAATGCTTTATCATCCCACTCAAGCAGATAATCAACTTCATTTAAGGGATTTACGACGAAATTTGTGGGGCTAAATGTTGTAAGAGGATTGAATGTAAAAGGAATACTAAAAACAAAATCTTCAAAATCGTCTCCTTTTATATACGCTTCAACTTGATAAACCCTGGGTGAAAATTTGACATCAGCAAGTTTATCAATGAAATAATTTTCGCTGCTGCCTGATTCAATTAAAATAGATTCACCCAGGTTCCCGGTAATATTATTATCAGATCTTATTCTGAAGTGAGTAAAAAGAGGATGGCCGGCCGAAAAATTCACTCTCAGTGTTTGTTCTGAATCAAGAAATTCGGTAGTAAAGTTGCCGAATTCATGAAATACCAAACTTGCCTGATTTTCCTCAATCAGTATATCCTCAGAACTCTCCTGTTGTAAATAGGACGACACTCTATAAAAAGTCTTCCCCCTTACTCTTAATTCATTATCAATGAAAAGCGTACTATCGGCCGGTACTTTTCCTATTTCTTCAAAGCTGATTGAATCTCCAAGAGCTTTTTCAACTATGTAATAATCAATTTCTGATTCAGAAGGTGTCCATATTATATCAATACTCCCATCAATAGTTATTGATATTTGAATCCCGTCAACCTTTCCTGTTTCGAAATTTCCTGAAAATGGATCATTAATATTACTTCTCTCAAAATCTGCCGTGGGCGAAGTACAGCCACTATACAGTGAAATATAAAAAATGAGTAGAGGCAGTATGATGTAGATCTGTCTTTTCATGGCACCTAAAAAGCTTTTTTAAAACTAACTCCTCCAGAAGCCCCGGCATGATTAAAATCCAGATACGGATCCAAGGTGATGTCCCCCCTGAAGCCACTATTTGGCGGGATGAATGCATCCACAATATTAGTCAGATAAACCACCGAAACTCCGGCGATAAGCCAGTTCCTTCTGCTCGAAATTTGTTGCTGTTCCTCGAATAGCTGATCAGCGAGATTTCCGAGCTCAACGAGACGAACCGGATCTGTTTCTTTGTTATAGGTAGTTCTCGCAAGTTCAAATTCACTTTTCGCATCTCTTAAGCGTAACTCCTGATTCACTGCCAAACCAGTTAACAAGGAGAAAGTGCCAAAAATTAAACCACTTTTTAACTGTTGACGCTTATAGTATTGAGATACCCCTGGTATTACACCTAGTAATCTGGATGTATTTTTATCCGGTCTGTAGTAAAAGTCGATACTTTCAAAAGTTACTACCTCATCAAGCCTTAACCTTCTGCTGATTGATTTCCCGTTAGGCTGAACGCCTCTTATCTCAAATACACCGGAGCTATCTATTACCGCACTGCCTGTGCCAGCAAATTCATTCTCAATGTATAGATCCGTATCGCTGTCACTGATTATTTTATACATGCCGCCCCAATAGAGCCTGGGGTAGCTGCTTAATGATTTATTTCTTCTGTTTTTTTGAAACTGACGCATATTGAACCCAACCCTTCTTGTACTATCCGCAATCACTTTTGTACTGAAGCGGATATCGACATGATAGGGTTTTATAATCGTGAGATGCTGTATTCCTGCCTCTAATTTCAAACTGTCAAGGTCTGCAAATCTAACAAATCTGGGATCTTTGTAATCCCGGTTCACGACCACATAAAATGAGTCTGTTTCAGAAACAATCTGTATGTATCCGAATTCAGGCTTTATTTCATTGGTTGCATTCTGGCCATATACCGGGGTTAAACAACACAGAAAAAGAAGGCTCAAGGTAGACCAGAATCTCTTTCTGTAAATACTAATTATTTTATTGAATCCATTCATAGCCTGACTTTGCCCCGCTTTTCTTCCACAAGAACACTCTTTTTGCGAGTGGTTAAATAATACAACTGCAATCTCATTTTAGAATGCACCTCTTACACTGAACCCCGCAACTCCCTGGCCATGTTCAAAATCGAGATACGGGTCAATCGTAACCGTATCGTAACTTCCAGTAAATATCTTGATTAACATACTTTTGTAAATTGGTTTATACCCGTCACCACCGCAGCGGCAATTTATTTCTAAATAAATAAACCACCCTTTTTGTAAAAACAAATTATAAATTCCATGGCACTTGGTATTTAACAGGGAATTAATATTCTGCTTGAAACTGCTGTATATCATGTAAGTTTGGTGCCCCTGATTTAAATTTAATTTTTTGTACCTGGATTTTAGTCTCATCCTATTAGCGTAAGTTTGACCGGAATTACATTTTGTAATTGCAAACCGATTATCATGAAGAATTTCATAGCTCTGATGGTGCTTCTCAACTTAACGGCAGCCTGCTCCTGATCCGAGTCCAAATTCGGCGATAAGCCGGAAAAAGATGTGTTGGTTGAAAACTTCGATACGGAAATGGTTAAGCTAAACGGCAAGGAAATTCACATCACCTTCTTCGATAACCAGATTGCAAATATGGCTTCGGGGTAGTTCTTTTTTCATTAGATACATGGAATATTTCTCTTTTGCCTGATTCATCAGAAACGAGGAGGGCACCTTATTATCATCAAATTCTTCCAGAATCAGCTTCCCCGTAACAATTTGAACGTCTTTCATTGTCTCATTGGTTTTTGAGAGTTTTCTGGTCGTATACAGTTTATAAAAGTATACATGTATACACATGTATTGATGTACACTCGATATTTTATTACATTAAGAGTCAAAAGAAATAACACAACTATGACTTTAAAAGAAGGAATACCTCGCCACACTCAAATTACCCAATGGCTGGTTGAACAGATAGAGAAAGGCGCGTATCAGCCGGATGAAAAGCTTCCGTCTGAAAATGAACTCGCCAAAAAGTTCGATGTGAGCCGCGTCACAATACGTCGCGCTCTGCAGTCTCTGGAAAACGAAGAGCTCATTTATCGCTGCCAGGGGCTCGGATCGTTTGTAAGTGACGACCGAAAAAAACACAGCCTGGTAAAATTGACGGACTTCAATGAGGACATGAAAAAGGCCGGGCTTGAAGCCTCGTCCATCGTTAAGCGATTCGAAATAATTACCGCTCCAAAATGGCTTTCAGAACGACTCAACATAGAGGAAGGTATAAAGGTACTGCAAGTGGGCCGCCTGCGTCTTGGTGATGGCGAGCCAATCGCTTATGATATCTCCTGGCTTCCGATTTTTTATGGACAACTATTAACTGAAGAGGCCTTAAAGGATAAAACCATCTACTCAATTCTTGAAGATGATTACGATATTGAAATTACCAAGGGGTGTTATCGCATGTCGGCCACAGCAGCAGATGATGAACTCTCAAAGGAGCTGAATATTCCGGTAAATACACCACTCTTTTTGATAGACAGAATTACGTATACCATTGGTGAGAAACCGATTTACTATCAAAAGCGTTACTATAGAAACGATCAGGTTAAGTATGAAATGACGCTGGAACGAGGAAAGAACGATATATCCAAATCAGAACCGCTCCCGCTCAAAGAGTTTGTGCCGGTTTTTCATTCATCCGAATAGTCCAAACATTCCACCATTGAACCGAACCAAAACCATAAAGTTTGCAGCTGTTTGCCTGCTTTGCCTGGCTATCATAGCGGCCATTGGTTTTGGAGTTCAATTTATCATCAATAATTAAACTAAAAATATCATGAAGAAAAATATGGGAAGCGCCGACCGCGGAGTTCGTGTCATTATCGCATTGATTGTAGCACTGCTCTATTTTACCGGGTTGATTAGCGGTACTGTGGCCACAATCCTTGGTGTTTTAGCAATCATTTTCATTGCTACAAGTTTTGTTGGTACATGCCCGCTCTACCTCCCGTTTGGGTTATCCACTAAAAAGGAATCAGGACAGTAATTTCACTTTTCAATCTAACTGTAGAGTGAATTGCTCACCCATCGGAAAAAGTGTATCTTTCAAAGCTCAAATCTTAATTAACTAATTCACTTTGATATGACATTTCTGAATGTATTTTTCCTGATGGGATCACCTGAAGGCGGCGGAGACGGCGCTATGATTAACCTGATCTTCCTGGGCCTTCTTTTCTTTGTATTCTACTTTTTCATCATCCGTCCGCAAAGCAAGCGGCAAAAAGAGATTCAGAAAAAAGTAAGTGAAATGAAAAAAGGTGACAAAGTTGTAACAGGCGGTGGTATGTTTGGTGTAGTAAACTCCATCGATGAAGAAACTGTACTTCTTGAAATTGACAGCGGTGTGAAAGCCCGATTTCAAAAAAGCTCAATTACGGACGTTAACCCTAATAAGAAGTAATATTTCTTATACCGGGCTAACCGGAAAACAGATCTAACATGAGTGAGTCTCCTTTTCATACCATAGAAGAAGCTATTGAGGACATCCGAGCGGGAAAAATGATCATCGTTGTAGATGATGAAGACCGCGAAAATGAAGGAGACTTCCTGATGGCCGCCGATAAGGCGACCCCCGAAGCAATCAACACGATGGTGAAGCACGGTCGCGGCCTTGTTTGCGTACCCATAACCCGCCATCGTGCTCATGAGCTCAATCTCGACTACATGGTTACCGAGGGGGCCGATCCCGATGAAGCGGCATTTACCATTTCGGTAGATCATAAAAAACTGACTACTACGGGCATTTCTGCACCCGACCGCGCAAACACCATCAAAGAGATGATTAACCCGAAGGCGCATCCCTCCGATTTCCGCCGCCCCGGCCACGTTTTTCCATTGATCAGCGTTGAGGGTGGCGTTTTACGCCGCGCCGGCCATACCGAAGCCGCGGTGGATTTTGCCCGACTGGCGGATTGTGCACCGGCCGGAATCATCTGCGAAATCATGCACGATGACGGTGAAATGGCCAGGCTTCCGGAATTGATCGAGCTTTCTGAAAAATTTGACATGAAGCTGGTAACAATCAAAGATCTGATTGCCTACCGTATGAAGCATGAGTCGCTCATTAAGAAAATTCTCTCTGTAGACATGCCGACTATTTACGGCAATTTTGATCTGCACGTCTACGAAGAAAAGCTTACAGGCGAGCACCACCTCGCTTTCACAAAAGGCGAGTGGACAAAAGAGGACCCCGTTCTGGTTCGGGTACACTCAGCAAATCCGCTGGCGGATATTTTTGGAAGCAAACGGAGTGATAAAACCGGCCTGCTTCACGAGAGTATGAAGATGGTGGCCAGATCAGATCACGGCGTTGTGCTGTATATGGATCAGATGAGCCGGGAGTTTAATATTGTAGACCAAATCACAGCTATTCGTTTACAGGATGACGGACTGAATAAAGAACAGATACGTTCCAAACTTGGATCTAAAATGGATTCACGTGATTATGGTGTCGGAGCTCAGATCCTGCATATGCTTGGGATTCGAAAACTTCGTCTGCTCACAAACAATCCGGTAAAACGGGTTGGACTGAAGAGCTTTGGACTTGAAATGGTTGATGAAGTTTCTATCCCACTGGATCATATCGACACAGATCATCCTGAAGAGAAACTCGACAAGCCACAGTCGAAGGAAGGATTTCTTAAAAAGCTGATGCTGGAATAGATTCAGGTCTTCCCGAATTCTAGGGACTGAGAAAAACAAACAGCAGGTCTCAGGTCTCAGGTCTCAGGTCTCAGGTCTCAGGTCTCAGAAGTGAATTTTGCTAATTAATTGCCAACCGCAAACTGCCAACTGATTTCTTTCCAATTTCCCATCAACCCTTTTCAGGATCTGCGTTTGAATCACCTGCATCCACTGACATATCATTCAGACCTTTAATTCCTTCAATTTTCGCTGTCTCTCCTTCTTCTTTCGATACTACATTAGTATCCGGTCCATCGCTTAACCTCTCCTCTTCTTCTGTTGGCATAATCCACTTATGAAATAGGAGCAGAATAATTATAGATGTAGTTATCGCAATATCTGCAACGTTAAATATATAAGGGAAAACCGCCCAATCACCGATCGTTAAATTGAAGTGAATAAAATCGACTACATGTCCATCCAGAATCCCGCCATATCCGCCAACAATTCCCATAAAGATACGGTCGTAGATATTGCCGAGCGCACCGCCGATTATGAGACCCATACAAACCAGATAGCCATAATTTGCCCGGTTTAGCGTATAAACTATATAGCCAATAATCCCGATTGTGGCGGTAATGGCAATTATACTAATGGTAGGCGTAGAGAGCCAATCCATTCCCATAGCCATACCGGGGTTCTTTGTAAAATTAAAAGCTAGCCAACCCTCAATCAGATCCATCCGATGAAGTTCCGGTGTAGTCCGAACCATATGCTTTGTAATCTGATCCAGAATCAGAACAATAACCGCCGGAATTGAAAATATGAGCAGTTTTTTAGCTTTTTCTGACAAAATTTAGACTCTACCTGCGTTTAAGTTTTGCCTCAATACTCAGCTGAGTATGAGGTACCGCTTCCAGCCTGCCTTTTGCAATTTTTTTGCCGGTAACCTTGCAAACGCCGTATGTCTTGTTATCAATCCGAACCAAAGCATCATCCAGGTAACGGATAAACTTCTTGGTTCTATTGAAGAGCATGTACGTTTTTTCACGCTCCTGAGCATCCGTTCCGGCATCCGCCATATGAAATGAGTAGGCAGACTCGTCGGAAGAGTTTTCCATACTTTCACGCAGTGTACTCTGCAGAGCATTCATCTCTTGTTCGGATTCATCTCGCTTTTTTAAGATAATTTCGCGGAAATACTCCAGTTCTTCGTCACTGTACGGACTGATTCTTTCCTTAGCCTTGGAATCTTTTGAAGATGCCATAATTCTGATGATTATTTGTTAGTAATTCTCCGTATCGAAATTTCGCAGTCCCGGTCTTCAATATCCCAGGATTTCACAAAATCTGATACGTCAAGTAGTTTGGGGGTAATTTCTTCTGCCAGCGTTTCCGCCATAATCGTTTTCCGATTCGCTTCAACCGCTTCTTCTATTTCACCATTGTCGCTAAAACCAATCACGATACGGTCGGTTACATCAAAGTCGGCCTCTTTACGCATATTCTGAATTCGATTTACAAATTCGCGTGAGAGACCTTCTTTCTGAAGTTCAGGTGTAATTTCCGTGTCTACAGCAACGGTAATCCCGTCTTCAG
>LKNA01000048.1 GCA_001564065.1 Chitinophagaceae bacterium T5-Br10_B2g13
AGGAAGTACCAGGGCGATTTGTCGGCCAAGCTGGAGATTATAAAAAATCCGGCCAGAACATAAACAACCACCTTACCCAGCTGAATGTAGCTTTTGATCGGTGTCAGGTGTGCATCCGGCTTAAGCAAGTAGAGCGAATGCATCGAAGAGAGAAATGCATCAAAAACACGTGCCCCTACTAATATCATTAATGCCGCTGTAATCCGAATGATAAAACTTGTCAGATCTTCATGGAACTGAGGAACCAGTTCAAGACCGTTGTAGATAATGATCAACGGAATCATAAAAAGTGCACGCTGTGGCAGCTTGTGCCTCAATATGATGGCATACCACTCACTGTCTGTTTTATCATCAAATCTTGTAAGCAGACGTATAATCCAAACGCGAATGATGAGATGGACAAATGCCGCAATCAGAAAGATAACAGCTAACCCTACTGCCGCTTCTGCGCTCTCCCCTCTCATGTGCTCAGGCAGTATTTGTGTTAAGTTATTCAGGAAATCAGACTGTAAAAAATATGCAATCAGCATCTTCTAAGTTCTCTATCTTTTATCGGTTTAGGAATTGGATCAAAGGTAACAAGAAGAACGGTATGGGAACAGTAGAAAAATAGTACACAATTTGAGCCCTTACCGGATCTCATTACAGCGTTGTCTTATTATTGAAAAGAACTATTTTAAGATGGTGTCACTCCAAATTTTGAAATGATCTGACCATGTCTAAAAAATTCAATTTATTAAGTTCAACACTTCTTACTCTTGCCTTACTATTTTCATCAGTTAGCACTCTTACTGCTCAAAGTCAGTATTTTCCGCCTCAAGGATTAGGCAATGACTGGGAACAGAAAGAAGCATCCGAATTGGGCTTTCAAGCGTCTGAGCTGGATGCTGCCATTCAATTCGCTCTTGATAATGAGAACAGTGTGGAGAAAGATCTGCGAATTGCCATCCTGAAAGGATTTAGCCATGAACCCTATCACTATCTGGCAGGTCCTGTGAGAGAGCGGGGGAATCCTGCCGGTATTGTTATCAAAGATGGATATATCGCTGCAAGCTGGGGCGATTTAACGCGGGTAGATATGACGTTCAGCGTTACCAAAAGCTACCTGTCTGCCGTTGCCGGAGTAGCATGGGACCGTGGATTAATCCACAGTACCGATGACTTAATGACCAATTATGTTTGGGATCGAACCTTCGACGGTGATCATAACTCCAAAATTACCTGGGAGCATCTGCTCAATCAGTCATCAGACTGGTATGGAACCCTGTTCGGAATGGAAGATTGGGGAGACAGGCCGCCACGCGAGGGTGATATCGACGATTGGCGAATGCGGGAACTGCATGAGCCGGGCACTCACTATAAATACAATGATGTTCGAGTAAACCTACTTGCCTACTCCTTGCTTCAAGTCTGGCGCAAACCGCTTCCTCAAGTACTTAAAAATGAGATTATGGATCCAATTGGAGCATCAACCACATGGCGCTGGTTTGGATACGACAACTCTTTCGTTATGGTAGACGGAATTGAAATGCAGTCGGTGAGCGGTGGAGGACACAACGGAGGCGGTCTTTTCATCAGCACGTACGATCACGCCCGTTTTGGATTGCTCTTTGCAAGAAATGGAGTTTGGAACGGCGAACAGCTCATCTCACAGGAATGGATTGAGAAATCAATTTCACCCTCTCCTGCAAACTCACGATATGGATATCTATGGTGGCTGCAGGACGAAAATAACCGTTGGGAAGGTGTTCCTGAGCGTGTCTATTACGCAGCCGGGTTTGGCGGGAATTTTATTGTTGTGGATGATCAAAACGATTTAGTCATAGTTCTTCGATGGATAGACAGTTCAAAAATCGGAGATTTTGTATCGAAAGTGTATCAAGCCATGGAATAGCCTGAGACTTACAAGCTACTACCTATAAAGTCTGAAGTTTATAAACTCATTGCGCGAACCGTCGAAATACACGTCGGAATTCGGCAGACGACAGCCCGAAGCCTGAGAGCTAACTACAAACCATTTCGGTTTATTATTGACTTTTTAAACCATTATGGTTAATTATGAAATGAGTTAACTAAAATGGTTTACTATGGGCGTATATATCGTTGTTATTGGTGATATTATTGAATCGAAAGATCTGGAGCCGAAAGAGCGCAAACAGACGCAGATTCGGTTAGAGGAGCATTTTAAGCAGCTGAATCGTCAATCCGGGCGGGGTCAGCTTCTCTCACCCTATACCATCACTCTTGGAGATGAGTTTCAGGCTGTCTATCAATCAGCAAACCGTCTCTTCAGAGATATTTGGGCAATCATGGCGGAAATCCATCCGGTGCGGGTGCGAATCAATATTAGTGTGGGCGAAATTACCACAGAGATCAACAGGGAGCAGTCAATTGGCATGGACGGTCCGGCGTTTCACATAGCGCGTGATAGAATTGAGGAGATGAAGGAGAAAGATCTACTTCTAACCCTTTCAACCGGAAACAACCAGTTTGATCGTCTGGTAAACAGCAGCTTTCAGATTTTGTCAGCAAACCTTCGGGGATGGAACAGAAATCGCTTGTTGATTCTAAGAAAACGGTATGAAGAGATTGATGTAAAACAGATTGCCGACGATTTGAGCCTTTCGGAGGTGGCCGTTTATAAAAATATCAGAGCCGGAACACTGGATGCCGTACAAACTTTAACCGGATCCATTTCAGAAATGATAAATGAAATAGTGAGCCCATGAACTACACAATTTTATTTGCCGTACTCAACCTGATTTTAATCTCCCGATTGCGTTTCACTCTTCGTGACCGGCCAATCACAAAAACAGGCGATTTTATCCGTCTGACTATCTTCCCGATTCTCATCCTACCCTTTCTCGCCATATCAACCGGATGGATCGTATTGGCTATCTACTTATTGCTACTGCGACCTTTTGCAGCGAAAATGCTTGAGAGAAAAGAGAAAGACCTGAACCGTAACCGTATGATCGCGCTTGTGATAGATATTCTGGTAATCGGTATTATTTGTTCACCTTTACTGAATTTGATACCGGCCAGCTGGAGTATAGTATTTGAGCAACAGATCACTGAGCTCTTTAATCCTACTGAACACAGAATGAGCGTACAGTGGCAAACCGTACTGGCAATCCTATTTGGTTTTTTAATGATTTTAAATGAAATAAATCTTCTGGTCCGATACATACTGGAAAAACTACAGCTGGCGCCGCTGAGCAATCAGAATCAGGAACAGATCGATGAGAAGCAGTTTCGGACAGGACGCGTAATCGGGTTTCTGGAACGGATATTTGTCTTTCTATTTATTCTGATGGGCCAATACACCGCAATTGGATTTGTTTTGGCCGCAAAAGGAGTCGTTCGATATCCGGAGTTTGGGAACCGGAGTTTTGCCGAATATATTTTGATTGGCACGCTGCTTTCAGCATTGATGGCCATGGGTATGGCTTTTGTAGTAACACTGTTCATTTAAAAAGTTATGGATTGATCTTCCTCGTCCGGAGCATCGCTGAGAACCCTCGTCTGTCGAATCCCGACGTGTTTTTACGACGGTTCGCCTGACGAGTTTATTCCAAGTTGCAAGCTACAGGACACAGGCCATCCTCGTCCGGAGCTCCGCTCCGACGACGACCACCCGCAGCTCCGCTGCGTATAACCACCCGACCAGTTTTGTTTGAACAAATCCATATTTTGAGTGTCCCGCCTCTGCAACATTCAATACTCCAAACCAATCCCTCTGTTCGGCGGATTATTGGTGACTACCACTTAACCCATCAATGAATTGATGGGCTATGTTCTGTTTCATGGCTACGCCATTTATCCATTGCTTAGTCATCATTCAAAACGGTCGTTCATCGTTCGGAGCATCGCTGAGAACCCTCGTCTGTCGAATCCCGACGTTTTTTTACGACGGTTCGACTGACGAGTTTATTCCAAGTTGCAAGCTACAGGACGCAGACCATCCTCGTCCGGAGCTCGGCTGTGTAAAACCTCTTGATCTGCTTTTTCAATTCTAATACATGAGATAACCGTTTCAAACAAATCGAACGTTGTATCGTCCGCATATTTCAGTAACCTTCTCCATATCCGGTGGACCGGATGGCAGTGATGCCAGTTCTTCAAACATCTTCTCTAATCCTGCAGGAAAAAAACTTAGATCTACTTTTGCAGGATGATCTCCAATCACACGCCAGGTGTGAGGAATTCCTCTAGGAGCAAATGCTGTATCACCCGCATTCAGCACCGTGGTTTCACCTCCAATGGTAATTTCCAGTTCACCTTCAATCACCCGGAATATCTCATCTTCATCTTCGTGTACGTGAAGAGGAATCCCTACACCCGGTTCATTATTCTGCTCAATCAGTGTTAAATACCCGCCGGTCTCCTCTCCCGTAAACTTGAACGTCATCTTGTCGCCTAGCACATTCAGCTTTCTACCTTCTCTATTACGAACAATTTTGGGTGACCTTTTTTCAGCTTTCAACGTTTCCGTTTTCAATGTTGCAAACGGCGCCATTACACCGATTCCTGCCACTCTTAAAAAATCTAATCTCTTCATAGCTAATCCCTGTCGTTAAATTTCGATATGAATTTTATCTCAAATTCAAATATGGACGACTAGCCTGAACATGACCATGCAAAAATGGTGGAGAACCATATAAAAATGTCACATTCCGCGAAAATCAGTCGGAGAAGTGCCAAACTCTCTTTTAAAAAAATTGCTGAAGTGAAATGGCTCCGAGAATCCGAGCTCAAATGCGACCTCTTTCACATTTTTGGCAGAAAATTTCAGCTCTCTTCTCGCGTGAATCATAATCTGCTCTACGATCAGTGATTTAGCAGTTACACCAAGAACTTCGCGTACAACACGGTTTAAATGTTTCGGAGTTACATGTAAAAGATCTGCATACTGGTTTACCCTGTGCATAGTAGTGTAGTGCATTGAAACCAGCTCCTTATACTTCACCACCAATCGTACACCATTACTGTTACACTCACCATTCAGGCGAATATTACAGCGGCTGTCGCAGTAAACCAGCAGGGTTTTAAAGAGTGAAGCCATACCTTGATCCCGATTGGGAATTGCCGAACCGCTCAACTCATCAATCATTTCGGTTAAATTATGAACACGATCTCCAATCTTTGGGCTGAGTATAATTTTTGGAATCTGACCAAAACCTGACAATAGCTCTGCTTCCTTGATGCGAAGATTTTCTCTGACCATATCCCGCATATAGGTCTTAGAAAAGAGAAGCCTGCACCCTTCAAATTTCACCCCCGGTTCAATCAAAACGTAGCGTAAAGGTGTCAAAAAACAGATCAAATTGTCGCACGCTTCGAAAGACTGGTCATCAATTGTGACCCGTTTGAAACCGTTTCTCATCCAAAGAATTTGATAAAACTCCTCGTCGGTGTACTCTCGATTATCCGGCTCAAACGGCCGAATAACAATATCGTTCTGATTCCCCATACAGCTTTTTAACTTAAAGGATTACCTATTCCTCAATCAGCTGTCTCTCTTGAAAAGCTAATGTAGTAAATTTTTTCTTTTGATGGAGTACATGTGGTATTCGGCGAACGGTATTCCTTATTCAACATTCAAAACACCTCCCTCCTCATCCGGAGCTCCGCTCCGACGACGACCACCCGCAGCTCCGCTGCGTATAACCACCCGACCAGTTTTGTTTGAACAAATCCATTTTTTGAGTGTCCCGCCTCTGCAAAATTCAATACTCCAAACCAATCCCTCTGTTCGGCGGATTATTGGTGACTACCACTTAACCCATCAATGAATTGATGGGCTATGATCTGTTTCATGGCTACGCCATTTATCCATTGATTAGTCATCATTCAAAACGATCGTTCATCGTTCGGAGCATCTCTGAGAACCCTCGTCTGTCGAATCCCGACGTGTTTTTACGACGGTTCGACTGACGAGTTTATTCCAAGTTGCAAGCTACAGGACGCAGGCCATCCTCATCCGGAGCTCCGCTCCGACGATGACCACCCGCAGCTCTGCTGCACATTACGTCTTGTACACATCTAAAAGGAACCGCCTCATCAATACCAGATATTTCAAACAGCTCTCTCTGTTCGGCGGATTATTGGTGGCTACCACATAACCCATCAATGAATTGATGGGCTATGATCTGTTTCATGGCTACGCCATTTATCCATTGCTTAGTCATCATTCAAAACGGTCGTTCATCGTTCGGAGCATCGCTGAGAACCCTCGTCTGTCGAATCCCGACGTGTTTTTACGACGGTTCGACTGACGAGTTTATTCCAAGTTGCAAGCTACAGGACGCAGGCCATCCTCATCCGGTGCTCCGCACCGATGACGACCACCCGCAGCTCCGCTGCGTATAACCACCCGACCAGTTTTGTTTGAACAAATCCAATTTTTGAGTGTCCCGCCTCTGCAAAATTCAATACTCCAAACCAACCTCTCTGTTCGGCGGATTATTGTTATCTATCACTTAACCCATCAATGAATTGATGGGCTATGATCTGTTTCATGGCTACGCCATTTATCCATTGATTAGTCATCATTCAAAACGATCGTTCATCGTTCGGTCAATCGAAGATCAAATCCCCACCTGCATCTCACAGTACGCTTCACAATTCAATATTCGTCATTCAGATTCTTCTCGTCCCGGTGCTTTGGTGAACAAGCCTGGAACTGCAGTATACAGACAGGTAACGAGAAAATAACTCGGAAAAAGCTCCGTAGGAGTGACATATCAATAGCCCCATGCGTCAGCTTGGGGTTAATAGGAACGACACATCTCCCCACCGAACAGTGAGATTTGTTTGGAGTGCAAAACAGAATTGAGGCGGTATTGATCCGGATGAAATTAAAACAGATCACTCAAAAATGGATTCGGAAATTAAATGCAGCAAAGCTACTCACTATCGGCTGCGGAGCAAAGCACCGGACGAGTACAGAAAATTCAATACTCGAAACCAATCTTATTTCTGGCTTTGCAGGAGGCTGGTGAGTTTTTTTGGCTGGACACAGCAATCCCTGGAGTGATTTTATTATGGAGCATTATTCGTTTAGGTGGGCTTTGATTTTTGAATAACACTTTTAATATACGAGGAATATCCTATCCGCATCAAATCTGATTTGTACTATGTGATTAATCTATAAGTAATGTATGTTCATATTAAATAAAAGATAATAAAGTGTAGTCTTTTATAATGTATTCTCGCGGCGAGTCATTCACTGCGCTGGCGTCTTGGTACTAACCTTTGCAAAAATTTGAGTTGGATACGCCGCCTCCTTAAATAGTGCGCCCTGTCATGTAGAGCTCCTAATTTTGCCAAAAAAAGGCACCACTATTGAGGAGGTGATAGTCCGAAAGTCCCCTCTTGCCTGTCCCGAGCGCTTCGGGGAGAGGGGATTTAGGAGTATGTTCGAACAGGCCAAAAACATTGATTCAAGACAATAAACACATTTTCTACCAATCTGTCACTGGTAGCGGAGGCCTGGTTTTTAGGCCGAAGTCGAGACATCTCCTTTACTCTTTCTCATGAACAGCAAACTGCGAATTTTGTTGACACTGGATCTGCTCATTATCATCCGCGAAGCGGAGCACCGGACGAGGAAGGGAGATCAGGGATTTTGAATGACAAACCACCAACTGCCAGTTGTTGATGACTGAGACCTATATTCACAAACTTGTCTGCAACCCACCACTAAAAGTAATCCTAAACTCTCCCTTGCAAATAAACTCCCCGATAGTATATTTATAAATATAGAGAGCCAGAGATTTAAACTGGACTATACAGAGTTCATGCCATGCAACGTAATCGCACCATACTCATACTGCTTACCGCTTCTCTTTTTGTTATAGGATTGACGGATCTGTTGCACGCCCAGGCCTTTGTTGAAGGCAAAGTGGTGGATGCAGATAATGGTCAGCCACTGCAGGGAGCTCACATCTTCTTATCCGGCACCACCATCGGTACTTATGCGGATCGATCCGGCCACTTTGTTTTAAGATATGTCCCAGCCGGTTCCTACCGGATAACTGTCTCCATGATCGGTTATGAACGTATGGTTCGCAACATGGGGGTAGCGGGTGGTGATCGGTTGTCGATTGAGCTGAGCCTGACTCCGGTAATCTATGAAATGGAGGAAATTAACGTTGACCACCTGGGGCGTAAATGGAGGAGAAATTTGGCGCGTTTTGAGGAACTATTCCTCGGAATGAGCGCAAATGCTGATTCGGTAACCATCCTCAATCCGGAAGTATTACGATTTGACACCAACTTCTGGGGCCGATTGAGCGCAGAGGCGCTGGCACCGCTTCAGATCGTAAATAAAGCTCTGGGCTATGAAATCACATACTACCTCTACGAGTTTAAACATACCGGACCCACCACTTTTTGGGATGGTGAACCGCTGTTCAAAGAGATGACACCCTCCGATCCATTGGAACAGTTCGTTTGGGAGTTTAACCGGTACAAGGCTTTTCATGGGTCAATCAGGCATTTCTGGCTTTCGGTACTGGAGGACCGAGTCGAAGAAGAAGGTTTTCGAATTTATAGAGTATGGGAACCGATGTTTCCCGGGCAACGGAATCACCGTGTCAAGGTTTCTACTGAAAATCTTGTGAGTCCGGGTGAAAAGAATTATCTGAAAGAAGTACGGTTTTCAAGATCTTTGGAAATCATTTACATGCATGAGGAGGAAGATAGGCGCTACCTTGAGTGGGCAAATGAACGGCACAGAGGGTTGCGGGGATCTCAGGTATCCTGGCTGGAACTTACAGGTCGTTTCATCACCGTAGACAAATCCGGCGAGATTGTGGAACCATACGGAGCCATTCAGCGGGGATATTTTGGTTTTCACCGGCTGGCGGACCTCACTCCACGCGAATACCGGCCGGATGATTTCTTTAACAGCGCCAATCGATAATCCCATACGCTGGTTATATAAATTTCACATCGCAGGATTCAGACGGCAGGAAATCTAATTCACAAATCGGCGTTCGTCATTCGAAATTCGTCATTCAAAACATCCCCTCCTCGTCAGGAGACCTGCTCCGATGACAACAGCCCGGCAGCTCCGCTGCATGCAAGCCTCAATTCGCTATTCAGCGGTGATTTTTACCTCTTGAGCTGGTTTAAATATGTTTTGTTTAGTCAAATCCAAGACTTGAGATAACCGCCTCTAATTTTATTAATGCTTCGATCCACTCTCTCTGATCGGCGGGGATTGCATTGGCTTCAATTACCATCCCCTCGTTCTGAGCTCCTCTTTGTGACGACAATCAGTAGCTCCGCTACAGCTATAGCGATTGGCTAATACAGCTAAGAACTCCAAAAGAAAATTGAAGTTATAAGTCCAACGATAGACATCAAATTGATAGGATTACGGAGGAGTTTAATTCGTCGGGCGAAAAACACAATCGTCCGACGATTATCAATTACTCACTCACTTGAATTGATACCGCCTCGCTCATCACGCTTTGATTTCCATCTTTTCTGTAAACTCTGACCTGGTACTCATGGCGCCCGGGACGTACACGGCGATCTGTAAACGTTGTCGTTTCACTCCGGCCAACCTGCTGAAAACCGCGATCTTCGCTGCGCCGATAGATCACAAAAAATACCTCATCGCTATCATCACCTCCATATGACCATCGAAGTACAGTTCCGCGATCACCATACTGTGCAGAGAGATTTTCGGCGACGCTGACCGTCCGTCTGTTTACTGTCCTAACCTGAACAGGATTGGAAAAGTCTGATAGCAGCCCACTTTGATCTTCCGACTGAAGCCGGTAGAAATAGATTGCTCCGGGCTCAAGTCTTGAGTCTGTATATCGCACTATTGCCGTTTTTTCTCTGAAGACTTGCACGGTTTGCCAATCACTCTCCCGACCGGATCTGCGGTACAGGGTTGCAGTTTGAAAATCATTCACCGAGGGCAGCGCAATTTCAAAACTCACTTCCGTAGCGGCAGTCTCTATATTTTTAAAAACCGGACGTGGCGGTGGCACTATGTCGGGCCTCTCCAGCGCAATCACCTCACTCGCCTCCGACTCATTAAAATGAACATCATACGCACGGATCTGGTAATACACATTTCTTGTAAGTGTATTCAGCATTACCGAATCCCGCACAACCGTACGCTGACCCGCCACAACCAATGAATCTCCAAAGATCTCCTTTACTACCGAAAATTCATGTTCAGGATCGTTTGCCATAAAAATCTTATATCCGTCAACGGCTCCCTCGGGATCGGGACTGATAATGATCTCTACCGAACCGTCATCTCCAATGGTTGCCTGGCCAATCTCCGGGCGTACGGGTGGATTGAAGCGAATGTATGACACCGGCAGCACGGCTGAATTACTCACATTGCCGGCCGTATCAACCGCCTGAACCGCGTAATAGGTATCCAGATCGCGATTAAAATCGAGATCAATCCATTCTCTTAAATCAGGATCTGTGAGATCGGGATGAAGCCTTACAAACTCCTCATTGGTGCCGTCGCCCCGAAGCACGGCAAAACCGGCCAGGTCATCATCCACATCCTCGGGCATTTGCCAGGTAACGCGCACCGTATCCTCGCTTTCATGTTTTGGCTGCAGAAGTAGAGGTTCTCGCGGTGGCGTCAGATCACGCGGAGTACCGGATGCTTCCCCAAAAAGCACCCGCTCGCCAAACACATTCTGGCCATAAAAACGGTAGTGGTAGGTGCGATAGTTATTCAACTCCTGATCAAAAAATGTACTGCGCTGCGGACCATCATATTGGTGACCTCTCAGGTTCAGCTCAATCACCTCGTTTAGTGGCTCAAACGGTCCGTTTTCACTAAATGATCTCTCAACATACATCCCAACCGAGTTGTCCGGCTGCTCCCAGATAAAGGAGAGTTCACCGTCCCCTTCGTATATCAAGATGGGCACTTCGTACTCTTCGGTTACCTGCGTTGCGGTTATTTCGGTTACAACAGATACCACATTCAATCCGGACGGATTTGCCAGCCTTGCACGGTACTCGTAAGTCTGCCCCTGCATCACATTTGTATCTGTAGCTGAAAGCCCAAGAACCCGGGCTGCCAGTGAATCCTCAAATGAACTCAAAAGAAAGGTCATCGTCCGGAAATCTTCCGCACTTTTCCGGTTTAGCAGATCCTCAATTCTGTTTTGAAAGTCGATCGCGCCGGGTAGATGCTCGGTCTCCATTTCGCGCATCTCTGTAACAACCCTCAGGCGGTCGGCCCGCGTACCCTCACCAATCGTTTGAATCAACTGTTCGGTTTGGGCTTCATTAAGCGGCTGTACGGTTTCAATAGCCTGGAACGAGCCGGTTCCCGCAACTCTTCTTTCCACGATAAACCCGTTAGCAGTACCCTGCCTCATCACTTCGTTATTGTCCGAAAACCATCGCATTTCGATGCCGTTTCCCTCCACGTAGCGTGCAAAGAGGTGGATTTCAGATTGAGATGCCAATTGGGCATTAGCCACAGGGGCAAAAATCAGTAATGCAAGAAATAGAGCTATGATAGAACTTTGTATTTGGATCATTTTTTTACTTTTCATGAGATTCTATCCGGGTTAAAAGGTTGAAGGTGGAGTAAAAGAAGGTACCAACGGCCCGGGTTCTCCTGTAAAAAAGTCTTTTTCTTTGGTTTGAGTAATCGGGTTGCCGCTGTTATCGGTTGCCGTTACCCAATTGCCGTTTATCAGCTCCATCAAAACAGCCTCTACCGTAAACCTATACCAGGTGTCATCATCCAGATCATTTACCGGTGGTGGCGGTTCAGGAGGAAGGCCTCCATAGTTCGGCGGATTATTACCGGAACCCGAGCCACCGGCCGGTATGAACGGCACCGGTGCCTGATTATACGGGGGGACAAAGCCGCCGCCTCCAGAAGGGTTTGGATTCCAGGTTAAAGCAGGCTGCAAAGCTGGTGAACCCAAACCCGGGCCCGCTGCCTGACCACCTCCGGTCTGCACTCCTCCTCCACCTATAACACTCGGCGCCAAACCTACAGGTCCTGTACCCACAAGTGGAGGGAGCCCCTGAATAACATATTGATACTCGCCCAGATTATTGACAGAGCTGTTTAATGATTCTGCCTGCCAGTTTCCGCCTCCCATATTCCTCTCCAGTGTAACGGATTTCTCCATTTTAAAGGTGCGCATCTGGATGGTTCCATTAGCCTGAGTTTCAGGTACGCTGAACTGTTCATCCGGTGTTAAACCATATTGTACACTGAGCGGTGATTCAACCGGGAAATTGTAATATGACAGCGGCACCACATAGCTGATGAGGCCGCCATCAAAATCGGCTGCGGCATCACCCGGTGTTACATTCACATTGGGCTGTACCGGACTGCCGGAACAGTTGGTACCGTATTGAAACTGCTGATGGAAGCTCACATCAAACACATCAAACACCTTTGCCTGTCCGCTCACCGCTCCCGAAGCGTACACAGGGTCCGGGAATTTACCGGTGATGTATCCACCCGCTTTCAGAGTGGCAAGGTTGTGCACTTTATCGATTTCCTCGTTGTTGCGATGGTAGCCGAGCGCCTGTGCACCCACGGCTGCATAAAAACCAAATCCACCGCCGGCCCGCCATCCATTAATACCCCACTCGCTGAACCCGCTACACGCTGCGTACTCCAGGAAAGAGAGATGAAGCTCTGCACCGGCTGCCGCTTCATAGGCTATCGACCAGTCGCGCCAAAGACCCGAATAGACCTGCTTGCTGCCCGACGCTTCAAACTCAAACCCAAGACCAAATGCGAAACCTGCACCTAACTCTGCCATGTTGTTATCGATCTGACCCTGCATGTGGGCGTTGTTCGGATTGTACCCGAAATGCTGTGCATATTTACTGGCAAACGTGTTCGTAAAGCCGTTTGGATTTGGAATGGCGTTCCCAAGCATCAGATATTCATACAGATTCACACCAAGCACTTCAACCGTGTTGGTGTTGGTTGGAATGCCGGCTTTTAAGCTCCACTGGCTAGCCATTCCATCGATATTGAAGGTGAGATTAAAGGGCTCACCCGGAATAGTTTTTACCGGATCGGTATTGATATTGGCGTTGGCCGCCAGGGTGAAATTCTTGGTTGGAAATACGTAATCAACCAGCAGGTTTCCAAACACTTTCCCTTTTCCGTTACGGCGATCCACAATAGTAGCACCGGTTCCAAAATCGCCGTTGAACCCGACGTAGGTCATCCCCCCGCCGTTGGTGCTGAATTCGCCCATCAGATCCACATCGGCATTAAACCCCTGCTCCTCCGGAGAGGTGGCAATGGTAGCACCGGCATTGAACCCAAACAGATTATTCTGTGGCGTAAAGCTGCGTTCGCCGGTGTTGCTTACCGCCACTTCCATGTTATTGTAGGCTCCTCCGCCAAAACCGCGGAATGCAATACCCGACAAAAACGGAATTCCCGGATCAGGAAAATCGGCCTGAACATCCACCTGCCAGTAGCGGTAGAGCTGGCCTCCATTTTGATAGCTCGTGTTGCCAAACTGTGCATTCGCCTCAATGTTGAGACCTGTACCGGTAAACTCGGCCTGCACATCGCCGCCAACCCGCTTTCCGAATACCGGATCATCGTTTTCAATGTATAGCGAACCGTTGATATTTACCGCGTTCAGGCTGGCACTCACCGATAATGAATCTAAAGTGAGCCCTTCATATACAGGCGAGAATTTTTTAAAGTTGGCCGAGTCGTCTTCAATAGCAAAATCGATCCCCATCGACGTTTGGCCACCCAGGTTTTCACTCAGGTTAAAGACCGTGGTAAACCCGACACTGCCCTTCAAGAGCTGACCCGGGCCCGGTGCTGAGGGCGTAAAGTTGATATCCTGAAAAGTGACCGGGAAGTTATGCATAAATTTCTGCGGACTTGCCAGACTCCACGCGCCCATGTTGAAATTCAGCCCCGAGTTACTGTTGTAATCGAACCCTAGCCCGGCAAACTCAAGCCCCATATTCACATTGGTTATCGGGCTCAAATCCACATTCGCCCAGTTTATATCACCGTTCAGTGTCATATCAAACGCCTTCTCCCCATTTCCTACAGATGCTGTGATCACTGAAGAGGGTTCCAGTGTGAGCGTACCTTTCAGCATATTGGTATAAATAGGCCCGTCGGGGTCAACGGTCAGCTCAAAGCTGCTTCCGTTCTGCGTATTAAAGCCTGTCATAAACAGACCCGTATAGTTAAGCGGATTCTGCAGCGAATCGGGGTGTGTAGCGGGAATCGCCACCTTCCCTTTGATATACGCTTCTGTAAAAGTGTTGGTCTCAATTTTCACCTGAACGGTGTCTACGCTGGCATTGAGATCAGCTACGCTTGCGTTGGGATACTGATAGACGTTATTTGCAAAAGCGGTTAGCGTCACGCCTTGATGATCAATAATCATATTCTGTACGCCCACCTCCGGCGGGCCGCCTGCGTTCGTCTCTATCGACTCCGGCAGACCGATCGTAAAACTTTCCGCATAAAATCCGCGCCACAAAGCTGTAGTGTCCTGCCCCGTATAGTTCTCGGGGAACACGATTCCGGACGGATTGAGAGAGTCAGACATATCGTAGTTCAGGTTATTCGCCTCAATCGTCATGCCGGCTCCATTCACAAACTCAGCCTTGTCCATATTTCCACTCAGAAGCAGATTATTCCATGAGTAGCCCGTGCCGCTCAGCGTGGCTGCCACTTTATCCGTACCGTTGTCAGGTACCGGAAGCAGCCAGTCGCGCGTAAACTCGCTCTGAATCTCGATACCAAAAAGAGTAAATCCGGTGTCGTCCCACTCAATAAACGTTCCAACATTGTTACCGTCCGGAGCGAGGAACGTAAAGTTAATATCGTTATTGGCGTTACCCACGGTAAGGTCATCCACAATCTCAAGCCGCCCCTGCTCAAAACTGATCTCCAGCGGATGAAATTCCAGATCCTTGACGGCAAACCCTACCAGGTCAGCGTTGTTCCAGTCAGCCGGGGTTTCATACGCAATGGATGCGTTAAACTTCGATTTATCCGACTCAAACACAATCTCCATAATGGCAACCCAGCTATTGGGATCCAGCTCCACGCCGATCGGAGCTTCCAGAACTGAAGGTGTGATAGGGTTGCCGTTGTATTCAAAAAATGGCTGCTGCAGCATAAAGTTATAGACATCTGCAACCTCGGGATGGTTGTAGGCCACGGCGTTGGTAGCAATCGGCGAGGCCCACGCCTTGGGATAGGCAGGGGCATTGGCATCGATCACTGATGTGACCTGGCCAGAAGTAAGATGGTTATTTGCGGGATTTACGGTAATATTGGTAAACTCTACAGAGATGTAAGACTGAAGCCAATCGATAAATACCTGTCCCGTACCTGAAAAAGGGCCGTTTCCGCTGATGTCCAGATTTTCTACTTCAAACTCTCCATTCTCTCCAACAAAGAGCTGTTCAGGCTCCTCCTGCTCCTCCTCTTCTTCCTGTTCTTCAGGCTCTTCCCCCTCTTCGGGGTCTTCCTCTTCACCTGTTGGAGGCTCTTCCCCTCCGGGCGGCTGGGTAGTTGTTGTTTCCGTAAAAAGCGGTCCGGTTTGCGGTGTTTTCCCTCCCCCTCCAAAATTGATCTTCACACCAACATTGGCAAAAAAGTTGGTTCTGGGAGCGGTTACCGTTCGCTCCACTTCCTGTGCATTTTCAAACTGGAAAAGCATTTCACCGGCACTTGGCACCAGGCGAACCCTGGAGAGATCTCTCTCGGTGTAGGTAAACTCACGATCGCTCAGCTCATGCTGAATTCCGGTCTTCAGATTAAACCCGATGCGGTTACTGCGAAACGGATTGAACTCCAGCTGCAGCTGCGGTCGAACAGCTGCCGACCACCTACTGTAACCCTCCTCAGGCTCAAAATTAGCCAGTGTAAACTGTGCATCGTCGAAATGGCCTTCAGGATCGTTGAACTCCACTCTTTGAGACGGCGGATTTTTATAACTGAGTGCGAGATCCAATCCGGCACTGAACTGCACCGGAAGCTGCTCGCCAAAACGGAACCGCGGTCCCGCATTGATATAAAATGCCCTCCATTTATCAGACGTCTCCTGAACCACCGTATACTCCTCGAAACCGGCGCGGTACTCATCCGCGTTATAAGCCGGATCAAACGAGAAGAAACCGGACTCAAGGCCAACCCCCCACTTACCGGGCTGAAAGCGAAATCCAATCTCCGGCTGAAATGTGGTGTTAACATCCGGGTTCCCTATGAGACCGCCGCCCAGATTGAGGTCCAGCGAAAAGGGATGGGCTGCCTGCTGAGCATTGAGCTGAAGTGCCAAAGAAAATGTAATGAACAGTGTTCCAAGAATTCGAACCGTTTTGAGCAGTAGTCGGTAGCGCTTTTCCATAGATTGAATTTTGTTGGTCGTAAATTATGTCCAGCGCTGCTACTGATTACGCCAAAACTGAAGGAATAAAGCATAATCAATTCTTAAATACAATTTTTTACATCATAGTCTTTTTTAATCTGGTAACTGAAGAACTAGATTTTTTGCTCGATTAATAGGATAGACGGGTATTTTTTAGTGAGCCTGGATTTATATTAGAATCGGTTAACCGCCAGCTCATTTAGGGCAGAAACCTCGTCCGGAGCTCGGCTGCTCGCAAAACCCTCGGCTGTCGAATCCCGGCGAGTTTATTTGAGCAGGTTCACCTGATGTGTAAACGCTCAGGTAATTCAAGCAGCGAAATCAGAATATCATTTCTCTGAACGTGTCCCATTAGGGACACAACATGGGTAGAAAGATAGGCGTCAACAAACCAGCCAAAGTCCCGTCAGGGACGACTCACCCTCAGCTCTTGAGTGGGATGTGCAAATCATATTTAGATTCGCACCGCCTCTACGCAGATGGGCGCTTCAAACCAATCCCTCAGTTCGGCGGATGAATCGTGGTTATCATTGTACCCATCAATGAATTAATGGGCTATGATATGATTCATGGCTATACCATTTATTCACTCATTCTTCCTCGTCTGTCGAATCCCGGCGTGTTTTTGCGGCGGTTCTAGTCCTCCTTCTCCCGATCCCGATAGTTTTCGGGACGGGATACTGAGGATAGACCTGACGAGTGCTTTCCAAGCCTCAAGATACAGGCTTCAGGCTTCAGGCTTCAGGCCACAAGGTGCCGGTTGCAGGCTGAAGATGCCAACTTCAAAATTCAGCGTTCGATACTCAAATCCCCTGTCCCATCGGGACAGCCTGATCGTAGCCCCACGCGTCAGCGTGGGGTAAACACGAGCCACAAAGTTCCCCCGCCGAACAGAGAGATTGGATTGGAGTGCAAAACAGAATTGAGGCGGAATTGATCCGGATAACGTTAAAACTGGTCACCCAAAAAATGACCGGTAATGAAATGCAGCAGAGCTGCTCGTTGTCGTAGTTCTCTCCGTGCACTCTCCGCCAATCGGAGGATCGTTTAGTCGAGATGACAAAGCAACAGAGAGTTCAAGCGCGGTCCACAAGACGCAGAAGCTGAACCAGATTTATTCTCGCGCCGCGTCATTCACTCCGCCCTCTTAAAATAGTCCGTCCTGTCATGTCGAGCGGAGGCCCGGTTTTTTGGGCCGGAGTCGAGACAGCACCAAATTCCATTTCCAATACTCATCAGGTCGAGACTGTCGAGAACCTTTTATGTACCAAAATCAAAATTCACCATTTCCGAATCATCTATCATACATACACATCAATAATCTAAATGTTTGCCTTTTGCCTGGCCAACGAAGCTTCAGCGAAGTAGGTCCTTTTCACAATTCACTCTAAAAGCAGACATAGCAATCCCGGTAATTGATTATTTGTGGAGGGTTATTCGTCAGGTGGGCTTTTGATTTTTGAATAACACTTTCAATATACGAGGAATACCCTATCCGCATCAAATCTGATTTGTGGTGTAAGGGTGATAGGTATGTAATGTATTGTGATAGTAATTTATGACTGCTTAATAATACATCTTAGCCACTAATGTTTTACGGGATACGGGTTACGGTATGCGATTTACGGTGTATAGTGTTCGACATTCGAGGAAGTTCTCTCCATGCACGCTCCGTCACCTGGCGGCGTGGCTCTCATCTCTTCACAAATATATAAGCCGGATACGCCGCCCTCTTTACATAGTGCGCCCTGTCATGTCGAGCGGAGGCCTGGTTTTCAGGCCGAAGTCGAGACATCTCCTTTACTCTTTCTTACAAAATTAAACGGGAGATCCGGGCGAGGGATTTCGGTTGATACCTTATCGACTAGACACAGCAATCTCCGGAATCAGTTTTTAGTGGAGGGTTATTCATCAGGTGGGCTTTTGATTTTTGAATAACACTTTCAATATACGGGGAATACCCTATCCGCATCAAATCTGATTTGTGATGGGCGGGTGATGTATGGGTAATGTTTGGTGGTGTATTACTATAATTAAAATTTATTGTCTATTGTAAGTAACTGATACCCGAAATAATGTTCTTTTCTATCATTATTTTATCTTCGTTTATTAAAATGAGGGAACCAAATCCAACTATTGTTTCAGGCCTTCCCTATATATTCTCCAGTTCTGGACGATGTGATTGTTGATGATATAAACTAGGTGTTCACTTCATTCGGAGCGACTCAATAAACTGATTCCGTAAAAATTATAAAATTTTTACTACCAGCAACTACTTAATAAATGTCACTGACTGCACAGTTTTGTGAGAGATTATATTAAACTCATTTTTTTTTTGATACCTTATAAACTACTAGCTAACTAAAATTATAGATAAAGAACAGAAAACATGTCGGAAGATTTAAACCAAGAACTCTTAACCAGAGCAAAAAAATTCTTTCGCGAAAATATAGTTAGTACTCACTTAGACAGATCTTTAAAAAAAGCCAGTCATTTAAAAAGTTACAATGTTAATCCATTCCTATTAAAATACTTAGCAAACTTTTTAACTGGTAATGATGAACCTAGAAGTATGGCTCAAGCTTTAATTTACCCTAGAATTTTAGGTAGTTCGATTAATACCAGTTTTGGTATGCATACTCAAAAAATGATTGGGGATTTGTTTGAAGGATTGGGAAGTACAACAACAGGAATTGATATAGAATTTTACGATCAGCTTGACGGAAGAAAAAAATACTGTCAACTTAAATCTGGGCCAAATACAATAAATTATGATGATGTCGAAACTATTAATGGCCATTTCAATGACATAAAAAATCTCGCCAGGACAAATAATCTTGATGTTAGATTTAATGATCTGATAGTAGGTGTCCTTTATGGCGAAGAAGAAGATCTTAGTTCACATTATCAACGGATAAGTGAAAAATATCCGGTTTTCGTAGGTCAAGAATTATGGCACCGCGTTACAGGGAACGAAGATTTTTATTTAGAGTTAATCGATGCTATTGGAGAAGTAGCACTAGAAGTCGACGCCACTGACAAATTAAATGATGCTATAAAATCTCTTGCCGAAGAGATCAAGACCGAACTTCTTGAAGATTAGTTTTTTGTTCATAAACTTCATTTAAAAATTTAACAATAGAATAACCAATTTC
Organism: Chitinophagaceae bacterium T5-Br10_B2g13; assembly: GCA_001564065.1. Classification (GTDB taxonomy): domain Bacteria; phylum Bacteroidota; class Rhodothermia; order Balneolales; family Balneolaceae; genus Rhodohalobacter. Next base: position 19,565 of record LKNA01000048.1, read on the forward strand.
CTTCCCCAAGTTCACAGGTACAGCATTTCCAATCTGTTTATATTGTTGAGATACTGACCCATCAAACTCCCAATCATCTGGAAATGTTTGAATACGGGCATATTCCCTCACTGTGAATGGTCTTGTTTCATCGGGATGGCATCTTTCTGTTTGCTTTTGTGCTGGACTGCAAGTCAATGTTAAACTCGGTTCATCCCAACTGATACGCCGGGCCATGCCTGTTTTACCCCCGCCCAAATAATAGCTTTTCTTCATATACTTTTTCGCTACCTCTTCAGGTAAATCTTTCCAGTAACCACCTGGAGGAACCATATCTAAAACTTCTTTTTTATGTTCTGGGTATGTTGAACCTGCTGAATCTGGTACATCTGAGTCATAAAGCTCCCCTGCCTTTAACGCATCCTCAATATTATAGATCTTCTTATACGGTTTTGGATATTCAAACTGAACATCAATATCCTTTCTAATTCCAACTATAAATATCCTTTCTCTTTTTTGAGGCACATTATAATGAATTGCTTTCATCAACTTTGGCTCAACTACATTATATCCGATTTCATCCAGCGCGCTAATCATGCCTTTCAATGTTTTGCCGTCATCATGTCTTAATAATCCTCGGACATTTTCACCAACACAAATTAATGGCTTTGTTTCTTTTATCGCTCTTGCAAACTCATAAAACAAAGTACCGCGTGTGTCTTCTAGCCCAAGTTTTTTTCCTGCATAACTAAACGCCTGACATGGAAATCCCCCTGTGACCACGTCCACATCTCCATTATATTCTTTAAAAGAAAGTTTACTAACATCATCTTCAATAACATCCCAGTCTGGACGGTTTTTTCGTAGTGTTTCTGCTGCCCATTTATCTATTTCATTCAGTAAAAGACATTTCAGACCGGCCTTCTCTAATCCCAAGGCTAATCCACCCGCACCAGCAAATAATTCAATCACATTAAATTTCTTTTTGGGCTCAACAAAATTGTTAGACTCACCGTTATTATATAAGTGATCTAATTCATCAAATATTTTCAATTGCTTTTTTTTATAGATTCTGTAATTACTTTTGGGTTCTCTGACAGCAGGAAGTTTTCCATTTTTATCCCAGCGCCTTAAAGTTTCTGTACTTTTCCCCAATAGTTCGGCCGCCTCAGAGATTGTATAATAGTCTTTCATAGATACCCATGTTAGTTAACATTACACATGGTTATTATACACCACTTTTATTTTAATTCCAACTTTTTTATATAAAACACACATATGTCTTTGAATAATAAAACAACAATTAAAGTTCCCCGATTTAAAAAGGAGAATGGATTTGAAACCACTCCAAAAAGGTCAAATACAATGTCACAGATTAAAAGTAAAAATACAAAACCTGAGATGTTGCTCAGAAAAGAATTATGGCATGGAGGGTTAAGATACCGTGTGAATCGTAAAGACCTTCCTGGTAAACCAGACATCTCAATTAAAAAATATAAGTTAGCAGTATTTGTGGATGGCGAATTTTGGCATGGCTACAACTGGGAAGAGAAAAAAGAAAAAATAAAATCTAATAGAAAATTTTGGATCCCAAAGATTGAGAGAAATATGCAAAGGGATCAAGAAAACAATCAAAAATTAAAGGAGAAGGGATACAAAGTTATACGGTACTGGGCGCATGAGGTCAAAGAAAATGTTTCAGCATGTGCAGAGCCAATCAATCAGTATATAAACGTAAATAAAGAAGATTAATTTCTGAAGTTGAAATATTTAGAGTCTTTGATTTCTTTCTCTAGCTCTTCATAACCTTTATTTATAAGATTCTTAGTATCAATTTTGTTAATAGATTGATGCAATTTTATGACCAAACTATCATAAAATTTTGGATATCCAGTTAATCTATACCAAAACTCTTTCCCAACTATAACAGGATAAGTTTTATCGATTTTCATGTAGTGCTCACTTAAATCTGAATCATCACCATATAACACACCTACTATAAAATCAGTATTGCTTATTCCTCTCATAGCATAATTTGTTTTTGCCAAACGAATAGTCTCTGCAAATTTGTCCATTAGTGGTTTTACATCACCAGAGTTTAATGTCATCGGGCCAGATTTAAGTTGGCAAAATTTTTTCCTCTGGTCGACCTTATCAATAAATTCAATATCGAGTTTTTTTGTATAAGCACCTGTGGCCATCTCCAGTTCTACAAACATTTTTTGGATTTGAGTTCCAAAAGAAGTATTAATTGAAGTTCCTAAAACTCGTGGGTAGAAAAGTGCCTTTGCAACACCTTCAGAATTATAGTCGTTTTCTAGAACCTTGGACAAATATTTAACTAAAATTGGATTGATTTTGTAGGACTTCAATTTAGAATGCTTATTAATTGATGCCTCAATATGATTCGTAAATATATTTTTCTCAAAATAATTTACAATTTCATTTATAAGCTCAATTTCTTTCATAAGATTTTACTTTCTGTTTTTTACTATACTATAAGTTTATTTTTATTGGGTACAAATATATATCTGACACTTTAAATATTTGAGTTAAATTTACATATTATGACTTGCTGTTGCCGTTTCGTGTACATCTGCCATATCAATAATACCCTTTTCCTTTTACTGAATGCCGCACTCCACCTCGTGGATCATCCATATCTCCATCATACCGTGGAATCACATGGCAATGAAAATGGAAAATCGTTTGGCCGGCCGCTTGTCCACAGTTCATGCCAATATTATAACCGTCCGGGCTGTGATGCTTTTCAATCAGTGATTGTGCCTGTGTGATAATTGCCGGAAGTTCTGCTTTTTCCTCAGCAGTAAGGTCAAAAAAATCATGGCGAAGTTCTTTAGACACTATCAATAGATGCCCCTCACTCACAGGATATTTATCCTTCACGATGAAAAAATGCTTGCTGCTATGAAGCCAATCCGTTTTCGGTATGTCTAAAAAAACGGATTTCATACATCAGTTTTTAGCATGGTATTCTTCAAAGCGCTCTGCGTGATCCTGAAGAGCCCGTTCAGACGGGTAGAAACGGTTCTCTGCAGGTAGCAAAATCTCATTGTTTTTCAATTTCACGGTATCTTCCACCTTATTTCCATTTTTTTCAAGCCAGCTGGATAATTTAATTGAATAATCATCACGAATAGTCAGCATCATTTTATCAAACATCCAGTGATGGGATCTGCAAAGAGAGAGTCCGTTTCTGGGATCATCATTATTGCTTTTGCTCCAAGGAATTATATGTGCTCCTTCTACCAAGGTTTCTCCACCGGGAGTGACGAGTCGTTCTCTGCAAATCGCGCAGTGATAGTTGTACTGTTTCCGTACAGCCGTTGAAAAACCGATTTCCCGTACCTGGGCATATCGTGTAACTAATTTTCGTTCCTTCTTGTCTTTTTGAAATGGGACAAAAGGTTCAGCAGCCATATCAACCACTTCATTTGTGTACTCCATTGCCTGTTGATTAAACCCGCTGATTTCAAATATTTTATCGGCAGTCTTACTCGAAAAATAGTACTCTGCCAATAGTTTTCTGATCTTTTCACGTTCCGACGGGTTCTCCATTAAATCAAATAACCCGGGATCTATAACCGCATATGCTACTCTTTTTTTCAAACCTCCAAGCGAAGGAGAACTCTTATACTTCGTCTCTCCGGATTTATAGGTAAGCTCCCAAAAAGGTTCACTTTTCATATGAAAATACGGAAGGCCTATTGTTGTAGCTTTATCCTCCCCCATCACAGCACTCCAATAGGTAAAAAATGTATCAACTAAATTCTGAGAGAGTTCAATTCGATTGTCGGTAATCCAACCCTGTTCAATTCCATCAAGTATAGAGAGTAGCAGAAATGGCTTATGAGGTGCCTGTCCGCCAGTAGACTCATCCCATCCGTGCGATCGGTCTGCCCGTAAATTAAGAAGAGAGTTTATTTCTTGTGAATCGTTTTTCATGCGTTTGCAATATCGTAAATCAGAACCAATTTCCGAATCCCATCCCGAAAATCATCCGGTTTTTCTGCAGGTCAACTCCCTACCTTCTCCGTACCAACGATGATACGGTGTAAGGTGTACGGGATACGGTTTACTATAAACGAGTACGTATACCGAAATTCGTACATCGTAATCCGCCTCCCGTAATAACACCCGTCAGCTCACCTACGCCGGTGCTTTGGTGAGCAAGCCTGCAACTACAGCATGCAGACGGGGACGGCAGACGAGAGCGTACACCGTACATCGTAAACCGTACAACGAACCTTCCCTGTAGCTTGAATCATTTGGCATCTAGCCAAGATACACCCTACCTTCCTGCGAAATCAGTTTCTATTCAATAGTCATGATCAAAAACATCGTACATGTCTGACACAACGGTTCAATTTACGGATGATGAAAAGCGTCTGCTGCTCACGCGGGAACAGACGTCTGAGGAGATGGGAACGCTCACCCCCGATCTGCTGGAGCTGGCCCGCCGGAAAAAGCTCTATCACCTGGCGGTGCCGAAGGATCTCGGCGGAGCAGAACTTCCGGTTCTCTCCCTGATGGAGGTTTTCGAGGCCGCCTCCTCCATGAACGGAAGTTTTGGCTGGAACCTGACGCTGGGTGCGGGCGCCGGACTGTTTGGCGCCTATATGGATCCCGGTTTTGCAGAGGAGGTCTTTTCCAATCCCGAGGCGTTTATCACCGGCTCGGGCTATCCCGCCGGCAAGGCTCAGCCCACAGATGACGATCCTGAATCGTTTGTAGCAAGCGGACGGTGGAGATACGCCAGCGGCTCGCCCTACGCCACGCTTTTTACGGCCAGCTGTCTGCTCCCCGGCTCCACACCGGAAAGTCCCGAAATGATCGCCCTGGCGTTCTATCCCGATGAGGTGAACAAGCTCCACACATGGAACAGCTATGGGCTGACCGCCACGGCCAGTCACGATTTTGAGGCAAATAACGTCCGGGTGCCCCGCCGCAGATCATTTACCATGGAGCCTCAACCGAAATATGCCGGGCGTCCCCTCTACCGGTTTCCGTTCATGCAGTTTGCCCCGGCCACCCTGGCCTCCTCCCTACTCGGCATCACCCGGGCATTTATCAGCGAGGCTGATCCGGATGGGGAGCGCTCATCAGAAGAGGCGGTGATGGAACAGCGCGAACGCCTCCACCGTGCGGTTCAAACCGTTTGGGAGAAGTGCGAACGCGGGGAGGAGATTACAGAACAAGAGAAGCAGTCAGTAGAGAGCGCCTCGAAAGAGCTGGCTGAGGTCTGCCGGCAAACCGCCTTTGAGCTCTATCAGCACTCCGGTATGTGGG
>LKNA01000049.1 GCA_001564065.1 Chitinophagaceae bacterium T5-Br10_B2g13
TAGTGATAGAGTCGTGTCAGGTTGATCTCTTCGGTCAGTTCTTTTACAGAGTCGTGAATTGGTTCAAACATTCTCTCTGCCCCGGCCAGCAGCTCCTGTTCACTTTTCAGGTTTGCCTGGAGGCGGTTAATCAGAGTCTCTTTTGAGATTTTATCTCCAATCCTGACGAGGTATACCCCCTGTTCCGGAGCAATCGTGTCACCGCCGCGCTGGGCAACAACCAGCAGCTTTGTGCCATTCGGGCTTGGCTCCCAGTCATTCTCCATCGATACGGTTCGGATGCTGTTGTTGTGGAACAGCCTGTAAAAATCTTTTGTGTTCACATCATAAATATGGGATCGGCGATGGCGGGATTCCCCCATCATTCCCAGAACTTTCTCATCGTTTAAAAAGTGCGGAAACAGTTCGTGCTGAATATCAAATGAGAGCTGTTCGTGCGTTCCATCTGCGGTGTGAACCATATGGAGATTCCAGCTGATTCCTTCGCGCAGCATGTAGGCCAGTTTACTGCCATCGGGCGAAAGTGCAGGGTTCTGAATCGGGTCACTTGATGAAACCATCTCGATGGCTTCGGGTGATCGGCTGTTTAGGTCCACGCTATGGATTGCGGTGTCACCGTCATCATTAACCATAAATGCCAGACGATTTCCACTTGCCGAGAGAACTGGAGCCTGGCCCGCCCATTTATTTAGTTCACCTTGTTCCCTGCTGAAGAGAATTATTCCGTTTTCAACATCATAGCTGTGCCGCTCGATAGTTGCCGGTAAAGGAAATGGGGAGGTGGTGTAGGTGTTAAAAACTACACGGTCACTGCCGGGTACAGGCAGCGGTGCATCAAAAAAACCACGCTCTGTTGTGACTTGGTTAAGCGATCTACTCTCAATATTGACTGTGTGAATGTGGCTTCGATCGGCTTGATCCGGATTGAGGCCGGAAAACCAAAGCAACCCATTCTCATCAAAAGAGGGTGTTCGCACAATTAAGTTTCCGGTATCGATTTTGTCGGTTGATCCGGATTGAAGATCAAACCGATAGAGTGAAGTGTTTAAAGAGGCTTCGTACTGCACCTCAGCACGCAGACGATTGATTTCAGCCCGATCTCTGGCGTTGAATGCCTCAGAAAGCTCGTCCTGGAGCTGCTCCAGCTTTTGAGTGACTTCCGTTCCAAAAAAGATCGCGTGCCTGCCATCAGGAGAAAATTGAAGGTCAGCTCCTTCAACGGTGTGAAGATGCTCCACACCTGATTCCGTGATTTTACCGATTTTCATAACCGGCTCGTTACCGGTCAGGTCGTTCCACAAAAAGTGGGTATTATCCGGGCTGAAAACCGGATTTCGTCCGTCTGTACTAATTTTATCAACCTTGTAAATCTCACCGGTCAGTTTGGCAATGTCATCAAAATAGAGATCTGCGTCCGGCCCGTTCAGGATATCCAGGAAATCCTCAATAGCTCCGATATAGTCGCCGGTGTCCCATTTCAGGTAACCGTCCATGTATGGGCTGTGTGGGTCTTGAATCTGGGATTGGGCCGATGGTGCAAATAGAAGCGTGATTAAAAGGGTAAGCGTGGATAGAACTCTGTTCATCTTTTTTGAACGGTTGATTAAAGGTTAACCGAATATATCCGTGTGAGTTGTAAAAATCTTGCAAGATTTGGAAGAAGTTTGCCGGAACTAAACCTCTTACTTGGTATTAGCCGGAAATGTGATTTGAAAAGTGGTGCCGCCTTGCGGGTTGTCGGCAATAGTCAAATTTCCATTAAGATTAGAAACAAACGAATTAATCAGCATCTGTCCTAAGCTATCTACTCCCGAGGTATCAAAATCGCCGGGCAGTCCCGGCCCGTTGTCTGCAACTAACAATGTAATCGTATCGCCTGTTTTGGTTAGATCTACCGTTAGTTTGCCATTCTCAATTTTTGAAAAGGCATGCTTAAAAGCATTTACAACCAACTCATTAATCAGCAAACCACAGTAAATAGCCCTGTCCGTATTGAGCTTAACCGGCTCCAGATTAAAAATCAATGTTACACGATTTTCAAGGCTTGAGAAGGTTCCATGAATCGCTTCCGTCAGCTCTTTGATATATTGATTGAGTTCGATATCGGATAGTGATTCAGATTTATACAGTTTTTCATGAATCATCGCGATTGATTGAATTCGTGTCTGGCTGCTTTGGAGGGTGTCAATGGCCTCCTTATTATCTGAACTTTGAATTTGGAGTTCAATCAAGCTGTTGACAATCGAGAGGCTATTTTTGACCCTGTGATGAATTTCCTGCAGAAGTATCTCTTTCTGCCTTAAGGAGAGCTGAATCTCCCTGGTTTTGGAATCTACCCTGTACCGCAGAATGAGCCTCCAGGCAAGAATGATCAAAACAATAGCAATCACTCCCCAAATGATAAGACGAACGTAGTATGTGGGCAGACCGATATAATTCAAGTCATCGGCAGTGCGAAGGAATAACTTGTAGTTTTTCTGATTCGGGTGCTCAGGGTTGTATTCGGTAATTACACCTTTTACACCAATTTTGTCGCCAATCTCAAGAATGCTGAAGTTAAAATCCGAGAAGAGCCGATGAAAATTTGAAACGTACACCATTATACTCTCGGAAATGTCGTCCGGTTTTAGAAGTATATATTTACCGTTAAAGGTTGTACCTTTTTCAATAATGTGTCCCTCGCCTACAACGAGCATGCCAAGATATTTAGCCGGATTAAGGGTAGCCTCAGTCAAAAGTTTTGCAGCCGGTATGTCAACTTGCTGAATGACCCTGTAGGAGTCTACTTCAACTTCTGTAAGCCCGTTGTAAGTGTCAATTACACCCCAGGCAATAATGCTGTCGCCAACGGCCAGGGAAGTGTTAATTTCGTAGGAAAAAACTGAAATGCCGGAAGTGTCATTTTGTATAAAAGTCTGAAGATAGTGTTCATGCAGAATGCCACTTTCGATGTTTACTATACCTGAAACGGAAACCTCTTCACCCAGATAGTCAGGTATTCCGTCTTCGTTCAAATCTGTTCTGATGGTTGGGAAAGACCATAGAGAGTCGGCAGATGCCTGACCATAGCCGGGGATTACTATTATAAGATAGATAAGAAAACAGGTCAGTGTTTTACCGAGCTTTGAGGCTGATATCATGTAGATGAATCTTTGTAGTACAGAGATGATCGAATACCGATATTTTGAGCAATTGCTTAAAGGTATCTTTTTTCAGGCTCAATGCAGAATATGGAACATTAAAAAAGTATAAGGCTTCGATATTTACAGGCTAGTGGTATTTGTAATGGCAGTTGAGATGCTGCTGAATTGCCAAAGATATTATCTCAAAAATCCCTTATTTTAAAACGATAAGAAAAGTAGGACTTCTAACATCTTGAAACGCACAGAGGATTTATGACAACTGACAACCCACTACTAAAAACCAAGGTTCCGTTTAACACGGGTTCTGGTGAGGCTCATCTCTATAGCCTTAAAAAACTCGAAGAACTCGGTTACGGTAACATCAAAAAACTACCGTTTACGATAAAAATTTTGCTCGAAGCGGTATTGAGAGAGTTCGATGGATTTGCCATCACTGAAAACGATATTAAACTTTTGGCCGACTATGATGCCAAAAAACCTCAGGGAGAAATTCCTTTTAAACCTTCGCGGGTAGTATTGCAGGATTTTACCGGAGTACCGGCTGTTGTAGACCTGGCAGCTCTTCGTTCAGCGATGAAGCGTATGGGCGGAAATCCAACATCCATTAATCCACAGGTGCCCGTGGATCTGGTGATTGACCACTCTGTTCAGGTAGATATGTTTGGTCAGGAGTACGCATTCATGTTCAACGTTGAAAAAGAGATGGAGCGTAACAGAGAGCGTTATGAATTTTTGAAGTGGGGTAAAGAAGCATTTGATAACTTCCGCGTGGTTCCTCCGGGGCGTGGAATTGTTCACCAGGTGAATCTTGAGTATCTGGCGAAAGGAGTATTTACACGAAAAGAAGATGACGGATCAACCGTTGCTTACCCTGATACATTAGTGGGAACTGACTCTCACACAACCATGATTAACGGACTCGGTATTCTTGGCTGGGGCGTTGGTGGTATAGAAGCGGAAGCCGCCATGCTGGGGCAGCCAATTTCCATGTTGGTGCCCGAAGTTGTAGGAATGAAAATGACCGGAAAACTTCGCGAAGGAATTACCGCAACAGACTTAACCCTTACCGTAACTCAAATGCTTCGTGAGCATGGAGTGGTTGGTAAATTTGTCGAATTTTATGGCGACGGAATAAGCAATATGAGTCTGCCGGATCGTGCAACGATTGCTAATATGTCTCCGGAATATGGAGCAACCATGGGCTTCTTCCCGATTGATGATGAGTCACTCCGATATATGAGAAGAACCGGACGTTCCGAAGAGCTTGTAAACCTGGTAGAGGCATATACCAAAGAACAGGGATTATTCAGAACGGATGATACTCCCGATCCACAGTTTACTTCTACGCTTGAGCTGGACCTGAGCACTGTAGAAACTTCGCTTGCAGGGCCAAAACTGCCTCACGACCGTATCAAGCTGAGCAATATGAAGAAGGCGTTTCAGATGTCGCTTACCAGCGATAATCCAACCATGGGTTTCAATCTGACGCAGGAAAAACTGGCTAATAAAGGGATTTATAAAAACGGCCAGGAAATTGAGATGAAGCATGGTGATGTAGTTATTGCAGCTATCACGTCCTGTACCAACACGTCCAACCCAAGTGTAATGCTGGGTGCCGGTATTGTTGCAAAGAAAGCTGTTGAAAAAGGGCTGAAAGTGCCGGAGTATGTGAAGACATCGCTCGCACCGGGTTCAAGAGTAGTTACAGAATACCTGAAAGAAGCAGGATTAACTCAGTACATGGATACACTTGGTTTTAACCTGGTGGGTTATGGATGTACCACCTGTATTGGTAACTCCGGTCCGCTGCCCGAAGCTGTTGAGGCAGCTATTAAAGAGGGCGATCTGATTGCTGCCGGTGTACTGTCCGGTAACCGAAACTTCGAAGGGCGTATCCATCCGTGGGTGAAAGCAAACTACCTCGCTTCACCGCCACTGGTAGTAGCCTATGCGCTTGCCGGAACCGTGAATATCGATCTGGAGAATGATCCAATCGGAAAAGACAAAGATGGTAATGATGTTTACCTGAAAGAGATCTGGCCAACAACCGAGGAGATTGCAGAACATCTTGACTCTGCCATTCGCCCTGAGCTGTTTGATGAGATGTACAGCGATATCTTTGAATCTGAAACATGGGATAAAATTCCTGTCAGTGGAGGAGATCTCTTCAACTGGAGTGAAGAATCAACTTACATCCAGGAGCCGCCATTCTTTGTAGGGATGAAAGAGAACCCTGAGCCGATCAAGCCGATTAAAGGAGCCCGGGTTCTTGTTAAAGTGGGTGATTCCATTACTACCGACCATATCTCACCGGCCGGTAATATTGACGAAGAATCTCCTGCAGGAAAATACTTGAAAGAGAAAGGCGTAGAGAAAGCTGATTTTAATTCCTACGGTTCACGCCGTGGTAACGACCGGGTGATGACACGCGGTACATTTGCAAACGTACGATTTAAAAATCAGCTGGCGCCCGGAAAAGAGGGTGGTTTTACCAACTATTTCCCGGATGATGAGATCACCACAATTTATGAAGCATCTCTGAAATACAAGGAGAATAATACTCCGCTGGTAGCTCTGGCCGGAACTCAGTACGGAACGGGATCATCCCGCGACTGGGCTGCGAAAGGAACTAACCTTCTGGGTGTGAAATCGGTAATTGCTGTCTCTTATGAGCGAATTCACCGGTCTAATCTAATTCAGATGGGTGTTTTGCCGCTGCAGTTCAAAGATGGCGACAGTGCTGATTCACTTGGACTGGATGGAACGGAAACCTTTGATATTCACGTGGATGATAACGTAAAAGCCCGTGATGAAATTAAAGTAACAGCTACCAAACAGAATGGTGAAGTGGTCGAGTTTATGACTGATTGCCGAATCGATACCCCGGTTGAGGTAGATTACTACCGAAATGGCGGTATCCTCCATAAAGTGCTTCTTGACTACGTGGAAGAGGATAAAAAGAAATAGTCCTAACTATAGGATTGTATTGATTTGACAAACCCCCGGAGTGTAAGCTTCGGGGGTTTTTTGTTTTCAAAACCGTATGTTTAAGACACGGGAAAATTATACGTATAAAAAGTCCTTAATTATTCGTTAATTGTGCAGAAATAACTTTACATACTAATTATCAATTTAAAACTATGGCTGAGGGTAATTTTAAAGACGAAAATCTCCATAATAATCTTGAGAAAGAGAATCTCTCACTCATTCTTGAAACCCTTGAGGGGATCAATAATACCAATGAGTTTAAGACGGTATTAGATGAAAGCATGGAGGCAACCCGGCAGGTTATGAACTCAGAAGCGAGTTCACTTTTTTTGATTGATGATGAGAAGGGGGTGTTATTCATCAGCGTACCTACAGGTCCTGCAAAGAAAGAGGTGGCCGGTAAAAGTATTCCCAAAGATAAGGGTATAGCCGGTTGGGTACTGAGTAACCGAAAGCCTTATCTGACAAATGATGTTACAAAATCAGAACATTTTTATGGTGATCTCGCTGAGAGCTTTACCACCCGTAATCTGATTTGTGTTCCACTCATAAACAGGGATGGAAATGTAATCGGAGTTATTCAGGCTATGAACAAGCGTGATAACAGAGAATATTCTGAGGGTGAAATTCCGGTATTTGAGGCGCTGGCAACACATATTACCATTGCGATTGAGCGTACCAAAAAAATTGACACAATGAGAGAAACAATTCAGCAAAAAGATGTAATGATTGCTGAAATTCATCATCGAATTAAAAACAATTTAGAGGCACTTTCTGAACAGATTCAAAAAGACGTTCAGGAAATAACAGACGAAAAAGCCAACGAACTCTTTAGAAAAATAGAGTCGAGGATGAAATCGATGGCTAAGCTTCACGATCTACTAGTTGAAAAGAAGGTTAATGAGAGAATCGACCTCTACTCTTACACTCAAAATCTGGCTGAAAAAATTGAAGATTCGATGAGCTTTAATATGCTCGATATCGAGATCGATGTATCGGGTGTAGAGATTGATGTTTCTCAAAATAAAGCACTACTGTGTGGCCTTATACTCAACGAGCTACTGATCAACGTCTATAAACATGCCCAGCTGAAGGGTACAAAAGACGTTAATAAAATTGATATTAACGTGACCAAAGACGAAGGTTTGGTTATTCTAAGCGTTGCCGATAATGGCGTGGGTGTGCCGGATGATTTTTCTATTCAGTCCAAGAGATCGATCGGGATGTGGATTGTTTACGAATTGCTGCAAAAGCTGGGTGCAGAGATGTCGGTTTTAAACGATCCCGGTGCGCGGTTTACCATTACCTTTCCTGAATAAAACATTCTTTTTAAACTGCGTTAGCCTTTATCCCAAAATTTATTTATACATAAGGTGTAAATAAATAACGGGGTATAATGGAACAATTGGAAAAAAACACCGACGATCAAAGCTTCGAAGACTTGCCGGATAAAAATCTCCGCCTGCTGCTTGATACAATTGAGGGAATCAATCAAACCAAAGAGTTTAAATCGGTTTTGGTTGAAAGTATGGAGGCGATCCGTCTCATCATGAACTCTGAGGCAAGTTCGTTAATGCTTATCGACAAGGATACCGGAGAACTTTATGTAAGCATGCCTACAGGGCCGGTCAAATCGGACATTGCCGGAAAACGAATACCGAAGGATAAGGGGATTTCCGGGTGGGTAGTGGCTCAAAAAAGACCATATTTGACGAATAATCCGGCTGAATCAGAGCACTTTTATGGAGATTTGGTGGAAGGCTTTAAAACCCGCAATATTATATGTGTACCACTCATCAACAGAGATAACAATGTAATCGGTGTAATGCAGGCGTTAAATCGGCGCAAGGGAGATGGATTTACAACGAGGGACGTGCCGGTAATGCAGGCTTTGGCATCACACATTACAAGTGCAATAGAACGTACCCGTATGATTGACAGACTGCATGACCGCCTGAAACAGAAGGATACGATCATTGCTGAAATTCATCACAGAATCAAAAATAACCTTCAGGTAATTCTGTCTATTGTAGAAACCGAAGCGATGGATATGGAGGACGGAAATCCCAAGGATGTGTTGAGCGATGTGGCGCACAGAATTAAGTCGATGGCAAAGCTCCATGAGATGCTGAGTGAAAAGAATCTTGAAAATCGTGTAGAACTGGGAGGCTATTTAAAGCAGCTGTCTGAGACAATCGAAGAAACCATGCACTCCATTCTCTATAATGTGAAACTGGAGTTGAAGAGTGATAAGGTTGAAGTACGCCAGGAGCAGGCCCTGCTCTGTGGATTAGTTATTAACGAACTTTTAATCAATATCTACAAACATGCTTTTCTGGAAGATGAACAGGAGGGTAAAATTGAAATAAACCTCACGCGACAGGATGATTTGGTTCAACTTGAGGTGTCTGACAACGGAGTAGGGCTGCCGGATGATTTTAAGTTCGAAAAAGGAGAGTCAATCGGGATGTGGATTGTAGAAGAGTTACTGAAAAAACTAGATGCTCGAATTTCGGTTGAGGGCGTGGGCGGAGCAAGGTTTATGATTACTTTCTCATCTGAACAGTAGTTTAAACAGGCCATCTGCCAAGACCTCTCATGGTAAATATTCGGGCTAAGAGATGTTTAAATGGCGAATTCAAAACAAATTTTAAGCCCGATCTTGTCCAGATGTTTGCTGACTCTTTGCGGCCCAATCTCATATTTATTTCTGCCCTTTTAGCTACTTGTTGGGCTGCCTTTCTCTGGGTACTTGTATAAGCATCCAGATGGAAATCTTTCTCCGATGAATTGTCACGAACTCTTATAAGAGTTTTCAGGCACTCTTCCGCGTCAATCCATCCAAGGTTCATTCCCTGTCCGCCTATGGGACTGACAACATGCGCAGCATCACCGGCCAGCAGAACATTGTTTTTGTGAAATGTTTCTGCCAGCAGGTGCTGAACGCCAAAACTGCTCAGCATATAATTTTCACATTTACCGAGATAATGTTCAGTTCGTCTGAAGATCTTATTTATAAGAAGTGATTTATCGGGATTTTTAATAAAGTGATCAGATTTTACCACCCACCTCCGCTGCCCGTTTGGAAGCGGGAAGGATTCAACAAGTCCGTCTCTGTGAAGGAATACGGCAGCCTTTTTACCGAACCCGGTATTGTCATCAAAATCTCCCATTACGTAAGTATCGGGATAGGAGCTGCCCTCAAATGAAATATTACAGGCTTTTCGAATAAAACTTCCTTTTCCGTCGCACCCAATCACAAAGCCTGAAGAGACCTGATACGTGCTTCCGTTATGAGAGTAGGAAACGATTTCTTTACGGTCTGAACTCACAATATTATTAACCTGAGCGCCTCGAAGAAGTACATCAGAATTCAGGGATTTAACCCATTTTTCCAGCAGCTCTTCAGTTTTCCATTGCGGAATTGCCAAAATGTAGGAGTGAGGAGGCGGACAGGATTTAAAACTGACTTTACCGGCTGGCTTTTTGTCGAAGAAGGCGAGCCCGGTTTCTATCTTTAATCCATACTCAAGAAAAGGGAGGGTGATATCTGCACGGTCGAAAAGATCGAGTGAGACGGGGTGAATTCCCAGTGATTTGGAATGGATGTCAATCGATTCTCTTTTTTCGAGAATTCGGCAGGAGAATCCGTTTTGAAGTAATCTTCCGGCCAGGTAAAGCCCAACCGGTCCGCCGCCTACAATTGTAACATCCACGTTATCCATCAATCCGCTCCTTTTGATGAACGGCTAACAACCTGAACGGAAACTTACGTTTTACACTCCAACCGTTTGGGAGAAGTTGTTGAAGCCTCTGCTTTCGAAAACTGCGCCTGATAGAAATTTTTCCGTCAACCGAGATAAAACTGTTTCGAAAGATCAAAGGGGTGGTTACTGCAAAAAGTCCGTAACCGATATCACTTCGCTCAATGTCATTAAACAGCACAAGTTTCCTGGCAAGCTTTTCTGAATCTCTGCAAAGTGAGGTCACTTCATTACTTGTTAAATGATGGAGCAGGTGGTTGGAGATCACAATATCAAATGTAGCACCATCTTCGGCCAGTTGAAGAGAGGTTTTTCCAGTGAAAAAAATTTCAGTATTCTTGAGGTTCTCTTCAAAAAACTTCCTAGCTCTTGGGTCAGGATCCGCACCTGTGAGCTCGACCTTGAAACCTTCATTTAAACATAATTTATTTAGGTGTTTCAAAATATCCCCGCCTCCACAGCCAATATCTAATATGGTTGCACTTCCTCCATTATCTTTGATGATTGGCTTCAGATACTTTTCGAACAAACTGCTCCAGCCGGAAAGTAACTTGTTGATTGTATAGAACTGCCTGTACGTGTTGAAAAGTTTTTCCTGATCGCAATCCGGCCTGTCCATCCACTCAACAAGATTCGGATCTCTGTCTTTTAAAATAAGAGGCATCAGGAACCGGAGAATTTGGTCATAAGGGCTGACTCGAGAGTGAGCCCCGGGCCGAACGCCATGGCCAGGGTTCGATTGTTTTCAGCGTCTGATTTTTGATCAAGTAACTCTTTTAATACAAATAGCACAGTAGCACTGCTCATATTTCCATAATTTGACAATATATTACGTGATGCTGAAAGAGCGTTTTTCGGCAGTGAAAATGTCTTTTCAACTTTGTCCAGAATAGCTCGTCCACCCGGATGAACGCCCCACAAGCCGATATCCTCAAGTGTTAGGTTATACTGTTCTAGAATTGGATTTAGAAACGGCTGCAGGCCCTCCTCCAAAAGATCCGGTATGTAGTTTGAAAGAACCATGTTAAACCCGGTGTCACCGATAGACCAGGCCATATCGTCCTTACCTTTATCCGTGATCGCAGAAGCAAACCCATCCATTTGATATGCGGAGTGATCAGGTTCACGGCTGCTGACAATTGCTCCGGCTCCACCATCCGCAAATACGGAAGCCGAAAGCAGGTCATCCATTTTTGGGTTGGCTTGAAAATGGAGTGTACAGAGCTCAACGGAAACAACCATTACATTTGCTTCGGGATCTGCCCGACAGATCTGATTGGCCATTTTAAGGGCGGGAATAGCAGCATAGCATCCCATGAATCCAAGATGATACCGTTCTGTTTTAGGAGAGAGCCCCAGAGTTTTAATGATGTCGTAATCAGGTCCCGGCGCGTAAAACCCTGTGCAAGAGACGGTGATCAGGTGTGTGATCTCTTCAGGTGAGAATTCAGACTGATCGATCAATTTTTGAGCCACGTCTACAAATAGTTTTCGTCCCTCTCTAATGTAAGTGTCATTTCGGCTGGCGGTACCGGGAGAAGCTCCCTGTCCGTTAAAAAAGAGTTGGTGCGAAGCTGTTTTTCGAAAATCATTAACAACAGAGTAGCGCGTGTTGATTCCGGATCGGCTGTAAATGTGGTGAATGATCCGCTCATCCCGTTCGCTGCCCGGCACAATCTCCTTCATTCTATCACGAAGTTCACTTTGGTGATAAGAGTATTGAGGCACGGCTGTTTGAATGGAATGAATGAATGCAGACATATTCACTAAATTTAAAGGGTTTACTTATATCAACCTGATGAAGCTTAAAATTCGTTCATTCACATGAAGATGTGATGGTAGAAATAAAATGGTTTTTTATTTTAAAATTTAGAGTATAGATCAAACAGTGGGGTTGAATCATGAGCTTGATGAAAATAAGCTGGGTACTTTTGGTTTTCATATACCTGGGGTTTTTTGTTACTGAATGCGTTTACTCGCAAACAGGCGGAACTCAGAATGAAGAGGAGAGAAGTGAAGGTGAGGCGATTATTCTGAGTCCGGCTGCGGATATTCTATCCTATCAGGCTGTAGGAGATGAAGAGTATTCATCGTTGACCGGCCTGATTTTTGGGAACGGTATTTTTGGTTTTGAAACCATCTACAGACAGCCCGGAGCGCGGGCCGATCTCGGTTTATCACTCTCTTTTTACTATGATGCCGGGAGCTCTACAATTCGAGATAACAATCTACTGATAGGTGGTCTTTCCGTTGGACGAACAATCACGATTTCAGATTTTTCGAATTCTGCAGGAAGGAAAAAGCTGGAGATCTATTTTAGGATTGCACCGGGTTTTGGTGTAGCCGGAAGGGGAATCATTGAAAACGGAAGTATGCAATATTTTCCCGGAATAACGGCCACAACAGAATTTGGAGCGATCTACCACTTTACGGATCGGGTCTCACTCTTTACGAATGCCGGTGGCAGATATTACTGGTTTCCCGGACTGGATGAGATTGGGCTTTTAGGCCGTCCAGCAGTAATGCTGGGATTACAATTTAATTTTACCGGTGGGTTTTCAATGGTGCGGTTTTAGGGATTTGGATAATGTAAACGGTTTATCCATGAACGATTCACGTCAAAATAATCGCCGGTCTATCAGATTGAAGGGATATGATTATTCATCACCGGTGAATATTTTATTACGATCTGTACAAATAAACATGAATGTCTGTTTGGTGATATTGAAAATGGTGGAATGGTCCTGAATGAATTAGGAATTATTGCCAGGGATGAATGGATAAATACAGAAAATATTCGTGATAACGTGAAATTGGACCAGTTTGTAATCATGCCAAACCATATACATGCCATATTCCAAGTTACGCATGTTGTAGGGGCGTATCGCCATACGCCCCTACAACATGGCGGAACGGCCATGCATAAACATGAACACCGTCCCCAAAATAATGAAGGAAAATCATCTATTTTTAAATCACCGCCCAAAACGGTTGGTGCAATTGTAAGGGGTTATAAATCGGCAGTAACTACAAAAATTAATACGTTACATGAAAGGCCCGGTCAAAAAATCTGGCAGCGTAATTACTACGAACACATTATTAGAAATGTCGAACCACTAAATCGGATCAGGGAATACATTCTGAATAATCCGGCGCAATGGGAGAGGGATATGAATCATCCTTCAAAAAGGGAATAGTTTAGCTAATAGAATTTATAATACTAAACGGCCCCCATCGCCTTCGTCTTTCTGAAGAACCGAATGTTGTGCAAGATTCCCGCTACTGTCAGGCCCGCGATCAGTCCTCCCCACAATCCCTGAGGGCCATATCCTGCGATAAACCCGAGATAATAGGCGAGCGGAATTCCAATAACCCAGTAAGCTACAAGGTTAACGTACATTGGTACTTTGGTGTCTTTCAAACCGCGTAGAGCTCCGAACCCGCTTACCTGTAATCCATCAGAAATCTGGAAAATGGCCGCCATAAAAAGCAGTTGAACGGCCATGTTGGTTACTTCCTGGTCATCGGTGTAAATAGCTGTGATATACTCCGGAAAGAGGAACATGATCATGGCAGTAAACGTCATGATAAAACTGGCCGTTGCCACGCCTACAAATCCTCTGAAACGGGCTTCACTCGGGCGTTTTCTCCCTACAGACTGTCCAACTCTTGCCGAGATTGCAACGGAGAGTCCAAACGGAATCATAAAGGTCATTGAGGCAAAGTTGATGGCCACCTGGTGACCGGCTACCGCTACCGTACTGATGGTTCCAACGAGCAGACTAACTACTGCAAACATGGTTACCTCCATGGTAGAACTGATCCCAATCGGGACGCCAATTCCAAGGAGCTCTTTCAGGTACTTCTTTTCAGGCCAGCGGAATTTGCCGAAAATATCGAACCGTTTGTAGGCATCAAATCCAACTGTAAACCAGAGCATGGCGATAAACATCACCGTAAACACAATGGCTGATGCATAGCCGGTACCAACGGCTCCAAGCTGGGGGAAACCGAGTTTGCCAAACATCAACACGTAGTTTGCCGGAATATTGACCAGCAAACCGATCACGGCGATAAACATGGCCGGACGGGTGACGCTTAATCCTTCGTTGAAATATCTGAGCGCCCCGAACGCATAAGCCGGGAAAATACCCCAGGCGATCGCTTTCAAGTAACCGGATGCAATCGGGATGATTTCATCGGTAATTCCAATCAGAACCAGGATAAACTCGAGATTTCGGAGGAGGAAAAAGCTGGGAATGGCAAGAATCAGGCTCAGCCACAATACCTGCCGGGCATTTTTGCCGATCAGTTCAAAATTTCGGGCACCCACATTTTGCGCAACGATTGGGGTGACGGCCATCATACATCCAAGGCATAGAACTACAAACGGCATCAAAGTACTTGACCCGACTGCAACAGCTGCAAGATCTTCAGGCGAGAGTCGGCCCGCCATCACGGTATCCACAAAACTCATGCTCATTTGCAGGAGCTGCGTGATGATCACAGGTACACCGATTCTCATAAGTGAAGATAGTTCCTGTCGGGCGCCTGATCGATATGTAGTGTTATTCGTATCCATTGATTTGAGAGGGCAAATGGTACGAAGAATTAGGGAGATTTGTTACCTATGATTCAGGTTTAAATCTAGTTTAAGCAGAAGGAAAAATCAGAGTGAATGTGGTACCGCTGCCCGACTCAGATGTAAACGAGATTTCTCCTTTATGAGCTTCCACAATTTTCTTGGTAATGGCCAGGCCAAGACCGGTACCGCTCGATTTAGTTGAAAAGTTTGGTACAAATATCCGGTCTCTGACCTCAGGTTCAATACCCTCACCCCGATCTGAAATTTTGACTTTTACAGACCGGTTCATTTTTTCTGCAGTGATCTGAATCTCAGCATTTTCATCCCCATGTGCTTCAATTCCATTTTTTACCAGATTAATAAACACCCGGCGCAGTTCATCTTCCACACCTTCTATAATGAGATCACTGCTTGCAAGTTTACTTTTAACTTTTACGGTTCTATCGTTGCTGTAGAGTTCAGCAATGGATATAAGGAGTTTTTTCAGGTCAACCGGCTCAAATGGATCCTGTACCGGTTTGGCAAATTTTGAAAAATCAGAAGCTATTTTATTCAGAGATTCAATCTGCTCGATAATGTTTTCGGCAGTTTTTTCGATGATTGGTTTAAGCTCCATAACTTTATCAGGATCAGCTTCAAGTCTCTGCTGGAGGTGTTGCAGATTGAGTTTCATTGGTGTAAGTGGGTTCTTGATCTCGTGTGCAACCTGCTGTGCCATCTCTTTCCATGCCGCTTCGCGTTCGGCCTCTACCAGCTCTTTTCGCGCCTGCTCAAGTTTTTCAACCATCTCATTATATGCTTTGGCAAGAGAACCGATTTCGTCCTTGCCGGTAACAGCTACACGAATATTCATTTCACCGCGGGATATTTTACTAAGCCCGGTCTGGATCATCTGAAGCGGTTTGGTCAGGCGATTAGACAGTATTACAGTTCCAAGTATAAAGATCGCAAAAATGGCCAAATAGATTACAAAGAGTGAGCTGGTGGCTTCCAGTAACTGCTCGCGATATACCGGGGATTCGATAAAAGTAGGAATCGCCACAGCACCTGCCGGCTGATTGTTTTCATCCAGTAGTGTGCGGTAACCTATAAGGAGTTTTTCGTTAGCAATTTCAGTAGTTGTTGTATAGTGCCGCCGCTCTCTGTTATATAAAAAGTCGTATACGTCGAAAGGCATGGTGCGCGGCATAACGTACTGCTGAAAAATTTGAGGAGTAGTGGAGTCGAGAACATTTGCTCCGCTAAATAAAATAGCATCTACATTTAGCGGAGAGGCATATTCCGCAAGTCGGGATGTGCGTCTTTGTGTCTGATCGAATTCAATTTCGCCACGCAGCGATTCACCGAGGCTGTTTAGTTTCGTAATAAGCTCACGTTCTACATTTTTTTCATTCTGTTGATTTACGGCTAATTGTGTTGCAATAATTAAAACAGTTAAAAACAGAATAGTGGCCATGGTTAAACCATCCAGAAGCCGGTGCTTAAACTTGCGGCTCTGTCCAAATAACTTGAATGCCTGAAAGCCGGCTGTTGAAAATATGGCAAATAGGAACAGGCCAAACAGAATGAGTACAATTTGGTACCTAAAAAATGAAAAAAGCAACAGATTAAAACCGGGCATTGGAGTGCTGGCCTTGATCACTGTATCTGTATCCTGTCGAATAAGGATTTCTCTGAATTTACCCTGAGAGGTTACGTTGGTAATGTAAGCTACACTGTCTCTTTGTGATATTTCTGCCTCCCGGGCGGGAAGTCTGTTATATTGAGGCTGATTGCTGTAAATGCCCTCCATGGCAGTCCGGTTTACAGTGCCCTCAATAAACTCCGCAATATAGAAGCTCTCTTTCCAGTCCTGAACGGAATTGGCGGAAAGCACCGCACGCATAGGTCTGTTGAAGTCAGGTCTTTCCAGATAAGCAGCCGCGAAAATCCATGCAATTTTATCGTCGAAGCTTGTCTCATCGTAAATGGGGATCCAGCCCCTGTAAAAGGAGATAAACTCTTCACCGAGTTCGGACGGCCTGGTATCCCAAATAATCGGCTGATTTGTCAGTCTGCGCAGCTGTTCACCCTCATAGGAAGCTCGCATCAAAGCCATGTTAACCAGTGAGCGCCACCCCGGTGAATCGAGATTTGTGGAATAGTCGCTGATCAGATTTCCATCGGGGGATAGAAGCTGAATCTCAAATGAGTGCTCCCTCCATTCGGGGCGTATGCTGTTTTGTATTGCCCGTTGAAACTGCCCCTGAACAATTGCAGTTCGTTGACGGATATCTTCCTCGGTTAAAAATATTAAGGAGCTTTCAAGATCTGCCAGCAATGATCGCAGAATATCTTGTGTGTTTGCTACTTCTTCATTTGCAAAATCCATGGCCTTCTGGCTTAATTCTCTATCCAGACGATTGCTTGATGAACTCCACACTATGAAATAGATTGAAACAGTGATGAAGAAAACCGACAATAAAATTTTTCTGAAACCGGACATGTCTCTGAAAACTTCTTTCTTTTCATGTATGATCTGAATCTGAATCAGAAGCAGAAGAAAGGTGATCAGACTACTAATAAAAACAGGTGAGAGAAAAGTTTGAAGTTCCAGAAACAGGTCGATTAAAAAATAGGTGAGCAGATAAGTAAACAGAGCTACAGCACCAATAACCACCGACTTATCAATTTCAAACCTGTAGAGATACAGCCCTACACAAATTATAATTCCTGAAACTGAAGAGAATAGTATAGCTGAACCTATATAGAAAATAAAAACAGGATAGTCCGGGGCTAATTCGAGATCAAGCAGGGCCAGGGGAGTTTCTACCAGAATCTGTTGTGTTTGATAGAATAGAAAAATGATAAGCACTGCAGCGCCCGCTCCAAAAATAGACGCAAAAAGCAATGTTTTTAAATGGGATTCCTCTGATGTTTCCTGATCGGTCAGAATTACAAAGCGGATAAGCGGAATGAGTGTTAACGTGAGGAAGATGGCGTGAACGATGTATTCTGCCAGATCTAAATAAGGTTCTGCAGCCCATTCGGACGGTATAAGTCCTGTAAAAACCCAATCAGATAATAGACCGTATTGAAAGAATAATGCCCAAAGAAGCAGTGGCAGAATTGCTAGAAATCGGATGGCAATCAGATTCTCTGTATAAGTGCAGAATGCTGTAAAAAGCATTAATAGAGTTATAAACAGTGCCAGCTGGATCAGCGATCGCCACAACGCAATATTTTTCGAGATGTTCTGGCTGAATAGTTCAGCATCCGCATAGTCTGCATAAACAGTTCCCACAGAATCTGATGCTTCGGTAGAAAGCTTTAAATAAAGCAGGTTATCCGGTGGAGGCGAAAAAAAGCCAAAAGTTACGGGGAAGTTGTTTTTTAGATCGGGTGCATCGGAAAGATGATAAGAAACCCTGTCTGCGAAGGGTAAATTTGTTGTCTGTTCCACTTTTTCTGCAGTTAAAAGCAGGAAGTCGTTATCACCGGATCTAAATGATCTCTGCCCAAAAAGATAGACGACATTGTTACGTTTAAGCAGGCTAACTCTTAAAGAGTCAGACTGGCCTGTCGTAAGTGTGGGGGAAGGTGTGAGGCTGAAGCCGTTCCAAACCCAGCGTTCTCCCTGGTGATGCAGAGAGGTACCCCAAAAGGAGAAAGCTCGAAAACGGTTATGAATTGCAGGTTTATTCTGTTCTGTTAGAGGGAACTGAGAAATCTCACGATATAGTTCGTCAGAACGATCTTTAAAATCAATGTATGTCTGTTCAAAATGACTGCGGGCTTCAAAAAGACTTCTCTGAACTTCTTCACTCAGCTCTTCATCAGATAGTACATCACCGGAGAGTGCTGAATTTTCGAACAGAACAAGAAACGCAAGGAGAGCCAAAAACCCTATGGAGCTAAACGTAAGGAAGTATGATTTTTGCCTGCTCAAATAGATCAAAAATTAATCAGTTAAAAAAACTGATATCAGAAATTTATGGATGTCAGTTACTTAGGTGGATTTATCTTCGATGTGAGTAACTTTTGCATCATTCCACATTCTTTCAATACCGTAGTAATCCCGTTTCTCTTCAGAAAAAATGTGAACCACCACATTTACGTAGTCTAAAATCACCCAGCGCCTTGAGTCTTTTCCCTCCTGTTGCCAAACATTTTCTCCCAGCTCATCTTTTACCTGTTTTTCCACACTATTGGCTAAGGCCCTAATTTGAGTATCTGATGTACCGTGGCAAACGATGAAATAGTCTGCTAAAGTTGTAAGCTCTCTTACATCAAGAAGGACAATATCTTTCGCTTTTTTCTCAAGTAATCCCTCAGTGATTGCATTGATTAGTGTGGTGGTGTCCACACTTTTTTGGGAAGTTGGTTTTGTGAATTGTGATTCAGCAGATTTTATAGTGTCTGGCATAGGCATATTTATAAGTTTAAGTATTCGAAATCATTACCGATAATGAGAGTCACATCCAGGTAAAATTCCGGAGATTCTTCTCTCAAAATAAATTGCTCATCTATTCCGATGGCCCGGGCAACTCTCCTTGCGTTTTCTATTTGGCCGTTTCTGGAAATAACTAAAGTGTTCGGTACATCAAAGTGATCAAAATTTCCGGTTTCAACCACATCAAATCCAAATTGACGCAGTGTTCCGGTAAATTGATTGGCCAACCCGGAAATTCCTACTCCGTTCAGGACTTCCATCTGTATGACGTTACTGATTAACGCGGGATCCTGTACTGCGCGTTCGTTTACGATGCGGGGATAGATCATCCGGGTAGCCAGCGCAAAAAGCAGAAGCAACAGCAGAACGCTGAGAAATCCGATTACAGAATTAAGTATTAAATTTTTTGTCTGATCTTTTTGGGTCTCCTGAGTCATATACCGTGATTAGTAACCGATATATCTTCTGTCAAAGGGAGAGTGATAGCTACCGAAAGAGTTTCTGTAAGGATTTTGAGAAAACTCAAGTGAAATACGAGTGTTCTCAGAAAATTTGTAGTCAATGCGGGCGCTGTCTATAATAATCTGTGTGCCAAGATTATTGTTGTTCATAAAACTGTTTCCAAACGGAGAGTGCAAGAGAGATACATTAAGTTGAGCGTCCAGATTTTCACTTACATCAAAATACATGGAATTGGTGTAGGCATTGAGGTTTTGAGTCTGTCCGCCAAAATTAGAGAAAGACATGCTGTAAGAATGGCTCATCGTCATATTAAGCATATTCATCCAGCTGCCGGTAGATGTATTGTTATGGGTGTGAGTAACAGCCCCGGTATACTCTTCAGGTTGATATCGAAGGTCTTCCCGAAGCTGAGCTTCAGCAACTAATGCAGTAAAGGTAAAAATAAGAATCAGTGTGGTAAAAAATTTCATGGCTGACATTGGCTGGTGAATTACTTTAAGTT
The DNA here is from genome assembly GCA_001564065.1 of Chitinophagaceae bacterium T5-Br10_B2g13. Taxonomy (GTDB): domain Bacteria; phylum Bacteroidota; class Rhodothermia; order Balneolales; family Balneolaceae; genus Rhodohalobacter. Next base: position 19,877 of record LKNA01000049.1, read on the forward strand.
GATTAATGCTTATCAACGTAACATCGCTTATTTAATTATACAGAAACAGACGCAGTTAGTAAATACACTTTAAAAATTAAAATAGTAATAATTCCGTTCAGGAAATATGGGTGAAGGCTGTAATCATTTGTTAAATGGTATAAAACAGCCTATATTTGAAAGCTTCCGAAAAGATGAATTTACTAACAAAAAATCCCTACCGTTTTGAAAATGAAACTTACGGATTTCAAATTTGAAATCGAAGATTTTAATGTACCTGAAGAACCTGTTGATCCAAGAGATTCTTCAAAGTTAATGGTTCTGAATAGAGAAGATAAATCAATCAAGCACGAGACGTTTTCTGATATTCATAAATATTTGAATGAAGGGGATGTAATTGTTTATAACAATACCAAAGTATTCCCTGCCAAACTAAAAGGTAAAAAAGAGAAGACAGACGCCGATATCGAAGTGTTTCTGCTTCGTGAACTTATGCCTGAGAATATGCTCTGGGACGTTCTGGTTGAACCGGCAAGGAAGATCAGGATTGGCAATAAACTCTATTTTGGTGAAGACCTGATCGCTGAAGTTGTGGATAACACGACTTCTCGCGGGAGAACCATACGTTTTCTTTATGATGGTCCAAACCAGGATCTCTACGACCGATTGGATGAAATTGGTGATATGCCACTGCCTCCATATATCGAAAGAGAACCGAAGGAGAGTGACAAGGAAAAATATCAAACCATTTTTGCAAAAGAGAGAGGTGCAGTCGCGGCTCCAACTGCAGGAATGCACTTTACTCCCGAACTGGTAGAGAAGCTGAAAAAGAAAGGTGTCGACTTTGTACCGGTTACCCTCCATATAGGTTGGGGAACATTTAGAAATGTTGAGGTTGAAGATCTGACCAAGCACAGAATGGATTCAGAGAATTACTTCATCTCTCAAGAAACATCTGACCGAATTAATGAAGCTCTGAAGAGTAAAAAGAACAGAGTGATTGGCTGTGGTACATCAGCCGTTCGTGTAATTGAAACGAGTGTGATGGCTAGCGGTATGTCGAAACCGGGTACCGGCTGGACAGATAAATTTATTTATCCTGACTACGACTTTAAAATCACAGAAGGCGTTATTACCAATTTCCACAGACCTGAATCTACATTGTTGATGCTTGCTTCTGCATTTGGCGGATTTGAATATGTGAAAGATGCTTATAAAGAAGCAGTAGCCAACGATTATAGGTTTTTCTCCTTTGGCGACGCAATGTTAATTCTTTAGTGTTTTGGGTTTAGGTTCAAGAAATGTAGCGCTGGTTATGCCGGCAGCAGGTTCGGGGGCTAGAATGGGGAAAGAAATCCCCAAGCCTTATCTGAAAATTGCCGGCAGACCAATTCTTGAGCATACTCTTCTAAAATTCAAAGAAATAGATTCAATTCAGGAGCTGATCATTTCAACTTCTGAAGCTTACATAGACCAAACCCGACAAATCGCAAAGTCTGTGTTTGGGGATCGAACGGTTGTAGTTATTGAGGGAGGGGCCGAAAGGCAGGAATCTGTTGCAAAAGCACTTCAGTTTGTCTCAGATGGTTCAGAATTCATTGCCATCCACGATGCTGTGAGACCATTTGTTCGAGAGGATCTTATCAGTGCTTGTATAAACCAAGCTAAGGTCCCAGATGTTGATGGAGCGATATTAGCCGTACAGGTTAAGGATACGATTAAAGAAATTTCGGGTAAGAATATCATTCAAGCAACCCCGGACAGAGAGAAGTTGTGGCAGGCGCAAACACCTCAAATATTTAAAAGAGAAATTTTGATTAGAGCTTACAGAGAAGCTGCAAATCGGAAACTGTTGGGTACTGATGACTCTTCTTTAGTTGAAATGATTGGCGGTAAAATTTCTGTTGTAGAAAGCACGGTTGATAATTTTAAAATTACTTACCCGTTGGATTTTCAACTTGCAAAATTAATACTCTCAGGTAAATAGATGGATGTAAGAATTGGTTATGGGTACGATGTCCATGCTTTTGAGCCGGGTAATGAATTAATACTCGGCGGAATAAAGATTCCTTTTTCAAAAAAACTCAAAGGTCATTCGGATGCTGATGTCTTGCTTCATGCCGTTACGGATGCCCTATTGGGCTCTTTGGCTTTGGGCGATATCGGTACCCATTTCCCGGATACAGAACCGGCTTATAAAAATGCAGATAGTCTTATTCTATTAAAGAGCGCTTATAAGTTGGTACTTGAGAGGGGGTATGTCTTATCAAATATGGATGTTACTGTGGTAGCAGAGGCGCCTAAGTTGAATCCTGTAATTGAACAGATACAAGAAAAAATAGCTAAAGCACTGAGTTGCAGTGTGGGGCAAGTATCGGTTAAAGCCACCACCAGCGAAAAGATGGGTTTTGTTGGTCGGGGCGAAGGAATTTCTGCGCAGGCGGTGGTTTTAGTGAAAAAGGATTAATTAGATCATGGGATTTGAGCTGTATATAAATCAAATTGTGGATTGGGTATTTACCCTGTCGCCAATTAAAATATATTTGATTTTTGCAGTAATTGCCTATCTCGAAAATATTATACCGCCCATACCCGGTGATGTACTGGTTGCTTTTGGAGGATATCTTGCAGCTGAGCAGATAGTAGGTTTTACGCCGCTTCTGATGATAACTACGGTGGCTTCTGTGGTGGGTTTTATGAGTATGTATTTGATAGGTGCGCAATTTGGTCATAGAATTGAAGAGCAGCGAAGTAAATTCTGGCTGATGCGCATTATTGACATCAAATACTTTGATAGAGTGAAAAGGTGGATGCAGCGTTGGGGGCAGGGGGTTATTGTTGCTAATCGGTTTTTGGCCGGTACGCGTTCAGTTATATCTATTGTTTCCGGTATTACTAAGACCAAAGTCTCAACAACAGTTCTGAGTTCAACGGTTAGTTCTGTAGCATGGAATTTTATTCTGCTTGGTTTTGGGTGGGTCGTCAATGAAAACTGGCAGGTTATTGGGGACTATTTAAATATTTATGGGCAAATTATTTTAGGGTTGATCGTTGCGGCTATAGTTGGCAGGGTGATATATAAGAAGTTTAAAAAGAGGCAAAGAAAAAGGGCTAAAAAAAATTAAACAAAAAGGTTGATTAATATCAGAGATGTTTTTAGCTTTTAAGTCTTTCGCTGACGAGATGTGAATCCTGTGGCGAAAAGATGATTGAGGGTGTTTGAGTTCGATAACCAGGCCTCTATAACTCTCATGGAAGTGTTGAAATTTTGATTAGCCAGTGTAGCTCAGGGGTAGAGCAGCTGTTTTGTAAACAGCCGGTCGTCGGTTCAAATCCGGCCACTGGCTCTTTGGGTGCCTTTTTTAGTAAGAACGGGGGGATACCAAAGTGGCCAACTGGGGCAGACTGTAAATCTGTTGTCGTAAGACTTCGCAGGTTCGAATCCTGCTCCCCCCACTTTGCGGGCGTAGCTCAATTGGTAGAGCGTCACCCTTCCAAGGTGAATGTTGCCGGTTCGAGTCCGGTCGCCCGCTCTCTGAAAAAAGCCGATATAGCTCAGGGGTAGAGCACTTCCATGGTAAGGAAGGGGTCGTCGGTTCAATTCCGACTATCGGCTCTTCAGGTTGAATATTCAAAAAAATAAAATCATAAATAATCTTTTTTACCATGGCAAAAGAGAAGTTTGAGCGGAGTAAGCCGCACGTAAACATAGGGACGATTGGTCACGTAGACCACGGTAAGACGACATTAACGGCAGCGATTACCACGGTAATGGCGAAGACTTACGGTGGAGTTGCCAAGCAATTTGCGGACATTGACAATGCCCCTGAAGAGCGCGAGCGAGGGATTACCATTGCTACGGCTCACGTTGAGTATGAAACCGAAGATCGTCACTATGCCCACGTAGACTGCCCGGGTCACGCTGACTATGTGAAGAACATGGTAACCGGAGCGGCTCAAATGGACGGGGCGATTTTGGTGGTTGCGGCTACCGACGGTCCGATGCCACAGACCCGCGAGCACATTCTGCTTGCCCGTCAGGTTGGAGTACCTCAGATTGTGGTATTCATGAACAAAGTAGACCTGGTGGATGATGAAGAACTTCTGGAGCTGGTTGAGCTTGAGGTTCGCGAGCTTCTGTCTTCGTATGAATTTGACGGTGATAACATCCCGGTTGTTCAGGGAAGTGCCCTTGGCGCGCTGAACGGCGAATCCGAATGGGAAGAGAAGATTGTTGAGCTGATGGACGCTGTGGATGACACGATTCCAACGCCTGAGCGAGATGTAGACAAGCCGTTTTTGATGCCGGTTGAGGATGTGTTCTCGATTACCGGTCGTGGAACGGTTGCTACAGGCCGAATTGAGCGTGGAGTTGTAGAGCTGAACGATGAGATTGAGATTGTAGGGATTGTAGAGCAGCCGATGAAGAGTGTGGTTACCGGAATTGAGATGTTCCGCCGCCTGCTTGACAGAGGAGAGGCCGGGGATAACGCCGGTATTCTGCTTCGTGGAATTAACAAAGAGCAGCTCGAGCGCGGGATGGTTCTTTGTAAGCCGGGATCGATCAACCCGCACAAAGGATTTGAGTGTGAGGTATATGTACTGAGCAAAGATGAAGGTGGACGACACACGCCATTCTTTAAGGGATACCGCCCGCAGTTTTACTTCCGTACAACGGATGTAACCGGAGCGTGTGAGCTTCCTGAGGGAGTGGAGATGGTGATGCCTGGCGATAACGTGAAGCTGAATGTGAAGTTGATTCAGCCGGTAGCGATGGAAGCAGGTCTTCGGTTTGCGATCCGTGAGGGTGGCCGTACCGTAGGTGCCGGAGTAGTAACTAAAATACTTGACTAAA
>LKNA01000050.1 GCA_001564065.1 Chitinophagaceae bacterium T5-Br10_B2g13
TAACAGTTTTGCCTCTCCCGTTTCAAGATCCATGATCGCAATGGGGCGGGCACGGTCAAACTGCAGGGCGTTTAAATGCTCCGGCTCTTTGGCTGATGTAATAAGCTTGTCGTTCCTGTAAAACCCATGCATATGTCGAAGCCAGATTCCCTGCTCTAAATACCCCGGCTTTTTCTCTGTTATATGATTTCCTGTAAAATGGGAGATCTGATCCAGAGCGGTATCGTAGACATAGAGTTCGTCATTGCTTTTCACTGCAATTTGTGACGGCAATTCCATTTCCTGCGGTCCCCGTCCCGAAGCACCTAAAAATCTGAAGTCTCCATTTGCCAAATTCAGCTGGTAAGGCAGTTTCCGTCTTAAATCCATGCCGTATACCAGGCTGTCACCCTTCAGCCCATAAATCCCTTTTACAATAGATTCAGGCTGATCGACGGTGTTATTGATCACCACTTCACCTGAACGCACAAGTCCTGCTGATTCAGTATCTGAACCCTGATCTTCTGAACTGCAGGAAAGAAGGGCCACTATAGCTACCAACAAAACTGCTTTTAGGAATGGATACATGACTGAAGTTTTTGATTTTAGCATTATAATGTTCACCGCAGGGGCGCTGGGGACGCGGAGGTCTATACATAAAATCCCCTCCTTATGAAGAGCCTGTCCCGAAAACTTTCAGGAAGAGGCTTGGGGTGGTTGGATAGAATCTCTTCCTCCAAGATAACATGAAAAATAAACTCCACCTGTTTAAACCATCCCTTAATCCCCTCCTTGGAAAGGAGGGGAAAAATTATTGCTCAATAAGTTATATAATCATTCAAACCCACAACCCATTTATGGGTTATACATACGAGCGCGGGATTTATCCCCGCGACCAACAATTTCTTCTCTGCGGTCACTGCGGCTCTGCTAGTAAACCTGTCAGCGTTTAAGTTTGAGATCAAATTTCAACATTCGCAAAATCCCCTCCTTATGAAGGAGGGGTCGGGGGTGGTTGATAGAATCTCTTCCTCCAAGATAACATGAAAAATAAACTCCACCTGTTTGAACCACCCCTTAATCCCCTCCTTGGAAAGGAGGGGAAAAATTGTTGCTCTATAAATTATTTGATAATTCAAACCCCCAACTCCCACCGCGATCACTGCGACTCCGCGGTGAACCTTAGCTCTTTATCTAAACATTCATAACCGAACTTCATACACATCCACCGCATACCCCTCATCATCAGACAACACCGTGTATACCCGATCACCATCCACATGCAGGATTCGACGTTCTCCCTCCAGATCAAAACTGCCAATGGGCTCACCGTTCGAATCCAGAACCAGAAACTCCGGTGAATCGTGGGTTTGAAGCCAAATATTTTGTTGAGGATCCACCCACATCGCTTCTGCTACCGGTTTGGTATCCGGCATGTGCTCGGAAGCAAGCGATCGAAATTGATCCAGACGGTCTAATCGTTCCCGACGCTCTTCCGTAGAAACCGGCTGATTAGGAATCGCAGCTCGGACAGAATCAACCGGCTCCATTTTTGCGTCATACACGGCAACCTCAAAATCTTCATTCCAGGCCAGATAGAGCTTACCGTCGTGACCTCTTGCAAGGAGTGTAGTTCTCCCAAATGGAATCCCATTCATCATTCCGTCATCTCGTACCAGATAGCCCATCTCCCTGAACTCTATTGCGTCATCATGAATTAAACCTTCGTCCAGTGAGCCTGCACCCAGCACATGAATATACCAGTAAGCCCCCGGATCAGGCATCTGATTACGGCTCTGCCGAAGAGTGTAATTCCCCTCTCTATCTGCGGTTTGAACTCCAAAACGTGTTCCCTCTATCGACACAAACTCTTCAGGCTGCCACGATCCATTCTCTTCCCTGAAGAATACGCTTCGGTTATTTGCCATATCGAAGACAATCAGCTGATCGTTCTCATCCACAAACATATTGAGTATCGCCCTGAACTCATCCGGCCCGGCACCCTCCCGGCCAATAGTAGTAATAAAATCCCCGGTCTCGTCGTAAACCAATACATGATTGGCCTCCTGGTCTGCTAGGAAGATTCGATCCTCCGAATCGGTTTGAATAAATTGAATCCTTTCAAAAAACATCCCTTCCGGTTCATCAAGCTTGAAAAGATGATTTAATTCTACTTCCGGCAGCTCAGCCGTTCGTATTTCGTCCGCGCTCTGTTCTTCTGATGCGCAGGAGATCAGCATTACGATTGTTGTGAAAAACAAAATGGCTTTCATGAATGGATGCATGACTGAAGTGTTTGATTTTAATTTAATGATATTCACCGCGGTGGCGCAGTGGACGCGGAGGATTGTTCGTAAACCTGTCAGATCCCGACAGCTGACGGGATCTGACAGCGTTACTTATTGAGATTGAATTCCGACGCTTACGGGTCGTCATTTAGCGTATCTGTGGACTTTCAACAAAAAAGTGTGAAAAATAAACTCCACCTGTTTGAACCACCCCTTAATCACCTCCTTAAAAAGGAGGGGAAAAATTATTGCTCAATGAGTTACATGACAATTCATCAAACCCCCATTCAACCTCTGCGATCACTGCGGCTCTGCGGTGAAAAAAATTATGCCTCAAAGTAAACGCTGTCAGGTCCCGACAGCTGTCGGGACGCTGACAGGTTTTTATCTTTCTCCCAGACTCCCATCAGCAGAAGGATTAGTGTCAGACTCGTGCCGAGGCCCCAGATGACCACTACGGCCAGGTCGGTCCAGAAATCGTTGGAGCCGAATAGAATCAGGGGAACCAGCCCGCCCATGGTGGTGAGGGAAGTGATCATCACGGTTCTCATCTTGTTACGATACACCCGAACCCAGCTTCTCAATCCATGAATATTGAGTGACCGGCAGCGCTGCTTCTCATGAATCAGCAGGATGGAGTTGTTCACCACCACCCCAACGGCCAGAAGCGTTCCGGCAATAGCACCCTGGTCAAAATTGATATCGTGCCAGAGTGCGCCGGCCATCACCCCGATCAGGCTCAGCGGAATCGCCAACAGCACCACCAAGGGATCTTTCCAGCTTTCGAGAAGCGCCGACACAATCATCCAAACACTCAGGATGGTGAGCAGCAGCAAAAGTAGGTAGTTGTCAAACTGTTCGCTCTGTCCCCAGGAGAAAAATCCGCCACCATACTGTATCGAAGCTCCAACCGGTACCGGAACTTGATCCAGTACAGACTCGATGTAGTTGCTGGCCAGACGCGGGGGACCCAGAAAATCGACCCGAAGCGTTCGGCTGTAGGATTGATCTTCCCGAATAATCTGGTTCATCGTTCGCTCGCGGGTCAAATCGGCAATCTCACTAATCTTAAATAAACGGTTGTTTGAGCGACGAGCCTGCTCCAAAAAGTCCTCCTCGTACAGCGTTTGTGCAATATTTGCTCCTATCAGATACATTCGCTCCCCCTCCAGCTCTACCTGTCCGCGAATGTTAGTCGGGTTAACATCCAGCTGAATGGCGTCAAGAACCGAACGCCGATCGAGATCTTTCATCGCCATCCGTTCCTCATCCAGGCTCAGCACGTACTGAAACAGATCATTCCGTCCCCAACCCACGCTGTGAATATCCACCTCCTGAACCCGTGGATTTCGTTTCATCCGTGCAGCGATATCCTCTGCCAGAAGCAGCAGTTCATCATAGGAAAAACCCCGTAGCGTGATTCTCTGTCCCGACACACCGCCGCCAAAACCCGTGCTGTGGCCATCCCCTAAACCGCTGACCGATATCCCAGAATTACCGGTTTGAGAAGCTAAAAATATCGCCTCCCCGTAGTATTGATAGGGTTCATTCTCAAACAGGTATTCATCTTTGATGATAAACTGAAGTCTTGCGCCGGAATATTCTGAGATATCCGTTTCAAAATACTCAAACGCCTCAGCATAGGGAATGGCAAGCAGTTCAAAACTCCGGGCCATTTTGTTGATCTCATCCAGCGGAGTTCCCTGCGGGGTGCGTATGTTAATAAAAATTCTCTCCTGTTGTCGTCTGCCCCACGGTGTTCCGAAATAGGTTTCATTAAAAAACTTGTAGGTCAGCCCACCAATTTTCGGATCGATATCACTTCGATTATCAAAATAGGTACGGGTAAGCTCAGGCCAGCTTGTGTCATCCCAGTCGGGCTCCTCAATAGCAAAAAGAGGTATTCCAAATAGGGCAATCAACCCAACATAAAAAGCCCATCTAAATTTGTGACGCCAGTAAAAAGCACGATGCAGAAGCTGATCAATCCAGCGGCTCACCTTTTTCTTCAGCGACTTCTCCTCTTTTTTGATGGTTGACGGCACCAGCCAGATCAGCGAGTAGGGAATCCAGGTGAGGGCGACCAGCACGGACGACATCAGGGTAAGCGTAAGTGCTACGGCCAGCGGCACCAGAAAGAGCTGAAGCTCCTCCATGGCAAAGAAGAGCGGAATAAAGATTCCCACGGTTGTCAGTGTACTCCCGAAAACCGGCACTAATGTATATGGCAGCTCATTGCGGACATGCTCTATCCGTTCGTCCCTTCCTGAGGGCAGTTTTGGATTGAGCTGCTCAAATACCACCACGGCGTTATCGATAATCATCCCCAGGGCTACCGTCAGCCCGGCCAGTGTGAGCACATTCAGCGTGTAGTCGATAAAAAAGAGGATGGAGAGGCTCATCATAAGGGAGAAGACGATGCTTCCCAGAATCACAAATGGAGCGCGAAACCTTCGGATGAAGAGCATCAGAATCACAAATACAAACAGAAGGCTGAAGGCCGACTGGTACTGAAGATCTCCGAACTGCTCCCGCAAATCTTCGGTCGAATCGCGCTCGAGCTGAATCGTGATATCATCGGGCAGTGCGGATTGAATACGGTCCATTTCCGATCGCATTTGCTCGCCAAGTTTCATGGCGTCGGACCCGCTCTCCCTTACAAAAATCATCGTGAGGGCCGGTTTCCCGTTCAGTCGTTTCAGACTTTTTACGGGATAGTCCTCAATCTCCACTCTAGCGATATCCCCTAGAACCACCTGCCGGGAGCTGTTTGGAACCATGATTTTCATACCTCGAATCTCTTCTACCGACTCAAACTGTGGGGGAATCAACATGCTGAGCCGGTTGTGGCTCTGTTCGATAAATCCGCTGGATCTCCAGGTGAGCCGGTCGCGAATCTGCATCAATATCTGATCGGAGTTGAATCCGTACTGCTCCAGGATTCGCGTGTCGAACCGGACGGTCAGCGCCGGATCTTCCGCTCCCTGGATGTCGATGTCGGCAAGTCCCTGGTATCCCAGAAGAGGGAGCCGAATCTGCTGCATGGCAAACTGGTAGAGCTCTCTCGAAGATCTCTCTCCGCTGATGGACCAAGCCATGAACGTCTCCTGCTCCTGAAGCTCCTGCGGAATTGAGCGGCTGATATTGGGCTGACGAACCTGTGGCGGGAATTCATCCTGCAGGCCGTAGAGATACTCCTGAAGCTCCAGTACCCTGTATTCAACGGGTGTATTCTGCTCAAAGGTAATGGTAGTTCTGGATCGTCCTTCCTGGGAGACCGACCGAATCCGTTCTACATTTCTCAGCCGCGTGGCGACCGACTCCACCCTGCGGGTAATCTCCTGCTCCATCACTTCCGGAGAGGTGCTACCCCAGCCGTAGCTCACCGTAACCGACGGCAGCCGAAGCTCCGGAGCCATCTCCATCGGGATATTCATCCACGCAACGATCCCGACCACAGCAATAAGCATGTAGCTAAGCGAGATGAAATATTTTCGACGGAAGATTTCGCGCATATTTTTGGTTAAGAGTGAAAAGGCAAAAGTGAAAAATTACATCAACCTGTTTCAGGCACCTATACTCCCCTCCTTTTTAAGGAGGGGGCAGGGGGTGGTTCAATCAAATATCATCATGTACTTGACATATTAAATTCTATGGTTATTATTCGTAGATCACAATTTTAAATAAAGTGCTTTGCATTCAACCACCCCTTAATCCCCTCCTTGCGAAGGAGGGGAAAGTTCTTTTCAATATTTTGTTTTTGAGGGAACTTAACACCCCTCTCCCCGACAATTCGTGGCCCTTACTAGGGGAGACTTTTCACTTTTGCGTTTTGCCTTTTCACTTTTCTACACTTTACTCCTCCACGCCTTCTCTTACAATCTGCCCGGACATTCGGGGGCGAACGGGTTGAAGGTGGCTGATGGCGAAGTGCCGGTCCACGGCGATGGTGTCGCCCGGGGCAATCTCTTCGTGGTTGATGATGGCCCAGTCGGATGTGGCGTACTCTGGATCTACATAGACCCACTCCACTATTTCTCCATTCAGCTTAAACAGCAGGGTTCGTCCGCCGTCCCGTTCCAGAATTGCAGCTCTCGGTACACGTGCAATTCCGGTGTGCGACTCCACCCTGATCCGGCCCTCGACGGTCATGCCGGGACGAAGTATTCGATCCGGGTTTTCCACTTCTACCACAATCTGCCCGGTTTTACTTTCTGAGTCCACCACAGGAGATAAGGATCGAATAACTCCCTCTTTTCTCTCACCGGATGGAGTTGTCAATTCGGCAACCATTCCTGTTCTGAGGCGATTCAGCTCAGATTCCAGCACATCAAACCGGATTAATACTGTAGTGTCGTCAATCAGTCGGCCTAATTCACTGCCGGCACTGATGTATGCGCCGGTCGTAATCCGTTCCTGCACGGAGAGCTCTCCTTCAAATGGAGCCTTTATCGTGGTGTACGATAGATCCAATTCAGCCCGCTCCAGAGCCAGCTCTGCGGCAGCCAGACCCGTGGTAATTCGCACCAGCCGTTCGCCATTGCCGGATTGATTCCCGCTGTCTCCGTTTCTGACCTGACGCTGGCCCATCTCAATATTGTACGCCGAAAGTGCCGTTTCATACTCATTTTCTGCCTGACTCAGCTGGTACCTCCACTCCTGGTCGTCGAACTCCAGAATGGTTCCTCCCGCCTCAACCCGGTTCCCATCTTCAAGCTGACTCTCTGTAACAAATCCGCTGATTCTGGGCCTGACAGAAATTTCGCGTATGGGCTCAACCACGCCCTGACTTTGGATAAAGATGTGCAGCGGACGGTCATCCGCAATCGTAAACACCACATCCGGACGAATCTCCACATCATCCGGCGTTTCCGGCCGATCGGGGTCTTCGGAGGATGTGCAGGCGGAAAATATTAGCATTATCATAAATATTGATAACAAGGTAGCAGTATGCTGAAATTTCATAATACGAGTTTGTTAGGTTAACACTCCCCTCCTTTTTAAGGAGGGGCAGGGGGTGGTTGCCAATACTGAGTAAAAAATCAAAAATTCATCTTTCCCTTATTTCTTGTTTCAATTTAATAGAACGCCGTCATTTCTCATCAAAATATGTTTTTAACCACCCCTCAATCCTCTCCTTAAAAAGGAGGGGAAAGAAAAATCAATAATCTTCATTTATTTCAATCTTAAATTCACTGGCACGATTTTTAAATACATCTTCTAAATAGAGAATGGTACTTTCGTAATCCTCTTCAAAGTCCAGGTTCTTAATCCTAATCAGCTTAATCCCTTCAGCTTTCAGTAATCGATCTTTTTCCAAGTCTTTTTTCATCTTATCATCATAGTGATGGACATCACCATCAATTTCAATGGTCAGTTTTAGTTGTGGACAGTAAAAATCAATTATATAGTTTTCGATTCCGTGCTGACGTCTAACTTTAAAGCCAAACACCTTTTTCCCCTTCAACTCATTCCAAAGACGTACTTCCCACGTCGTCATGTGACCACGAAGATACTGACGCTGCTTCTTTGTCTTTTTTGGGTTTAACTTTGTCATGTCATTAAACGGAATCGATTTATTTAAAAAGTAAAGTGCTGAAATACCAATGACTCTCCTCCTTTTTAAGGAGGAGGCAGGGGGTGATTCAATCAAATATCAACATTTAATTCCATCTTGATTTCTTTGGTACAATCATAAATATAAAGTCATGTAATTTTGAATACTATGACTTAACCATACATCTGGATAAATCAAATGGCGGCTTCGTTGTCAATATAATTCGATGCTGATTATTCGTAGATTTCAATGTTAAGTAAAGTTTTATACTCTCAACCACCCCTTGCTCCCCTCCTTGCCAAGGAGGGGAGCAAGGGGTTCAATTAAATATCATCATGTACTTAAATTTTTAATTCACTAGAACAGTCTTTAATAAATCACGTTCGTATTGATTTTTTAAACGTCTATCTGCGTTTTGAATTGGTTATGAGTTCACAATTTATCTAAACCATCTTACTGTTATATCATTACTCAAAATTCTGAAACAAATCTTTTGTACTCAACCACCCCTTAATCCCCTCCTTGCGAAGGAGGGGAATTCAATATCAAAATCTTCTCACGATTCACTTTTTACTTTTTCCTTCTCACTTCCAATGCCCCCTTCCATCCATCCAAAAAATACCGGAATCAAATAGAGGGTTAGTATGGTACTGGTGATCATCCCGCCCATCAGGGCGAGTGCCAGTGACTGCCTGAAAGCGTAGCCCTCGCCGAAGGGGATCAGCATGGGCATAAGGCCTAAAATAGTTGTCACACTGGTCATCACTACGGGACGGAAGCGGTGCTTGCCGGCCAGCTCAATCGCCTTGCGGAGATCTCCGGTATCGGCCAGGTATCGGCGCATAAAATCCACTTTCAAGATGGAGTCATTCACGGCAATCCCGGTTAGAATGAGCACCCCCATGAACGACATCGCATTGAGCCCGGTGCCGGTCACCCACATAATCAGCAGCGAGCCCACCCAGGCAAACGGCACGGCCAGGATAATGATCAGCGGATATTTCAGGTTTTCAAACTGTACCGCAAGGATAATGTAGATAATCAGGATACTGAGCAGCAGCAGTTTGCCCATATCCAGCATCAGTCCCTGCACCATCAAAGCGTTCCCGGCCACCTGCACCTCCTGCCCGGTCGACTGCATAAAATCACGCATTGTCTCCATTGTCTTTCCGCGATTCCACCACCAGTCGGCCAGATCCCAGTCCGCGACAAAACTGAGTACGGGTGTCTGATCCACCCGTTCGAGCTGCTCCGGTTCGGCGGCACGCTCAATCTCGGCGATATAGCTGAGTGGAATTTCACGGCTTCCCATTCTCAGGGTGATCTCTTCCGGGGCGTAGATCTGAGACTGACTTCCCATCAATCGGATCGCAATCCGCTCATCCTCCCGGCTCCAGTCTGTCACAAAACTGCCGCGTGTGATCGACTCCAGGTAGCGAATCACATCCTGCTCCAATATTCCAAGCTGCAGCATCCGGTCTGTTCGAAATCTCAGGTTCCAGGTATCCACCTCCTGCTCATACTGTTTGCGAAGCTCCACCGGCAGGCCCGCTTCATTTAATCTATTCTTCAATTCGGCAGACATGCGCTCACTTTCGGCGCGATTCATTCCGATCATCCGGAACAGCACGGGCGGCTGGTCCGCCCCGATCAGCGCGCTCCAGCTCTGCTCAGACGCTACCGGCTCCACAGACCATCCGGGAAAATCGAGATCAAACTGCTCCATCCTCTCCCTTACCCTGTCAGCTTGGCTTTGACCATCGACCGGTACGGATATAGTAAACTTATTCAGGCCTTCGCGAGCCAGGTTGGCAAGATTCGTCTGATCGGTAAAACCGCCCTCAACCTGAATGTTCTCTCCGCCCAGGCCGTCAGACTGAAGCCGAACCCGAAGCGCATCCGCCGCCTGCATGGTGGATGTGAGCGATGTGTTCCCCGGCAGCTGCACGCGGTAAGTGACCAGAGACGGTTCATCCTCGGGAAGCATATTTTTGGGAACCACCATAAACGCATAGACAGAAAGGGCGATCAGCACTGTGGCAAGGGCCACTACGGGAGCAGGACGTTTCAACACGCTCTGCAGGGTCAACTCATATCGATCCAGCAGACGATTAAAAAATGGACGGGTGTTCAACTGACCGTCACTCTCACTGTCCAGGTTTTTTCTGGCTCTGCGCTCCAGAATCTGAACCACCAGAACCGGTAAAATTATGAGCGCCACAAACAGGGAGGCCAACAAGCTAATCGACAGCGTATAGGCCTGATCCTGGAAAAAAGCTCCCTCAAATCCGCCCAGAAAAATCAGGGGCAGAAAAACGGAAATGGTTGTAAAAGTGGAGGCCGTTACCGCAAGGGCGATCTCCTTTGTTCCGGCTCTTGCCGCCCGTTTTACGTGATTCTTCAGCGGCATGTGCCGGTTGATGTTCTCGAGCACCACAATCGCGTTATCCAGCAGCAGGCCGATCCCCAGGGTGAGTCCGCTCAAGGATACAATATTCAGCTGAATCCCTGACGTAAACATCACAAAGAAGGTGATAAAGATGGAGACGGGAATGGCCACCCCGATTGTAAAGGGTGTGCGAACGTCATTTAGAAAGGTAAACAGCACAAAAAAGGCGAGCACTCCGCCAATAAGCAGGGTCTGCAGCAGGTTCGCGACTGCCTTGCGGATAAACGTGGCGTCCTCCCTGAGCACCTCAATACTGATATTCGGGTAGAGCTCTCGCATCTCCTCCACCAGGGGCATCAGCGTATCGAACACCTCCACAGTGTTGCTTCCAAACTCTTTTTTCACCAGAAGATTGAGCACCCGGTCCCCGTTTAGCGTGGCAAAAGAGGTCGGATCGGTCTCCCGGAGAGAGATCTCCGCTATTTCACCCAGGGTGAGAATCCGCCCCATGCCCAGGCGGGTGAGCGGCACATTCTCGAGGTCTTCCAGTTCATTGACGCGGCTCTCAATCTTCACCGAGTAGCGATACCATCCGTCGCGAAGCTCACCGCTGGAGGTGAAAATGTTGGCATCTCGCACCAGTCCCTGTACACGACTCAAGCTCAAACCGTAACGGTCGATTTCGCGTGGAAGATAGCGGATCTGCACCTCCGGCTCTACCGCACCCACCGATACAACCTGCGCAATTCCCTCGGCCTGCTCCAGCCTGCGCGACAGTACCTGCTCTGCCCAGCGCTTCAGGGCGAGACGGGTTTCAAACTCTTCATTAGGGCGATCTTTTGATGTTACGGCAAGCACGGCAATCGGCTCATCGGCGGTGGTGTTGAAGATGAGCTGCGGACGCGACGCCTGCTCCGGCATGATGTACTGCACCTGGTCCAGCTTCTCCCTCACATTCAGAAATGCCAGATCCATGTTGTGCCCCCACCGGAAATTGAGGTAGATCACGCTCTGCCCCTGCCGGGCAAATCCGTGAACCCGGTCGATGCCCGGAACAGTACTCAGTACCGCCTCCAGGCGCTCATTAATCCGGCTCTCCACCTCACGGGGCGATGCCCCCTGCCAATCGGTGCGCACCACCAGGTTGGGAGAATCCACATCGGGAAGCAGATCCACCGAGAGTTCACTCAGTGCCAGACTCCCAAAGATGAGTGCCGCCAGGATCAGGATGATTGCCGTTATGGGTCGGTTTAGTAGCAAATGGGATCGATGAAATCTGTCGGTTTAATAGGTGCGAAAGAAATGAGCCTTACACAGCCAGCGCATTCATTTTCACTACGATGATATTAGTTTTCAAAAATGAGAACTGCAAGTATTTATTTACTTTTTAGATGGAGGTATTTTTAAAAATCAGCTTAAGCATTATTCAATTAATAAAAGTACATATGACTACTCTATCTCCTCCTTCATCAGATTAAACAAACCTACAACTTTATCTAAGGTCAAATCGCCATGCACCATTGCTTCAACCATATTTTTTTGCACCCGATCCTCAAGTGATAATATGTTCAATACCCTTCCCTTCAGTGCATTGTTTTGATTGATTATTTGATTGATTTCACGACCAATTACCCTGGCTCCAATTTCAATCAGGTCAGAATCTTCATCAAATAGATCAGGATGCTCTTCCCAGATCATCTCCTTATCAATTTCAAAATAATTTTCAATGATTTGGACAATGTCTTGCGGATCCTGGGTTCGCTTTTCAGGGCGATCGTCGTAGGCAATCAACTTTAATAGTAGTATGGCCGGAAGTGTTGCCACTTTAAACTCCAGGTCACCTTCATCTGTAACCTGTACCGTTGCTTTCCTGAATACCTCTTCAAAACCGTTCACAAATATGGGTCTGTCCCAGCTCTCATCAGGTATTAATTCATCGTCTATACTGATTTCACCAAATGGAATAATGTCGATGGTAAACGTAAAAGGTGTCTGTAGACGAAAAGAAACATCTTTTATTTCAGAAAATCCATGATTGCTAATGAGCTCTCCAAAAACCTCATCATATTTCTCTTTTTCTGATATATAAACAGCAAAATCTACATCT
This sequence comes from Chitinophagaceae bacterium T5-Br10_B2g13, assembly GCA_001564065.1. Taxonomy (GTDB): domain Bacteria; phylum Bacteroidota; class Rhodothermia; order Balneolales; family Balneolaceae; genus Rhodohalobacter. The sequence continues at coordinate 12,321 of LKNA01000050.1, forward strand.
CGTGTAGCCCGAGACTCAATTTGTTCTTTAGAATACCAAGTATCATGCGCAATAGCCCCAAGCAGATAAAAGTCTACATCACATTTTACAAACACTTTTTCTACTAGCTGTAGTAGTTCCTTGAGCTGATCTTGCCGTAGATTTTCAAGCTTTATCTGTAGGGGCTTCCGCATAGATTTCTTCAGCTTTTTTGATGTTTCTTGGATCACCGGTAATCATTAAATCCGTATAAACAACAAGGCGGGGTGCAATATTTGGAAGGTCATTTTTTACCGTCCAGTAAGGTTCTCTGATTTCAACTTTGCCGTTTTCATCAGGTATTAGTTTGAGCTCCCTCATAAGCTCCGCCCGATTCTTTTTGGTATAGAGTATGTACTGCACAGGTTTGAGATCATTCGTTAAAAGGTCCGCTGCAGGCTCTCCTCCCCATTGATCCTGCTCACCCAATATCAGTTTTTTCCAGTTTTGTTCGGCCTCTTTATTCATGAAATTATATCGGCCCTTTTGAATACGGGGTTTGAGTTCATCCGTGAAGGCCGTAATCCATTGATCTATAAGTTTGTCCCTGTTTTTAAGCTTTAGAACATTTTTGTTTTTGGCATATGCAAATTCATGCTCTTTCAGCCCATCCAATACGTGCTTGATGTTTCCCAGTGCGACATCCGCTGCCTCAGCTATTTCCCGATACGTTTTATTTAGCCAGGCTTCATCATGAAGAAACAGGAAAACGACTTTTAAGCCGGTTTTGGTGAAGGCACGATTTTTCTTTTGCTGTATGGGAGTTGTAGTGTGTCGATCAATCCATATAAGGGTTTCCCCCTCTTCTAAATGAATATTTCCGGCCACATCCATCCAATCAATTCCTACCTCATTCAATAGCTTTTTTATATTGGGATATAACCGTTCGGCCACCAACATCAGAGGACCTACTTTATCTTGTAATTCCTTCAATTGTGGTATATGGTGTTTACGAATCTCCTTTTTGATCTCCGCATGCCGGACAATGGCATTCTTTTTCGTTGGGTTGAATGTCACCCTGGCATCCACTCTGTAGTTATATTCAGGGTTATAGGTCTTCCATTCCGTCTTATGACCGATCTCTGGCGGTAGATTTGCAAGTGCTTTTTCGAGGATAACCTGATTCATACGTTCACTTTATTATTCTGTTCACGAATCGTGAACAAGTATAATTAATGAACAAAATAGATGAATAGCAACATATAAGCTTCTTTTGTTATACGCTCTACCATTAGGTTTGTATAGTGAAGCTTCTTCAAATCAATTATGACGGATTAGCCCGGCTATGAGTTTTCCAACCACCTCTTTTCCCCTCCTTCATAAGGAGGGGAGTTTCTGTACCTTTCCGTGGTTCCGTGGCAATAGTATCATATTTTGATCTCATTCCGCTTCCCTGAATTCGATCCGATACTTCACCACATACTCCGCTCCCGTCTCTCAATCTAATTCACAACTATCAAAAATCTGTCATTCGAACGCAAAGCAGTACATTCATTGATTTAAACGGTACTAATCAAATATACCTATTGGAAATTTAGGCTATTCGATTCCTCTATCCACACAATCAAGTTGCAGTTTTTCGTTATATTGACGTATATAATTAATAATTCAATGCGTCAAACCAATGAAAAATAAACTCACATTACGATTGGATGAGTCTCTCATCGAGAATGCAAAGAAACATGCCCGGGAGAAAGGCACATCGGTCTCCCGTCTGGTGGCTGATTATTTTGCCCTCATTGGTAAGAAGCACTCATCATCTAAAGATGAACTCCCACCATTGACCGCCTCACTTAGCGGCATTATGAAAGATACAGAGGTTACAGAAGAGGATTATAAACGCTATCTGACGGACAAACATCTTAAATGAAGATTCTACTTGATACAAATGTTTTGCTGGATGTATTTTTGGAGCGTAAACTCTTTTATGACAGTTCCATCAGAGTTATGACTCTCGCTGAACTAGGAAAAATAGAAGGCTGGATTTGTGGCACAACCGTTACAACCATTTACTATTTGATCGAAAAAGCACTGTCCGGAGGGGAGGCAGAGACACACGTTAAAAATCTTTTAAAACTCTTCCACGTCGCCCCCATCAATCTTTATGTCCTGCAGAGTGCTGTCGATTCAAAATTTCAAGATTTTGAAGATGGCATTCTACATCAGTCCGCTGTTTCCGCCGGATTAGATTGAATCACAACACGAAATACCAAGGATTTCCACCATAGCCAACTTCCGGTCTACACTCCTGAAGAGCTGCTAAGTGCACTGAACACAATAGAATAAACAAATTAATACTAAGTCTACCGCTCGGTGAAGTCGGTCACTTCACTCTTCTGTTAGTTCCATCCGATACTTCACCACATACTCCGCTCCCGTCTCTTCATCTACCTCTTTGCCGTAGAGATACCCGTTTTTGATGTCGAATATCGGTTGATCATGCCTCCTTAAAAACTTCGCGATCAATTCACCTGTTTCGCTCAATATCCACCATTCATATACTCCTAAATACTCCACTGTAACGGCTACCCATATCCTATCCTCATCATCAACTTTTAGAGTGAACAACGCAGGATATGATTCCGGTGCTTCTACATTATTTTCTAAAAGGATATTTCTGATATTTTTTGCGGACAATCCAAACCATCCACCAAAAGAGTCTAAATTGAAACGTGGCCCTTTCACCGGATAGTAAAATGCAGATTGGTACCTACCTGTTTCGTCATATTTTTTTATCAAAAAATCTCTTGTCCATGCTGTAAATATTTCATCTCTCCTTGACAAGGTAAATATTGTAGAGCCCAGAAACGTTAAATGAGGGGTAAAGCCTATTCTATTACGACTTTCCAAACGATAACTGTGGGGTAACTCCAGCTTTTCTGATTGTAATACATCACCATTCGTATCTACCAAAAGAAATTTTAAAACCGGCCTGATATTGCCCTTTTCAGGGTAACCCATAAACGAAACAAGGAAGTTTCCATCATCTCTTACATGAATAGTAGAAAAATTCATGTCTCGAACTGCTTGGTGCTTAAGTACTGACCAATCGCGTATTCGTACGGTTTTCTCAAAAGAGTAATCATCGGAACTGTATATGTTTATTCGATTATTTGCAAAATCGTGCAAGTATATACTGCCGGCATTGATCTGAAAGCTTGATATTCGTTCAAATTCACCCGGACCTCGCCCCGGTTGCCCCAACTGTTTGTAATAGGTTCCATCACTATTATATATATGTATTGAGTGAAGAAAAGGAGTTGCACTCCATATAAGTACACGTCCATCCTTATTTACAGTACTGTTGTTAATTCTTGAGCGGCCAGACACCCCTGTTTCACCATATCTCTGAATTGGGATAAATTCAACTGAATACTCAGGTTCCGAATCACCAGGTAAGATAGTGAGGTTTTCTATTTCCCGGATATGTTCCGGGATTTCTTCGATAATGCGCACAGATTTGATCTCTGTATCTTGTATACAACTACCAACAGTAAAACTTACTAATATTAAAAGTGATAATTTCATTGTTTTAACATTAAGTAAATAACACTTAAAGCTCACCACAATCATTCAAGCATTCTTGTCTCAAGCTGTGTACTTCTCCTACACAATTTGGATGTTCCGGCGAACCAATGCCATAACACCAATCACAATTTGTTTCGTAACACCAATACATTTCTTCGCATTGTTGCTGACAATCACCAAAACCACCACAAGTCGCGTTGCATGGGTCCACGCTACCAGCCATAATCCTTTTCATCTCTTCGCGATTTAATACTTTCATATCTATCCTCTTTACGTTATATCCAATTTCTCCCACAGGTTTATCCGTGAGACGGGCATGGATGTTTAAACCCTAAGGGATTATAATGATTATTTTTAAATCGTAAACCCCTGTTATTTTGAGGGATGAAATTTAATTATTTTTTAGTATGTTAATAAGATTTGAGATTATTTTGTGGTTTTTTGGAGTGGTGCCAAAATAAAATTAGCCGGTTTTGTGTGTGGACTTCCGTGTCTCCGTGGCATTAACATCATGCTTTGATTTCATTCCGCCTCCCTGAATTCCATCCGGTACTTCACCACATACTCAGCTCCCGTCTCTTCATCAATCTCTTTGGCGTAGAGATACCCGTTTTTGATGTCGAATATTGTTTTCAAAAGCGGACGCTGCAGCTTGGCCAGCAGTTCGCCTGATTCATCCAGAATCCACCATTCTAATATTTCCCGTTGTTGATCCATCGGTACTGCCGCCCAGATCCGGTTTTCGTCGTCTATTCTCAGCCTGAACAACACGGGGATGGTTTCCGGCAGGTCCCGATCAATGTCCAAAAAAGCATTCTTGATTACCCGTGCGGAAGGGCTGAATGGCGATGAGTTCGTGTGCACGTCAAGGTCGAACGGCAGACTCTGCACGGGATAGTAGAAGGCAGATTGATAGATGCCGTTTGCATCGTATTTCCGAATCAGGAAATCCCGTGTAAAAGCCGTATACAATTCATCGCCGCGGGAAACAGCTTCCAATGTACTCCCCATAAAATATAGCGGCATGATGGGGCGCGCGGATGGATCAGTCTGTATTCTGAAGCCTGCAGGTAAAGCAAGCGATGGGTCCTGTACAAGTCGACCCTCATGGTCCATTATCTTATACCGGTTTGAGAGTTGTCCGATAACAGACCTTCGGTCAGAAAATATCACCCAGTAATTCCCGTCATATCTGGGTAAAATAAGTCCTAACTCCAATTCCTGAACAGCTTCATGATCCCTGATTGACAACTGCTCAATCATCATTGTGCGTTCAAAAGAATAATCTGTTGAACTGTAAATATTTATTCGTTGATTCGTAACATCACGGATGTACACATTTCCGCCCCGGGCCTGCACGTCGAATATGAAACCGTGTTCACCCGGTCCTCTCCCCGACCTGCCAAGCTCAGTATGAAAGGTGCCGTCATCATTATATACAAATACAGATTGGCTATAATCGGAGTTAGAATTCAGAATGATAATTTTGCCATTGTCATCTACAGCAGATCTCAATACAGTTGTTAAATAGGGCTCACCTTCCTCACCATACGTTTGCTCGGGTACGAGTTCAATCGAATAGCGAGGCTCTGAATCACCCTGATAAATGGTAAGGTTTTCTATTTCCCGAATGTGCTCCGGAATTTCTTCAAGAACTTGGATGTGATCTGCTTCCCCGATATCGGTTTCACTCCCTGAACAGGCTGTGACTATCACAACCAAAAATACTGCCACGGAAGCACGGAAGAAGCTGAAACTCTTTGTGACTTCCCATAATTCCGCAAAAATCAACCACCTATTTTCAAGCATCATTTTTCTTTTTCAATTGATGATTAAAATCTTCACCTCATTCCAAACAAAATTCCTTTATCGGTTCCTCTGTTCGTCGGTTTTACTGTTCATCTGTTCGTCATTTTCCTAAAGGCATTTCTATCCGATAACGAACCACCGTTTGCAGGCCTGTCTCTTCATCCACCTCACGGGTGTAGAAATAATCTCCACGAATGTGCTTAAATGTGCTTCCACTGATATACGGAGGGGCCTCCCGATCTCCGGGCCAGCGAAATTTTCCAATAAACTCTCCATCAGACTCAACAACCCACCATTCAATTTCATCTTCAGCTTCTGTAAATGTAGAAATCCATAGGCGCCCGTTATCATCAGGCCACATGGATTGCATCACCGCCCAAAAATCCGGCAGCTCTACTTTTTCAGCTATATCTTTTGTCATGTCATTTGCAGAATTTCGGGCATCCTCTCTAGTTACTGGAATTCTTGGAACCGGATAATAAAATCCTCCAATCACGTCGCCATCTCTGTTCAGCTCACGGATTAAAAATTCATCCGAATCAGCAAAGAAAATTCGTCCGGTGGGGGTAACGGTAATCAATGGTTTTTTCTGAAAAGGAAACATTTTCATAATTCTATGACCATTCCAATCTCCCCATACCTCAAGAATCTGATCCTGTTATAGAATCTCTTCTCCCAGCTTTTGATAAGTTGAATCAGTGGTGAAATAGTGAACACTTCCCGGAGTAACTTCAAAATTCCTTTGTGGTCTCATGAAACCAAGAAGCCGCTTTTCATCATCTAAAAAATAGTGGTTAAGTAATCTTCTTCCTTCTATCTGTCCGGCACTGTTTAAACTGTTCTGATCGATGCTGATTGTTTCGAGTAATTCCAATGAGTCCGTCGAGTAAGCGGTAACCCGTGATAATGCTTTATCAACAACATACAATCTATTCGATCGTATGTTTAAACAACAGATGCTGTTAAACTCTCCCGGCCCCCGGCCGCTTCTGCCAAGACTCGTTATATAATTACCTTCGGGAGAAAACAGATGGATAGTTATTGTGCCCGGCGCAATATCCCGAATATAAACCCTGCCTGATTCATCCGTAATAAAACCCCTGACATTGGCGAAGTAGAGATCATCACTGTCTCCGAACTCTTGGTCCTTAATGAGCCTGATGGTATTTGCATTCTCAAAATCATCTTCTGAAAAGATCGTCACATTTTCCATTTCTAAAATATGGTCCGGAACTACTGTATTGCTATCTGTTCCTGAGCAGGCTGTGAGCATGACTACGGTTAATATTGCAACAACACATCTTTTTTCAATCATCACTTTTCTCTTTGAGTTGATGTTTATAACCTTCACCTCATTCCCTAAAAGCTCACTTTATCGGTTCGTCAGTTTTTCTGTTTATCGGTTTACAAAAAGTCATCCCCGCTACTCGCGCTTGCTTCATAGCACAGGCCACCCCTCTTCAAAGGGAGAGTTTCTGTGCCTTTCCGTGTTTCCGTGGCAAATTTGTAGTGGTTTGGGTTCATTACATTTCCTCAAATTCTATCCGATACCGCACCACCGTTTGCAGGCCGGTCTCCTCATCCGTTTCGCGGGTGTAGCCTGATCCGTTTTTTACCTCCCGGATCTCACGGCTTTCCGGCCAGGCAAACGCTGCAAGAAATTCTCCCTCTTCCGAGAATACCCTCCAATCAAACATCTCCTCGTCATCGGAATAAAGAGCGGCCCAGATGCGGTTCTCATCATCCAGCACCAGGTGCCGGTAAGCCGGCCAGGTTTCAGGCATGTCATCATTTCGAACCATTCCCCGCCACGGCTCATCCCGGTCGGCATACTCCTGTAAAATCTCGTTCCGGTTCAGCGATATATTTTCATTCGGCTGCCAGACCGCACTTAGATATGCCCCGTCCATATCATAAAACTTAAAGAGCAGCTCTTCACTCCAGCCATGGAGAAGCCGGCTGTTGTTCACAACCGTAATGGAGCGGCGTTTATAGTCCGGACTCATCACGCTCATTGAGGTCCCTTCCCGGTTTACGATCGCCTCACTGATTGGAAACTCATACACAAATCCCTCTTCAAACTCACCGGCGGATCGGTTCAGAAACCGACCGCGATCTTTCGGTTCTACATCCGAATCATCCATCGCGGCGCTGTAGCCCGTCCCAAAATGGATAAGGTAGTGGTTGTCACCTACCAGGTGAAAATTGCCGGGAAAGCTTACAAAACCGCCTTCCGACTGAAACTCAAATGGAACCGACAGGTTATCGGTAAAATTGTGAGTGTCAATGGAAAACCTGGAAATTCGCATCGATCCTGTATCCAGTACATGCAAATGCCGCTCACCCGGTCGGATGGCACTCACTCTCCTGAACTCCCCCGGACCGTCTCCCTCCCGACCAATCTGCCTCAGGTAGCTGCCGTCAGGTTCATAGGCGTGAATCACATTCTGACTGAAGTCGGCGATATAGACTCGTCCGGTTTGATCCACAGAAAACTGGCCCATCTGCCCAATGATGACGTCTTCAGTATCTCCATAGGAAGCTGCCTGGGTCAAACTGATGGAGTGCAACGGACCGGCATCCGCCTCAATCACACTCAGGTTTTCAAGTGAGGCGATCTCTTCCGGAATATCGATATCGGACGAGGCTGAACAGGCTGCCATAAATAGAGAAAGCACAAAAATTGTGACAATGATCTTCTTCATATCTGTTTGGTTTATTTTGAGTCAAATCCCCTTTTTAAGAACCCTGAACGCCGCTTAACTCAAGAATCACGCACAGCTACAAAGCAGCAACGGCCTTTTGTGTAACTCTATCTCAGTATAATTCAAGAACATAGATGAACCGGACCGGGTTTGCAAATTAGAATATTAGGTGGGTAGTATTGGCACTGGAGATGATGCCATAGCAGAGACGACGGGTACGGTGGGCAACATACTGAGGCTGTAAAAATAAAAAAAGCCGTAAAGCATATTCGATTTAATACTTTACGGCTTTCATATTGTACGCCCGGAAGGATTCGAACCCTCAGCCTTCTGATCCGAAGTCAGACGCTCTATCCAGTTGAGCTACGGGCGCATTCAGTAAAATTGATTCAAAATCTGTCAGGCTTCATTAACCTTAAGATTTTAGAATCAAGACTTCAAAGTTAACCGTTTTTGGAATTCAACACAACCAATCAACCTCTCTTTTTCATATTTATAGGATTGTGTGTATTGTTCAGGAATCAATCACTGTTCAACCTATGAAAACAACTCCATTTTCTTTTAAAGATTCTACCGATACAGAGATCCACGCAATCCGATGGGAACCCGAGAACCGACCAGCAACAGCAGTTGTGCAGATCGTTCACGGAATGGCGGAACACTCCGGGCGCTACGAGACATTTGCAAGCGAATTAACGGACCGAGGTTATATCGTCTATTCGCACGACCATCGCGGCCATGGCCGGTCTGCGCAAAATGGATTGGGGTACGTACAGTCAAAAGCCGCATTTCATACCCTGGTTGATGGAATTCATCAGCTTCACTTATATATCAAGCAGCAGCATTCCGGGCTCCCGCTTGTCTTATTCGGTCACAGTATGGGGTCATTTCTCGTACAGCGGCTCATGCAGATCACGAATCTACAGCCCTCTGCAATAATCTACTCGGGCAGTAGCGGCAAACCTCCAGCCATGTTGAAGATTGGCATCGCTCTCTCAACAGTTCTGACCAAAATCAGAAAACCTAAAATGAAAAGCCCCCTTATCAACTACCTTACGTTTGGTGAGTACAACAAACACTTCAAACCAAACCGGACCGATTTCGACTGGCTGAGCAGGGATACTGAAAAAGTAGATGAGTATATTGATGATCCGTTATGCGGTTTTATCTACTCCACTGCATTTTACAGGGATCTTTTTCTCGGTTTGAACAAGCTTCATAACCACCTGCCATTTACTGATCATCCGGGCGATATTCCAATACTGCTCGTTTCCGGCGACAACGATCCCGTCTCTAGGATGGGCAAGGGAATTCACGATCTTGAAAATATCTTGAAGAAATCCGGAGCAGACCAGGTAACCGTTAAGCTATATCCCGGTGGACGGCATGAGATGCTTCATGAAACAGACCGGGATGCGGTGATGAACGAGATTATTTCCTGGATTCAGGATCATTTAAATCAGGCGTAATATGAATAAACTGAGAAAATATATTAAGAAGTCTATTCCGGTTCTCATCATTATCCTTTTTGCCGGCCTGATCCTTTCACGGGTATTTTCACCCGATCACCGGCAATCCATCGAAGTTACTACTACGGCTAGTGAAGCAATCCATCACCAGGGCAAATACGCTGAAGTTTGTGGAGAGGCCGTCTCGGTTCAGTTGATCCGGCAGATTGGAGGTGAGCCGACATTTATAAATTTTGAAGAGGATTACCCCAATCAGCACTTTACCGGTGTGATATGGGGTGAAGACCGACTGGCCTGGCACAGTTCCCCGGAAGATCTCTATACAAACCGGAACATCTGTGTTGAAGGAGTCATCCGTATGCATGAAGGAACACCTCAAATCAGAATTAGCTCCCCGGAACAGGTGCGCATACAAACAAATGACTGATCGTTAAGGAAGCGGATCGTATGTTACCATTCCGATACTGCTTTTTTCGGCGCGATCAAATTCAGTTTCAGTTGGACGCGTAGTCATCACCGGTTTTGGCAGATTTTGAACAACCTTTTCAGTCATGGACCCCAGGAATAGATGAGCAAATCCACTGTGACCGTGAGTCGCCATCACAACTAAATCCGACTGCTTCTCAGCATATTTTTCTATCTCGTAATGCACGGAGTAACCGGCAATAATTACTGTTTTTAGTGGGATATACTTTTCGGATTCAACCGAGCCTGCTTTTAAGCTATCCAGAAAAGATTTGTCACTTCTCTTCAGCTGTATTCCCTCAGGTTTACGGTCCTGCAGGTAGTAGTTGAGCCTGCTCATCAACTGTTCATAAACCTTCTCTTTTTCATGATTTTCAGGCTTAAAGTCGGAATCTTCCGTAATGCCGCCATAAAGCTCCATCACATAAAACAGAGTAATCTCTGCTCCAAACGCATGTGCCAGTGCAGCGGCATGCGGCAGCGAACTTAATGACAACTGAGATGAATCAGTAGGCAGCAAGATTCTTTTGATATCTCCTGCAGTGGTTCCTTTATCAACGGCTATAACCGGTATTTTTGAATTCCTCAGAGTCCGAAGTGTTGTGGATCCCCTCTTCATTATGGATTGATCCTCCCCTTTCGATCCCATCACGATCAGATCGTACCCCTCATCATTGGCATAGTGTATGATTGAATCAGAAGCTTTCCGGTTTTTACCGATATGAACTTTTCCCCTTATTGGTTCATCAACTCTGTTCAGGATAGCTTTGAGTTTAATTTCAGCATCCTTCACGATATCCGGAATCACATCTTCGTCGGGATCAACGGCTACCGGTATTTTTTTTAACGTCTCCCGCAGATAATCCCCGCTTGGTAAAACGTGCATCATATCTACTTTACCGCCAAACTTATGAGCTAACTGCACAGCTATCGCATAGGCGGATTCCGCTCCGCCTGAAAAGTCTGTAGGCACCAATATCTTTTTATACGTATTCATGACACTCCGGTCAGCGTTTTAAATCATATTAATCAATGCTACTTATCATCATCTGCTATATCGATGAGCTCTATAACATTTTCATAGGCCTCATCTACGGTTTCGCCTTCAGCCTTCAACTCTTTTCCTTTGCTGTTTTCTACCGTAACCTTTACGCCTTCCCATCTATCGCTCTTTTTAGCTGACGTCACCGTAAAGCCACGATAACCTTCATCTTTCAAACGATTTACCCGTTCCTGAAGTACTGACTCTGTATTACTATTCATTCTATCGCTCATAACTTCTCCTGTTTGATTTTATCTCATCTATCTCTATAAAAACGATTTCTCATACTAAATCATATACAATTTTAACTGAACTCACACTAAGGGAATTCCTTATAGGATAATTAAAGCTGCATCTGAGCATACAGAAGTTCGGCAAGATCTTCTCCCAGATGCTTTTTCAAAAGCATCTCATATTTTTCAGATTGTACGTAGCCCTCCCCGCCTTCAAAAAACTCGGTCCAGATCCCTTCCCAATCACTTCCCTTAGGCATAATCACTCCAAACTGTTCTGAGGCGTCATCACCAATTTCATGCCGGGTAATTTCAGCCCCCGCATTGATGGCCCTCCAGTAGTTATAGACATCCACATAGGCAAAATACTCATTCCGGTCTGAGACTTTTTCTATGATCTCATCATTGGAAAACGCATACTCCATCGAAACGTCTTGTGAAAAATAGTTCTCAGTAAGTCTCACTAACCTCTCTTCGTGCAGCGTACCCTCGAAAGCCAGTGCTTTTAAGGAATTAAAATGATCTTCGATATTTTCAAAACTCTCCAGCTCTTCGGTCTCCTGATTCGTTATAAGCGTGGCGATATTCTGGAGGTAGGGCGGACTAAAACTGATCTCTTCCTTTCTGTTTTCTGTGATGGTGACATTGGCAACTCCAAACACACCTCCCCTGGCATCTTTGACCCTTTGATAGAACTCAGAAAAATTTTCGATGGCTTGATATCGCATTTGTACATCAACTCCATACACATTATTTATATAGTCAACAAAGTCCCGAACCAGCTCGATAGTTACCCCGGTAAGGTTTCCATTTTCATCTAAATAGGAAAAACCTTCGCTTGGCACATAAGCCAAAGTCACCTCACCTTCGCCCAGTTCTGAGAGTTCACCCCAGCCATCTCCTTGCAGTTGATCATTTGTACCACCGGAGCATGAAATAAAAACGAATGCTATTAACGTAATTAGGAATCTATTTACCATGTCTACTTTTTTCTTTTTAGATAAGCTTCAAAACGGTGATTTGCAACCTTCATAACA
>LKNA01000146.1 GCA_001564065.1 Chitinophagaceae bacterium T5-Br10_B2g13
CTATAGAAATTAATAACGCGCATTAAACTAAATTAGCATATATGCGAACATTGTCAAGTAAAAAATTTGGGTGATGAAGCTGAGAAATGTTTAAAAAGGAGAGTGCTTATAGAGAAACATAACGGTTCGGTGTTTCTGCGGCCGGGCTACCAACTCAAAAGTTCAGCGAAAAACCTGAACCGGTCCGCAGGAAACACTGGTTATACCGTAAACTACTTTCTCGACTTCCAATATTCGGGCCTGCGACTCAAATGCATCACAGCATTAATTGTGATCATTTTATTTGAGACATCATAGATGAGGCCATATGGAAATCTGTTTAATAAAATCCTGTGGTCTTCTTTGGTGATGATCGTCCCCGTTTCAGGATGAGAGAGAATGAGTGAAATAGCAGCTTCGACTTCATCAAGAAACTCTTCGCCCAGTCCCTCAGACTTATCTTCATAATATTCAATAGAACTGGTTAATTCTTTGGCCGCTTCCGGGTGATATTGAAAAGTCACTTTTTAAGGATTTTTCTGGCTTCTTTATGAACTTCTTCTCCCGACAAAGGAGATACCTTGCCTGATTTGATTTCTTCTTTTCTGCGAGTTACTTCATCAATCCATGCCTGTTCAATATCAGAGTCGATCTCTTCATCCAAACTTTTGATAAGCCGTTTGGCAAGTTCCGCCCGCCGCTTTTTGTCCAATTCGAGGGCTGAATGTTCTATCTCTTTAAAATTAGTGATCATGACTTTCAAAATTGAGTTTATATGCTAATCTATTGAAAAACGAACAAATCTGATAATTATTAATTAGCGACCATTACCCGGCCAAAGTAAATCACCAAAATTTCCAGTTTCCAATCTCATCTTTAAGCCAAACGATGAAGTTGTCTCCGACAATCCAACCAAGAATTGAACAGACCACCAGGAAAGCGAGAAAGAATAAATTGTTAAACAAAACGACAACTGATCCTGAGCCTGTGAAAAAATAGAACACCTGAACGAGCACAATTCCCAAAACGATTGCATACAATGCATTCAAAAATCTTGAAAAGATCGAAGTTTCAGCAACCAAGGAGTTTTCATCAATTTTTAGTTCTGAATGATTTCCTTTTCTAGAGGCCATAGTTGTAGATGATTAAATTGGTTATTACGGTATAACGGATGGAGCATAACCGGCGCTACATCCATGAACTTAAAAAAACGATGATATGAGTAATTCAAAAAATAACAAGGAAAAGGACGCGGTAGCGTCCGCCGTTGATGCGATTGTTACCCCGCAGCGGTTACTGGTGAGTAATATTACATGGTTTGGAAGCCCAGCTTGCCTAATGTGTGATGGTAAATGCGAAAAAGCTTGGGGAATAAATGCGCGACCGCAAATAGAGTTTGATGAGAATGAGCCTGATGACACGGCTTATTTTCCTGACCAAGACTTAGGTGAAGCTCCAAAATACCCCGGTACTTATGAAGGTGGGCATGGAAAGCCACAAGATTATGATGATGTGGAAAGGCATAACAAGTGGTGCGCCAGAGAGTGTGAACGATCAGTTATTTTAGACAAGAAGCACCAAGAGATTGAGATGCACGATTGGTCTAAGAAGCTATACAACCAACCGTGGAAACATGAAGCTGCGGGGTAACATGTATTTACCGGCACAATTATAGATAGTGCTGTTGTCCGATAATAATCCAATCATATTATCAAAGCAAATAAACACAAGGTTTTGCCCGAATAATATTTATCGGCAAGATCAGAATGTCCGAATAAAACGCCGATAAAAATCTTCAGTTTTTTTGTAAGGATGTTCCTTTTTTCCCTTCATACATATAAAAAGCGTATGAAAGAGAAGAAATTGTTAACCCGGCTTAAAGAAGAGATTCGGCGTAGAAATTATAGTTACAGTACCGAGAAAACCTATTCTCAGTGGATTGTCAGATTTGTACGATATCATGACCTGACTCATCCTAAATATCTGAAGGAAAAGGATGTGATAAACTATCTGAACTACCTGGCAAATGATCTGAATGTGGCAGCCTCTACACAAAATCAGGCGTTGTCTGCCATTGTGTTTCTCTATTCCCACATACTCAATCAACCACTTCAACATCTCGACAAACTGAAAAGGGCAAAAAACCCAAAAAGACTCCCGGTCGTTCTAACGGAACGGGAGGCGATGACGGTCATTCAATCCCTGGAAGGTGTGCCCCGCCTGGTTGTGAGTCTTCTCTACGGTTCAGGGTTGCGAATTTCTGAAGCTCTGAGGCTCAGAATTCTGGATCTTGATTTAACCTACAGGCAGATTACGGTCCGTAATGGAAAGGGTTTACGGGACAGGGTAACCATGATACCGGAGTCGATGATCCATAAAATTCAACATCAGATTGAAAAAGTGAAAAAGCTTCATCAAAAAGATTTGGCTAAAGGTTTTGGTGAAACCCTTCTTCCAAATGCTCTTTCACGGAAGTACCCGAATGCCGCGAAAGAAACGCGGTGGCAATATCTGTTTCCATCTAAAAAAAGATCGGCAGATCCTCGATCAGGTGTCCGCCACAGATATCATATTTCACAGCGGGATATAAGACGAGCCGTGCGTAGAACTCTCAGCAATTTAGACATTCAGAAACACATAACCCCGCATACATTTCGTCACTCGTTTGCCACACATTTGCTGAAAAACGGCTACGATATCCGCACCGTCCAGGAGCTTCTTGGCCACAAGAGCGTAAAAACAACGATGATCTACACGCATGTTCTGAATCGGGGAGGAAAGGGAGTTAAAAGTCCTCTCGACCAGGGATGAGAAAATAAAAAACCCGGACTGATGAGCTCGGGTTTTGAATTCGCTTTAATTTCTTGCTGGAAGAAATAGGTCAAGCAGTAAATATCAAAAAGCAGTGGTTTAAGACAAAACTACAACCACCCCCTGCCCCTCCTTTTTTAAGGATGGGAATTTTAGATATAGTTTAAAAAAGTATATAAATGATGCTGATTTCTAACGGGGTAAAGCGTAAAAAGCCCGTTGGACGAAAAGTGTGCATAAAAAAACCCGGACTGATGAGCCCGGGTTTTCGAATTCGCTTTAATTTCTTGCTGGAAGAAATAGGTCAAGCAGTAAATATCAAAAAGCAGTGGTTTAAGACAAAACTACAACCACCCCTCACCCCTCCTTTTTTAAGGAGGGGATTATTTGGTGTGCTATACTACATCTATCATTGAATTCTGCATTAGTCACGTGTTGGAATTGGTGCATCCCAATGCGGCATCTCCGCGGATGCATCGCCCGTCATCAGGTATGTATCAAACCACTCAAGCATGCGGTAGTTGTAATCAAACTTGGAGGCAGCACGGGAGTTACCGTGCCCTTCACCGGGATACCAGACCAGGCGAACGGGAACGTCCGGACGGCGTACCTTTATGTGACGGTAAAGCTCGAGCGACTGTGCGGGGTGTACACGTGTATCGTTGGCACCGTGCATAATCAGAATGGGTGTTTCCGCGCGGTCCACCCAGTAGATCGGGCTTCGCTTCAGGTAGTCCATCCATTTTGCGTCAGACTCCCACATGCGCTCCCGGGAGTGTACAAGGTAGAGTTCGTTCGGAATGTCGCTGGTTCCCCATTTCGAGAGGTTGTTGCTAATTCCCACAAACATGACGGATGCGGCAAAGCGATCGCTGTAGTAGGTGCTCATCCATGCAGATGCGTAACCTCCATAAGAACCGCCGGTTACTCCAATCCGGTCTCCATCGGCAATTCCCCGGTCGATCAGGTAATCCACGCCGTCAACCACATCGTCAAACTCTTTTCCGGCAAGATCAGCCTGGCTGCTGTAGACAAATTCAACGCCACGTCCGGTACTTCCGCGATAGTTTGGATAGAAAACAGCGTAACCCTTGGCAGCTGCCATCTGTCCCGGCATGGAGTATCCGGTCAACCAACCATTGCTGTAGTGCGCTTCCGGTCCGCCATGAACAACGGTGATTACAGGCACACGGGTTCCGTTCTGGTAGTTGGTTGGATAGATGAGCATTCCTTCAATTTCAAACTCACCGTCGCGGGCAGTGTACCGAACCACTTCCTGGCTGCCCAGTTCAACCTCTTCGAGCCACGGATTGTGGTTGGTAGCTTTTTGTGGCTGCGCATTTCGTGCCCGGCTCAATGTATACACTTCGTTAGGATGTGTGGGTGAACTGGCTACAAATGAGATCATCCCGTTAGATGCACGGGAAAATGATGAGATGGCATGAGCATCAGCATTGAAAAGCACGTTCTTGTTGGACCCGTTCGGCCGAATGGTTCCAAGCATGGTATTTGTGCCCTGGCTGGCAAGAAAGTGAATTTCGTTATTGGATGTCCACTTAATCTGCTCATATTTTCCTTCAAAACCCTCATCAATATTCTCTGGAGTTCCGCCTTCGGCAGATACAATTTTAAGACGTCCGTCTATCGGATCGTTAATATCGTACGCGGTTCTCAGGGCAAGACGTTCACCGTTTGGACTCCAGGTAAACTCACCCAGTTTCCCTTCGTTGTTGACTTCCGCAATGATGTCGCGTGTACGGTAATCGACAATGAAAATCTGCTGTGCCATAAATGAGTCGTCTACAGTTGGAGTTGGTGCAGCGGAAACAGCAATTTTGCTTCCATCAGGACTCCACTCCATCATGTAGATGGAACCGTCCACGTTTAACTGATGCGGATCGTGGCCTTCAACATTTACATTGGTGATGTAACCCTTCCGGTTGGTTTGATTCTCTTCATATACATCGGCGGTGTATGGAAGCGGTGAAGAAGATTGCTCAGGCGCTTCAAACGCGGTAAAAGCCACGTGATTTCCATCGTGATGCCAGGTGTATGAGACAATATTACGGTCAAAGTTTAGAATCCGAACCGCCTC
This sequence comes from Chitinophagaceae bacterium T5-Br10_B2g13, assembly GCA_001564065.1. GTDB lineage: Bacteria > Bacteroidota > Rhodothermia > Balneolales > Balneolaceae > Rhodohalobacter. The sequence continues at coordinate 4,886 of LKNA01000146.1, forward strand.
TCCTCCATCCAGCGGAAGCTCATAAAGCGCACGGCCGTTATCTCCGTCTCGGCTGGTCAGGAATGTAACGCTGTTGTGATTTGGCCTAAACTGAACGGAAGCTACTGAACCGAATGTGTAATACGGTTTGGTTGTTCCTTCAGCCACATTTAGTACATAGAGATGGTTGCTGTTAGGAGCATTCTCTACGTAAGGATCAGCAGGTACACTCAAAGTATAGGCAACGCTGTTTCCATCGTCAGAAATTACGGTACTGGTCACATTCTGAATCTTGGCAACATGCTCCGGAGTTAATCCCTGGGCATGTAATACAGAAAATGACAATATAAGTGTAAACCCTATCATCAGGCCGAAAACTTTAGCCATTTTTGATCGATAGGGAGTCGTATCAGGTACTCTCAAAGTCATAGTTTTATTCTTTTTGTTACGGTTTAATTGGTACATAACTAAAATATAACGAAAATGGGCAAGAGCTAAATACACGGAATGAAAATGTGTGCTGAATACTCATTTTTTGGTTTTGAGGTTTACTATTTTAGAAGGAGAAACTGAAGAAATTCAATGTTATCAAATGACCTGAAATAGTTCACATCATGAGAAATAGTACACTTGCAGTTCTGATTATGGTACTTTTTACGGCTTGCCAAACGTCGAACCATACCGTAGACCACTCCAACAATACACTCTACTCTACACTCTGGATACAGACAGCTGCAGAGTATGAGGCGCTCTCCTACCAGGCATATAATACCGCAGAAACCCTGCTGCCCGTTGCTGTGGAAGATTCATCCTGGACGGCCTCACTGGAACAGGAAGATCCCTATTTTGACAAGCCTCCTGCTATTATTCTGGATCTGGACGAAACAGCCATTGATAATTCGTTTTATGAAGCCCGGGTTATCCTCGATAAATCGGGATTTGATAACGTAACCTGGAACAACTGGGTACGTGAGGCTGAAGCCGAGGCGATTAAGGGTGCCGTGGAGTTTACCAATTATGCAGATGATCTGGGAGTGGCTGTTTTCTACATCACCAACAGGGATGCAGAAGTGCAACCCTATACCGAACAAAATTTGATTGAGCTGGGCTTCCCTGTAAAAGAGGGTTCGGTGATGAGTAACGGCGGCCGCCCTGAATGGACTTCAGCTAAAACGGAACGCCGTAAGCTTGTAGCGGAAAATTATAGAATTGTGATGCTCTTTGGTGATGACCTGAACGACTTTGTACCGGCGCGCGGAATATCTATCAACGAACGAAAGGCTCTGGCCGAACAATATTCAGATCACTGGGGGGTTAAGTGGTTTGTGTTGCCAAATCCAAATTACGGTTCCTGGGAACGGGCACTCTATATGGGCGACGAACAGACTGAAGAGGAGGCGCAGCAAACTCGACTCAATCTATTGAAAGATAAACGTAACTAAGCTGCACAGAATTTAACAATTCCTTTATTCGACTTTTAACTGCGGAGTTCGTTTTTTAAGAGTTGAAAGATTTAGAAAAAATTTACTGTCAATAACTTATAAATCCATCTATTCATGAGTAAGAAAGGACTTAGCCGTTTAGAATTTTTGAAAGCCGGAGCCATGTCAACCGCCGCATTGGGAACCGGGGCTCTCGGGCGCACATTCCAAAAAGCTGATACTAAAAAATCATCTTATGGTGATGCCAAAAATGTAATTTTTCTGGTTGTAGATGGAATGAGCGCGGGCACACTTGCGCTTGCCGATCTGGTAAAGCAACGTCAATACGGTGAGAAAACAAACTGGATTAAACTTTATGAATCAGACCGTGAGTACCACCGCGGTTTGATGGACATGGCATCCTTAAACTCCGTGGTTACCGGCTCTGCGTCGGCAGCTTCCTCATGGGGTTCCGGGCACAGAATTAACAATGGGGCCGTAAATATGGGACCAAACGGCGAAGTGTATAAAACAATTTGCGAGATTTTCCGCGATGCCGGCAAAGCAACAGGCTTGGTTACCACTACAAGAATTACTCATGCAACTCCATCAGGGTTTGGTATTAATATGCCGGCGCGTGGGATGGAAGATGAAATTGCAGAACAGTACTCAGAAAGAAACTACGATCTTTTGATGGGTGGCGGTGACCGATTCTTTTCGGCGGAGGAACGGTCGGATGGAAAAGATATCTATCAGATATTTGAACAGAATGGGTACACCGTTGTAAAAAATAAAACAGAATTGAGCCGGGCGACCAGAAACAGCAAGTTGCTCGGTATTTTTTCTAAAGAGCATCTGCCCTACAGTGTAGACTATAACACGCTTCCCTCTATTCAGGAAAATGTCCCAACCCTGGCTGAAATGACAAGTACGGCTCTCGACAGGCTGAGCAGGAATGACAACGGCTTTATTCTTCAGGTTGAAGGCGGTCGTGTGGATCACGCGGCACACGGTAACGATCCTGCCGGATTGATTTACGATCAGATTGCGTTCGACGATGCGATTAAAGAGGTGATGGATTTTACCGACGGCCGTGATGACACTCTGGTTATCCTGACGACAGACCACGGTAATGCAAATCCGGGATTGAGCGGGCTCGGTTCCGGCTATGGGGATTCACCCGGGATGCTGGAAACAATCCAAAATTACCGCCACAGTTTTGAGTGGATGTATGGTGAGTTGGGCTATCACTGGTCAGATGATTCATTGGATGGTGTGACGGTGAAACAGCTCATGGACCTGGTGGAGTATGCCATGAACACAAAAATCACCCGTGAAGAGGGATTGATGCTGAAGCGATCGTTCCAGGGTGAATTCAGATCTCCATTTAGAAACAGGCAGCAACCTGCAGGGGTGCTGTCGGGGGTACTGGCCAATTACAACGGTATTAATTTCATCAGTACCAGCCACACGGCAGACTATGTAGAGATTGCCGCCTGGGGGCCAGGAAGCGACCGGATTCCAACATTTGTGCGTAACACCGCCCTCTTTGACCTGATGGTGGATATGGCTGATGTTCGCGCTTATGCCACAGGGTAAATTTACGATCCTCGTCAGACGGCTTCCCGCCGTCCGACGAATGGTTCATTTGGCATCTGTGACATAGACCTCCCCTCTAGCCTGTCCCGATTGATTCGGGAAGAGGGGATTGAGGGGTGTGTTCAAAGCTTTGGTTGAAATATCGAAATCAAACGATTCACTCGGATTACTATCAAAATTGGACCATGAGTCGTACCGCCTCATCTAAATTCTTCACTTCAATCAACGCTCTCTATTCGGCGGGGAATTGTGTGCTCTTGTTACCCCGGGTTTCACTGTGCTTCACCCGGGGCTATGTTCGGGCGCTCCTTTGGAGCTGAATAACGGGTACATGTAATATTTCTCGTTTGTTGAGCTATCGTGAATGTTTACCTCTCTTGAAATGCACTGATGGCATACCAAATCGTGCTCTGTAAGAGCGATCAGATCGTAGCCCAAAGCGTAAGCTTGGGGTGTGAATGAGGCACAAAGTGTTCCGCCGAAAAGAGTGAAGAATTTGGAACGACAATCAGAGTAGAGGCGGTTCTGCAGGTGTTTTTTCAATAACTTCCATAAATGATCATTAATGGGAGCAAAAAAAGAATTGTGCCTTGTTCTCTGCGAAACTCTACGAATTCGTCGGCCCCGAATGCTCTTTTAGACTTCCTCAAGAAAGTTTTGTTGGTTTAAACCAATAAAAACCTACCAATCCCCGACAGATAGTTTATGCTTTGCTCCGGGTAAAACCCAAACTTCGAATCAAACCTGTCGGGGCAG
>LKNA01000147.1 GCA_001564065.1 Chitinophagaceae bacterium T5-Br10_B2g13
AAAAAAATGTGCCTGTCATCTCGACTAAATGAGCGGAGCGAATGCATGGAGAGAACTCCCTGTTATTGGAACTAATTTGAACAAAGGCTTCTAATGGCTCATGCCCAGCGCAAGGAGATGTCTCTATTCCGGTTCGAAAAGCACGAACCTTCACTCGACATGACAGGGGCGTTGGTTTTAAAAGGCGCGGCGCATAAGTGTACTGTGTAGGACCAGGCTGCTACTGCGCCGCGTTGAGAAAATCGATGCGTAATAAAAGTGTAAGGGATTGCTCGTATTTAGCTCATACAAGTAATATGAGGGTAGAAAAATATTTATATCACGTATACATTGTAACCAACCGGCACCATACGGTTCTTTACACAGGAATGACCGGCTGGGGGTACCACAGAATTTTGCAGCATATCCGAAAAGAGAATCCGGGGTTTACCAAAAAGTACAATTTAAACAAGCTTGTCTGGTACGAAGAACATTCTGAAGTAACTGAGGCGATTGCCCGGGAAAAGCAGATCAAACGATGGAGCCGAAAAAAGAAGGAGTGGTTAATTGAGATGATGAACCCTGACTGGAAAGATTTAATGAAGAGTAATTAGACTACGTAATGATTATAAGATGTTTTTTGGCGGCGTAAGACAGAGTTTTGCATGATTGGGATGCTGATACGCCGCCTCTACTAAAATAGCTACTCTGTCATCTCGACTAAATGAGCGGAGCGAATGCATGGAGAGATCTCCTTATTATCGGTATAAGTATCAACAGAGCCTAAAATAATTTTCCGCCATCACAGGGAGATGTCTCGATTCCGGTTCGAAAAGCACGAACCTTCACTCGACATGACAGTGGCGCTGGTGGGAATAGTCGCGGCGCACAAGTGTACTGAATAGAACCAGGCCCCTATCGCGCCGCGAGGAGTAGATTTGGATTGTGCGGCGTAAGACGGAGTGTGGCATGGTTGGGATACTGATACGCCGCCTTCTCTAACCAGTGCGTAATGTCATCTCGAGCGAAACACCGGCGTTTTTCCGGTGTGTAGCCGAGAGATCTCCTTGTTCCCGGAACTAATTTGAACAAAGCCCTCCAATGGCTCATGCCCAGCACAGGGAGATGTTTCGACTTCGGTCCGCAAAAGAACGGACCTTCGCTCAACATGACAGGTGGCGCTGGCGGGGATAGGCGCGGCGCACGAGTGTACTGAGTTGAACCAGGCTCCTACCGCGCCGCGAATAGTAATCACACGGCCTACCATCTATCATCTATAATCTACCATCTATCATCTAATCCCCCCGTATTAACCATCATTAACCAAACACCACAACATCTAAGAACATTATAATTTTAACCAACAGAAATTACCCGCATCTTTACAGCGAATAAAAAATGCAAATGCGTTAAGTGATAAAAAATATCGTCGATAGTATCTTATTTACAGATTCATTTCCTCAGGCAGGTTATTCCTTAGGATAATAAAAAAGGAGTGGACGCTTACAGGAGCTAACCGTCAGCCGACGGATCGCACGCTGTCAGGTCCACTATTAAATCACTTAACGTTTTAAATAAAAAAACAGACAGAGAATGAAAAAGTTATTGGTTACCGGTTCGTCCGGATTGATTGGTTCCGAAGTATGCACCCATTTTGCAAAGCTTGGCTGGGAGATCCACGGTGTGGATAACAACCAGCGGGCGGTATTTTTTGGAGAGAGCGGCGATACCCGCTGGAACCAGGGACGACTTGAAAAAACAATTGAAAACTTTCACCACCATGAGGTGGATATCCGCGATCGTCAGGCGGTTTTGGATTTGATTCCATCAGTAAAGCCGGATGCCATTGTGCACACCGCAGCGCAGCCGAGCCACGACCGCGCGGCGGCTATTCCGTTTGATGATTTTGATACAAATGCGGTTGGAACCTTTAATCTGCTGGAGTCGCTTCGCCGTTACAGCACCGATGTTCCGTTTGTGCACCTCTCCACCAATAAGGTGTACGGTGATGCACCAAACCGTATTAAAATGGATGAGCTGGAGACCCGATACGACTATGCTGACCCTGAATTTAAGCACGGGATTCCTGAAACGTTTACCATTGACCAAAGCAAGCACTCCCTCTTCGGTTCATCAAAAGTTGCTGCCGACGTGTCGGTTCAGGAGTACGGACGCTATTTTGATATGCCGACCTGCGTGCTGCGCGGAGGCTGCCTGACCGGGCCGAGCCACTCCGGCGTGGAGCTGCACGGCTTTCTGAGCTACCTGGTGAAGTGCAATCTTGAAGGGAGAGAGTACACCATCTTTGGCTATAAAGGGAAGCAGGTTCGGGATAACATTCACTCCTACGACGTGGCGAGATTTATCGAAGAGTTCATCAAAGCCCCGCGGGTAGCCGAAGTGTACAACCTGGGTGGCGGCAAAAACAACACCTGCTCCATCCTGGAGGCGTTTGAGATCATCGCTGAGATTAGTGGGAAGCCGATGAAGTACAAGTATGATGATCAGAACCGCAGCGGCGACCACATTTGCTACTACAGTGATCTGCGAAAAATGAAAACACACTATCCCAATTGGGATATCACCAAATCACTGAAGCAGACCTTCCAGGAGATTCATGATGCGTGGGTGGAGCGAAATACAAAGGTTGCCGTTTAAACCTGAGAGTACAAATGGAGTTGTGAATTATGAAGATTTGGTTTGTTTCCATATTTGAGAATACACCAGTTGATGATAATCAAAATACAAGGTATAACAGCCTTGTAAAGGAAGCGCTCCGGCGCGGACATAGCGTCACTTATTGGGCCTCCACATTTAAACACAATGTGAAGGAGCAGAGGTATAGCGAGAGCACGGTTCTGAATCCTGAAGAGAGGCTTGAGCTCCGATTTGTGAAATCAGCCGGGTACTCAAAAAATATATCCCTGGGCAGGCTGCTGTCGCACCGAAGTTTCGCAAAAAATCTTGTTGGAGAATTTGAACAGCAGGATAAACCGGACCTGGTCATGATGGCATTTCCACCGATTTCGGTTGCGGATAAGGTGTCTGACTGGGCGGCGCGCAATAACATTACATGCATTCTGGATGTTATTGATCCCTGGCCGGATGTATTTGCTGAGCACCTGAAGTATTTGCCAGACCTTCTGATTTCGCCATTAAGGCGAAGTGTAGGCAGGTCATTGAACCGGGTGGATGCAGTAACCGCTATTTCGAATCAGTATATTGACTGGGCAAGAGAATACAATCCAAATCTTGAGAATACCCGGTGTTTTTACCCTGCGGTTCAGTTTGATGAGATGCAGCAAGAGCTGAGGGAGGCGTCGGCGAATACCCAAAAAACCGACTCCGGCTTAACAGTGATCTATGCAGGCAGCCTGGGATACTCTTACGATATTAAAACAATCCTGGCAGCAGCCGAAAAGCTGGAAAGAACTCTTGGAGATGATGTACGGTTTATAATTGCCGGAGATGGTCCGCAAAAAGATATCGTGACGGATTATGAGAAGAATCACGGTAATCTGACATACGTTGGCAGGGTTCCAAAAAATAAGCTGATGGAATATTATTACTTGGCAGACGTGGGAATGACTCAACATATTGCGGGGGCAACGCAGTCTGTTACATATAAACTGTTTGACCTGCTCGCCTGCGGCTTACCGATTATGAACTCTCTTGAAAGTGAAATGAAGGATATAATTTTGGATAACAATGTTGGACTGCATAATCAGCCGGGTGATGTTGATTCATTAGTCAGAAATCTCACACGGCTCTATAATGACCGCTCCCTTCTGAAGCAGATGAGCTCAAATGCGATTGATTTGACGAAAGAGAAAGGTGATTCCGGCAAAGTTTATGCTGAGTTTATTGACTTTGTTGAATCGCTATCGCAGCAACGGGAATCGGTGGAGCTGGCTGACCAATGAAAACCTCAATTATTTTGAACGCTAAAAACCTGGTTGGCTGGCGTACGAAACGCAAGATCGTGGTGATCTCAGTAGACGATTACGGAAACGTCCGCCTCGATTCGCAAAAAGCGCGTGATGAGCTGGATAAAGCAGGATACCCGGTAAGAACAAGATTTGACGCGCTGGATAGCCTGGAGACAAGCGAAGATCTGGAAATGCTGTATGAGACGCTTTGTTCAGTGAAAGACAAAAACGGACGTCCCGCAGTTTTCACGCCTTTTGCCCTGCCCTGCAATATAAATTTTGAAGAGATGGAGAAAAGTGGGTACAGTGAGTACCACTATGAATTACTGCCGGAGACATATGAGAAGCTTGCAGTAAAATATCCATCGTCTTATAGGGGCGCATGGAAGCTTTGGAAAGAGGGTATAGATAATGGGTTGATGGTGCCTCAGTTTCATGGCAGAGAGCATCTGAATCTGAAAATAGTTGAAGAGAAACTTGCCAGGAAAGATGAAGCACTGCTGACTTCCTTAAAAAACAGGTCGTTTACGAGTGTTGCAGCAGATGAGTATAGCACGATTTCTGAGACGGCTGCCTTCGATTTCTGGGAGTTCGAAGAGAATGATCGGTTTACAGATGTTATAAAGGAGGGTTTGAATGCGTTCGAGGAGGTGTTTGGATACAGGTCTGATCACTTTAACCCTCCTGGTGGACGCGAACACCCGGTGATTCACACTGTTCTGAAAGAGTGCGGTATAAAATATATCGATACACCCTTAATAAAAGATGAGCATCAGGGCAGGGGGAAATTTAAGAAGGTGTTTAACTATACCGGGAAGAAGAACAACCTGGGGCAAATATATATTGTGAGAAATGTTGTTTTTGAACCGATACATGATCGGGGCGTCAACTGGGTAGATTACACCATGAGGCAGATTGAGGCAGCGTTTCGATGGAATCGTCCTGCCGTTATCAGTTCACACAGAGTAAATTTTTGCGGCCATATCGTTCCCAAAAACCGGGAAAAGGGGATTGAGGCTTTGTATGAATTGCTTCAGGCAATTGTAAAAAAATGGCCTGAAACTGAATTTCTTTCTGCAAATGAACTTGGGGATACGATTGCCGGCCGGACCAGTTAATCCTAAGTGGTTTAATTTCCCGAACCTCTGGGTCGGAAAAAGATAAAAGTCCCCCTTTGAAGGGGGAAGCTCTCCCGACAGCTGTCGGGAGAGCTGGGGGATGATTTTTTATGTTTCGATGTCCCCCAAACTTGGTTCTGAAACATAACTGATCATCCCCCATTGCCCCCTTCAAAGGGGGACACTCCAGATTAAACTCAATATTGGACAAAAAGTTATGGTTTCTAAGTTGATACCTCGCGGGCTCTGCCCCGAGGTAGTTCATTAAAGGTTTGAGAAATGCTAAAGTAACAATGAAAAAGTGAGACGTAAGAAATAGAACACGGTTTGTATGAATAATAAAACAATTATATATATAGCCGGTGACGGGCACACAGGCTCAACACTGCTGGACATCATATTGGGTAGTAGAAAACAATCCTTCAGTGCAGGAGAGCTCCGCTTTTTGGCTGAAAAAGGAGTTGTAAACGGTGAATACTGCTCATGCGGGGTGCCTGTGCCGGAATGCACTCTCTGGAAGGAAATTATTGAGGAATGGGAAAAAGTAATGACGTTGGATTGGGAATCTTATATCCGGATTCAAAAAGTACTAAAGAGTAACAAGAAAATATTCTCAGCGCGAAAACTACTGAATAAGCAGCCTGAGCAGATAAAAAACTTCATCGATGATACGGAACAACTTTACAGTATCATCTTTTCTGTAACAAATTCCGACACCATAATAGACTCATCGAAAGCCCCGGGAATGATTCCGATATTAAAGGAGCTGAAATTCAATCTTAGCGTCATTCATTTAACAAGGCGGTTTGGAGATGTATGGAACTCAAATAAAAAGAGGGCAAAAAAAGATCTGGAAAAAGGAATAGAGCACGATATCGTCCCTAAAAGCACTCTGAAAGTATTGGTCAACTGGTTTTTCATTAATATCTTAACAAAATATCACACGAAGGGAGTTGAATGCAAACATATAAAGTATGAGGAGTATATTGATGAACTGAAACAGACAGTTTCGGATATTATTCCCGTAGATAGTGAGTACGAAGCGCTGCTTGAAAACCGAGGCCCTTTCATGCCCGCGCACCTGGTGGCAGGGAATGCTATTCGGCGGAAAGGCGAACAATTTGTTACAAAAAAACCGATGAACACATCATACTCAAGGCTGAGTAGCGCAGAAAAAGTCCTGGCAAGAACAATCGACTGGTTTTATTAGGGGGGGTAAAGATAATTAAAAAGAGATAATTCAATCTTGAAAGAGAATATGTTTAGTTTACCCATGAACAGAATTAAATTTGTGCAGAGATGAAATTAAAACGGACGCTATATTTTGGATACTATCTGAAGCAGTTAGATCGGGAGAAGTTCAGGCTCTTCCTGGATTATGTTAACAGTGAGACCGGGATGAGTAAAGCATCTGTTTTGTCCGATATTTTCTCATCGGTATTCAGACATAACATCTCCATTCTTGAATACTTTCAGTTCCGCTTTTATGAGCTTTCAGAGAAACAGCGGTCTGAATGGGCCGGCACCGGTCACATGTACGAATACCAGCTAAGGATGAATCCTAAAACAAACAGGGATATCCTGGATGACAAAACTCTTTTCTATAAAAATTACGGTGAATTCTTTGTCCACTCCATTGCGGACCTCGATGATCTGAAAAAGCCTGAGGCCGCCGAAAAAATTCTGAATAACCGTTCCGGCAAGATTGTGTTTAAGAAATCGGACGGGAAGTGTGGCGCGCAGGTAGAGATCAGGGATTCGTCGGAGTTTGATCAGTCGAACATCCACGGTTTTATGAAAGAGCACAGCTATGACCTTGCAGAAGAGTTTATTAACCAGCATGAGCATATCAACTTGCTCTCTCCTTCTGCCGTAAATACAGTGCGCATTTTTACACAGCTTAATCGCGAAGGAGAGGTGGATATCCTGGGTTGCAGGCTGCGGATTTCCGTAGATTCACCTATTGATAATATGGCGGCCGGCAACCTGGCGGCGCCGGTTGATGAGGCCTCAGGTGTTGTGAACGGCCCTGCAGTATATGGTGATATTACCAAAGAGGAGTGTACAGTTCACCCGGTAACGGGTGTGAAGATCACCGGATTCCAGGTTCCTTTCTGGAGTGAAATCCTTAAGATGGTGAAACGAGCGGCCATGAAGCACCCGCAAAACCGTTCGATTGGCTGGGATGTGGTGGTGACTGACAACGGCCCCGGCCTTATTGAGGGAAATCACGACTGGTGCAAACTGCTCTGGCAGCTCCCGGTTAAAAAAGGGCTGAAGCCGATGCTGGTAAAGTATGATGGTTCGGGTTCTTTAAAGAAAGTTAAACAGGTTGAACCGGTTTCTGTGGGTGGATGAGTCCCCCTTATCAAAGGGGGAAACAGGGGGATGTTCATTTGGTGTTGCTTTTAAGGCAAGAACCGAGTGGATCTATCGGAGTTAATTCCAACCCACTGAACACCCCTCTCAGTCTCTCCTTATTAGAGACTGTGAGAAAATTCCTAATCAAATGCATTATCCAGTTAATTTTGCCACGAAGTCACAAAGGCGCGAAGAAACACGAAGTTCAAAATTATCAATTGGATGCTCTTCGTGATCCTTCGGGTCTTCGAGACTTCTCCCGAAGGGATCCCCTTGGGAAAAAAAGGGGAAGCAGGGGGGATGTTAAATCTGAGTTAATTTTGGGTATAAACACCCCTCTAAAAAACTCTTGCGGGATCTTAAACTTATAAATAGATTATTGATTTTATAAAATTCATACTGCAACCACCCATAAGAGGGTGTCCAAAAAGAGCGTTATCCCGCACCTAATGCGGGATCTCCAATCGTTGATATAGACGGGAGATCCCGGATCGGGGTCCGGGATGACGAAATGGATAACATTTCTGCAATACCACGCTCTTTTTGGACAGCCTCAGTGTTATTGCCCAAAAAATAATTACCAATGCTAAAGCGTACATTTGATTTCATAGCATCCTTATCAGGCCTTATCATCCTCTCCCCGGTACTTCTTGTGGTGTCGGTGCTGGTATGGATGAAGCTGGGCCGGCCGGTCTTTTTTACGCAGGTGCGGCCCGGACTGAATGCAGAGCCGTTTAAGATGATGAAGTTTCGGACGATGACAAATGAGACAGATGAAGATGGTAATCTGCTTCCTAACGAGAAGCGTATGACCCGTTTTGGCAGTTTTTTGCGCTCCTCGAGCCTGGATGAACTGCCGGAGCTGTTTAACGTGCTAAAAGGCGATATGAGCCTGGTGGGACCGCGACCACTTCTGATGGACTACCTGCCATACTTTACGGAGGAACAGATGCGGCGACATGATGTGAAGCCGGGAATCACGGGCTGGTCTCAGGTAAACGGGCGCAATGCCATTGGATGGGATAAAAAGCTGGAGCTGGATATCTGGTACGTGGATAACCGATCGCTCTGGCTGGACCTGAAAATTCTTCTATTAACGGTGAAGAAAGTGTTCAAACGAGAGGGAATTACGCACGATGGAGATGTAGCGATGCCCCGATTTGATGAATATATACAACAAAAAAGCACACAATGATGACTATACTTGTAACAGGCGTTGGCGGGCCAA
>LKNA01000051.1 GCA_001564065.1 Chitinophagaceae bacterium T5-Br10_B2g13
TATAACGCATACTGGTTTGCCTGGGTCGACTTTTTTGGAGAATCACATCAAATACCAACAACACCATTACCAATAATAGTTATGCCTTAATTAAACCTAAGCTTCGATTATTTGTTATAAAATGAGTAATAAAGTCTTCATTTTAATTCTTACTTTTATTCTGTTAGCCGATTATAGATTTGCTTACGCACAAACCTGTAGTTGTGCGGGTGCTCCACTTCTTGGTTCCCAGAGCTACGGCACTACTGAGTCGGGAAATATTGAAATAGGTATCACTCACGAATACAATGATATTTCAAGTCTCTACGCCGGGTCTTCCTTTCTTGACGATCAGAATACTACCCGTCTCACACAATCGACACTGATGGAGATAAACTATGGTATTACCCGGCGATTTTCCCTGTCTGGCACCTTTAGTTACGTGATTAAAAACCGGGTTACGGGCCTGCAAACGAATAATCCTGAAGATGTAACAACACGTGGCCTGGGTGATGGTATCATTCTTCTAAAGTATGTATTAAAAGAATCCTCACTCGCATCTCAGTATCAAATAGCGTTAGGAAGTGGTTTTAAGGCGCCCATTGGAACCACCTCTTTAAGGCAAAATAACCTGCTGATGAATGCAGATATGCAGCCCGGTTCAGGTGCCTGGGACACCGTACTTTGGTCCTATTTCTCCTCTTCATTTGTTCCTCACACAAATCTCTCCTTATTTGCTATAAATTCGGTTCGCATTACAGGATCCAATGATCGCTTTGGGGAAGATGATCGCTATCGCTTTGGCAATGAGTGGATATCAATAGTAGGTGTTGGCAACTCATTTGCCGATCAATTTGGATATTCCATGACGTTTAGATTCAGGTACACCACACAAGATCAGCGAAATGAACAGCGAATGCCCAATACGGGCGGTACCTGGGTTATGGCCAACCCTGCTCTCTCTTACGGCATGACGGATCAGTTATCTTTCAGGATTGCTGGTCAGATACCGGTTTATCAATATTTGAAAGGCACACAGCCAACCACGTCATATACACTCTCTTTGTCTGCTTTTTTTAGCTTTAACAAATCTTCTGATTTTATACGTTTGTGAGAGCTTTAGTATTGATTTCTACCTGTATTGGCAGAAGCAGCTCTGTTTTTAAACTCTTCGAACTCCATATGCCCGATGTATCCTTCACTCACGTAAATCAATAGCTTTTCCATTTCGGATATATCTGTAAAACCCATTTTTATTCCCACCGGTTCTCCTGCGATATTCATAAATATAATTGTGGGCGTAGCATTGATTCTCATTAAATGGCTGAATGAGCGCTCACTTCTCTCTTTCCCTTTGTAGGTAATAACAGCTTTGGACTCAATATCTATAGACACAGGGTAAAAATGCTCACTCATCAGTTCTTGTATTTTAGGGGCCGGAAAGACCTCCTCTCTCATCTGTTTGCAAAATCCACACCATTCTGCTTCAAAAAAAAGAAAAAGCTGTTTGTCATTTTCTTTGGCAAGTTCACTCGCTTCATTGAAAGCATACCATTTAAACTCACTCCGTTTATCATGTTGAGCCGATAAAAGGGGGGTAATCAGTGTAAAAAAGCCTAGAATAAATATGTAAGCTTGCAGCTTTTCAATTCGCATGTTTTATCATTTTATGGATTCAACAAATAAGTGAAACACGTATCCTCTGAGTTCAAAAAAGTTGTTGAGATAGATTTTATACCACAGTGAACGATGTGTATTTGAAATAATTACAGGCTTTATAGCCCTTTCTTAACCCCATCAAATTTTGGATTGGCAAGAATTGCGAATGATTATAGCAATGTTGATTTGTCAAATTTGGCCGGTGTCACGGTAAAGGTACTACATCCACATAGTTAATCACTATATCCAAATCCAAGCCTGCCTCAAATGTCAATAATTTAACAACACTGAAATAAGTATCTCAAATTAACTCTGAAAAGTAAGAGCAACATTTTTGTCAGACCTGATATAGGAAAGAAAAAATTATTTTAAAAAAAAGGTAGGGTAAAGATAATTTGAACTGTGTTAGTAGTAGTTGAAACAAAAGCAGCAACAAACTAACTACATGGATATAAAAACTATAAATCGATATCTAGCCGGTGAAAGCACGGATAAAGAGCGTGAAAAACTAGAACATTGGCTGGATGAGAATTCGTTAAATCGGGAGAAATTCAATTTTTTAAAAAAGATTTGGGATACTGAAATCGAAAGCCCTATTAACTTTGACAGTGAAAAGAATTTTAGAAAAATTCAAGAACTATTGACTCAAGGGGAAAACAATAATTTAAGGCCAATAACATCAAAAACTGAAAGTTACCAATTGACCAATATTTCAGAAATTGATAAAGACGGGGGTATTAAACAGTCTGGAAAAGGTCGTATTCATATTAGTCTGATATATAAAGTTGCTGCAGTCCTTTTGGCCGGTATGATTGGAATAGGAGTAATTTTTTATCATTTGGAACAGCAAGCTGGATTAACGGATGAATTTGTACATAATAAACTACCTGAAGTACAAACTTTTGAAACTCAGAGAGGAGAGCTAAGCACGATAGATGTAAAAGATGGCATTCAGGTAAAAATGAATACTTCAAGTTCCATTAGGGTCTTTTCAGATGAAGAGAAAGACCAGGTCATATTAGAGGGGGAGGCATATTTTGATATTCAGCGTAATGACCAAAAGAAATTTATCGTACAAAGCAACAGTGTTACGATCAGTGTGATTGGTACAAAGTTCAATGTAAAAAACAGGGTGGATCTACAAACAACCGAAGTTGTCGTCCAAGAAGGTAGGGTAATGGTTGATCTGATTGATAAATACTCTAATAAAGTGTCAGTAATCCTAAATAAGGGCGAACAGCTTGTATACAATGAAAATGACAATAAGTTTTGGGCCCATGATCAAGTTGATATTGACGATCTATTATTTTGGATGGATGGGGGGCTTTATTTTGAAAACACACCATTTTCTGAAGTTTTACTGAGACTCGAAGACCGTTATGCAGTTGATTTTATAGTTAGCGATTCAGCGCTTTTGAGAAAGCCATTATCGGCACGATTTAAGCATGAAGGATTAGCAGAAATTTTGCATATAACGGCCTTAACCTTGGGTTTTGAATATGAAAAAATTGAAGAAGATCTGTTTGAAATCTACGATTCTTCTAATCCCGAGAACTTGAATGATTAATAATCTTAAATGATCAACTCTTTTACAACCAACCTTAATTACAGGCTCACAATTAAATATGGGGTATCAGCCATGAAACGCATATTAATAAAACTCTCAATGATGTTATTTGCAATACTGATGTTGTTCAGTTCAGCGATGGCATTTCAAATATCATCGGTTAGTGAACAGTTAAACCTAAATGTTGCCAATCTGTATGAATTGGAGAGGAAACAAAGTGATCTGATTCGCACGATTAATTTTAAAGATGAGGCGTTAATAGATGCCCTGGAGTTTCTGACAAATACTAATGGTTATAATCTTTTTTATAGTTCTGAGGTAATTCCCAAAGAACATAAAGTTTCTTTTCAATTGAGAAATGTAACCATTGAAGAAACTTTAAAAGTAATGCTTAGGGGGACGGGTCTTGATTTTATTCTCACTGATAAGAAACAGCTGATTATTATTCCGGTTCGTGATAAAGATATTCAAACTGGAAGCGTTGAGGGAACCGTTTATGATGCTCTTACTGAAGAAACATTGTACGGGGCGACTGTTTTTCTTGATGAAACCATGCAAGGTGATGCGATTGGTGATGATGGACGTTTTACAATTTCAAATGTAAATCCTGGAACATATACGTTTATTGCTAATTATGTTGGATATAACAGGTATGTAGAACAAATACAGGTACGAAGTAATGAAGTTACCGAAGTTAATGTAGGGCTTAGATCACAGGTTTTGGACCTTGATGCAATAGCAGTCACAGCATTTGGATTGGAAAGAGAGCAGCGTTCGCTCGGTTACGCCTCGCAGCAAGTTTCTGCTGATGATGTAGCTCGAACCAGAGAAACGAATGTAATTAATTCACTACAAGGAAGAGTGGCTGGTGCGAATATCACTGGTGGAGGTGGGAGTGTTGGTGGCTCTTCTCGTATTACACTTCGGGGTGCGAGCTCATTATCGGGTGATAATCAACCGCTCTTTGTTATAGATGGTCTTTATGTTGACAATAGCAGCTTTGATCCTGCCGGACCTTCCGGATGGGACAATATAGAGATCGACTTTGGTAATGCTATAATGGACATTAACCCTAATGATATAGAATCAATAAGCGTATTGAAGGGGCCGACTGCTGCTGCGCTTTATGGTTCGAGAGCAGCTAACGGAGCAATAGTTATTACTACAAAATCCGGTCAAGGTGTCGGTGGAATAACTGTTGATGTGAGCAGCTCCGTCGAATTTGAAGATTTTCTTGTATTCCCTGAATATCAGAATAGTTATGGTCACGGAATGATTGACTCAGAAGGAATACCGCGTTTTTCATTTGGTGACGGTCGAGGAGGTGGAGTATTTGATGCTGTTGGTGAAAGTTGGGGGCCTCCTTTGGATCAGGGGCTGATGATTGTTCAATGGTGGTCTGACGGTGAACCGGCTCCTTGGGTTTCAAATCCTGGAAATACCCGAAGTTTTTTCGAAACGGGTACAAAGTTCAGTAATTCTTTTTCAGTTAGTGGAAGTTATGATAGAGCACATTTTCGGTTATCAGCAGCGCAAATTAATCAAACAGGAATGGTTCCGAATGAGAAACTTAATCGTAACAATATATCCTTTAGTGGAGGCATCGGGACTGATCGGCTAACTGCCAACGGCCGAATTTCGTATACCCAACTTGAAGGCTTAAACCGCGCAGAACAGGGGTATAACTGGAATAATGTGATGTTTACTATTGGACAGTGGACTGGTCGTCAAGTTAACATGGATCGATTACGCGCCATGTACAAAGATGATAATGGCAATATGCGAAATTGGAATATGGTTCATGAAAATCCGTATTGGATTCAGTATGAGAATACCAATTCACAGGTTCGGGATCGCTTTACGGGTAATATATCGCTCAATTATAAACTTTTGGATTGGCTCACAGTTGATGGATTGGCAGGAATCGATCTTTACGATGATTTGAGGGAAGTCCGATATGCAATGGGGTCCAACAGGACACCTAATGGACGGTATCAAGAGACTTCAAGATATCTACATGAGCAAACTTTTCGATTTATGGGTAATTATAATCAAGCTTTGTCTGAGAATTTTACATTGGCAGGTGTGTTTGGAGCAGAATCAGTCGAACAAGTTTATCGGATGAATCGGGGATTGGCACCAGAGCTCAGTCTTCCAAACCTCTATACGATAGAAAATTCCGCAGTTCGACCTGAATTGGAAAGTTTTCGTTCCAATAAGAAAGTAAATAGTGTATTTGGATCTGCAAATATTGGATTCAGAGACTATATTTACCTTGAAGTAACAGGTAGAAATGACTGGTCGTCGACACTCCCGCCTCAAAATAATTCATATTTTTATCCGTCAATCAACTCAAGTATTGTCTTTTCGGATATAATAGATCACGGATTGAATTGGTTTACCTATGGTGCAATAAGGGGAGGTTGGACCGAGGTTGGAAATGATACTGACCCTTATCAACTTTCCATGACTTACAGTACAGGACTACCTTTCAATAATATCCCGACTTATACAATCAGTTCAACAATTCCAAACTTAGATCTTCGTCCGGAGCAAACAAGGTCATGGGAAATTGGAACAGATCTCAGATTTTTTCAAAACCGATTGCGATTTGATTTTACTTACTATGAATCGCTAACTCGCGATCAGATTTTACCGGTTCAAATATCGAGATCCAGTGGTTACATCTCTCAGATTATAAATGTTGGCGAAATCAGCAATAAGGGTCTGGAAATTGTATTGGGAGCTTCACCAATCGAAAGTTCAAATTTCCAATGGGATGTAAATTTGAACTTCAATAGAAATCGAAACATGGTTGTCAGCTTAGCTGAAGGATTGGAGAGCTTTGTGATTGGTGGAAGAGGGGCCTCGGTAGAGGCGCGTCCGGGTGAACCTTTTGGAGTCCTGTATGGCACACAGTATCTCAGAAATGAAGATGGATATATTGTTGTCGACGACAGAGGAATTCCAATGAGGGCAGAAGAACAAAAAGCGTTCGGTACTTATGATCCGGATTGGGCTGGCAGCATAAGTAATACTTTTTCATACCGTAATCTTTCACTGAGTGTATTAATAGATACAAAACAAGGTGGAGTTATTCATTCTGATGGATATAGATTTGGAAGATTTGCTGGTACTTATATTGAAACGCTACGGGGGCGTGATGGACCTTTTGTTTATCAGGGAGGTGCCAATGAGCCGGGGGGGCCACATGGACCTGGTGCTGTAAAACAGGATGGATCACCGAATGATATAGAAATCAATATGGCAACTTTATATGCTTATAACAGGCACTTTTCCTCTATAACAGAGTCGACAATCTTTGATGCCAGTTTTGTCAAGCTCAGGGAAGTAAGTCTTAATTATTCACTCCCGGTAAGATGGCTTGCTGAGCTTCCTATTCGAAGTCTCAACATGTCCGTAACCGGAAGAAATCTATGGATTATTTCAAAAAATGTCCCACATATCGACCCTGAAACAGCGTTGAACGCTACAAATATGCAGGGAATTGAATCGAATCAAATTCCGCCAGGTCGTAGAATTAGCTTTAACGTAAATGTTTCATTTTAATTTTAGTCACTAAATATTCGGAACAATGGAATCAACTAAATATATTTTTAATGTAACTCTTACTGTTATTTTACTCGTTGTTCTTACAGCATGTGATATTGGATTTGAGGAGTTAAATGAAAATCCAAATGAACCAACAGGTGTACCGGCAAGATTCGTAATACCACATGTTCAGGAAGCAAGCTTGTCATTTCTTTCCCATGGAGCACCAGGTAGAGCATATGTACACGTACAATATCATGCCCCTATTCTTTATGCAGGAACTGGTATTTATGAATATACACCTGCAGCTGCAAACGGACATTGGACTACCTTTTATTCTAGTATTTTAGAGGATCTTGCACAGTTGAAATATAATGTTCAGCAAGCTGATGTGCCGCGGCCGAATGAGGAAGCAATCATCCGAGTTATGATGGCTTGGCAATACCACTTGATTACGGATTTATGGGGCGATGTTCCTTACACAGAAGCTAATACGGGGGCTCATCCAGATCCGAATATGCGGGTATCAAGCCCAAGATATGATACACAACAGTCTATTTATTTAGATTTGATTGATGAATTGGATGCGGCGACTTCTATGATCGATGTAAATCAAAGTCCTTTTGGTAGTGAAGATCTGTTTTATGGTGGTGATATGAGCAAATGGAAAAAATTTGCAAACTCTCTAAAACTGCGGATATATATGAGAATGTCTGAAGTGGCTCCGACTGAAGCGAGTACCGGAATTCAGCGTGTATTTAACGAAGGAATGATTTTTGAAAGTAATGAAGACAATCTCTACATGCTGTACAGCAACTTTCCCAATAATCATCCGACAAATAATGCACTTCGCCAGCGTGATGACTTAAAAGTGACCGAGCCGGTTGTTGAAATGTTGAAGGAATTCAATGATCCGCGTTTGAGGATTTATGCTGCTCCTAATGTTAATGATTCAGAGTATGTAGGACTACCAGTAGGAATGGAACAAGGATTGTTTCCCAATAACTCAATTTCACCAATTGGGGCATTTTATCTTGCTCCACGATCACCCGGATTTGTGATGACATATTCCGAAGTACTGTTTATTCTCGCTGAAGCTGAAGCTAGAGGGTGGTTGAATGTGCCGGGTGAATCGGCTCAAAGTTTATATGAGAATGCTATTCGAAGCAACATGCAATTATTCTCTCAGAATCTCCTGGACTCTGTTTTAAGTGGATTTGAAGGTACTGATACCTATAATACTACAGGGTTGAATGCCAATCAGTTTCCCTCAGAAATTACTGAAGCTGAAATTAATGCATATCTCAATGAACCAAATGTTGTTTGGGATCAGAATAACTGGAGAGAATTGATCGGTACACAGAAATGGTTACAATTGTACCGGCAAGGTCTTCAGGGGTGGTTTGAATGGAGAAGATTAAACTATCCGAACCTTCAGCCTGGACCGGCAGCATTGTTGGATGAAGTACCGCGCAGATGGGTATATCCACAGGATGAGCAGTCATTGAATAATTCAAACAGATCTGAAGCTGTTGAACGAATGGGCAGTGATAATCTCCTGTCTCGAATGTGGATTGATCAGTAGAAAATCGGATATAAAGGGCTTAAACCAGAGGAACATTACCTCAATGTTCCTCTGGCAATTAAATCGATGAGATTGTCAAAACCTAATAATTGAATATGCAATCACTATTTTGGTCTTTTTTACGCATAGTTGTTTTTATATCAGCAATTGTTTTTTTAATAAATGCTACCGTTTATGAATTTGAAGGCACTGATGAAGTACAATATGAAAATGGACTCTCAGGAATATTTAAAACAGGCTATATTTTACAAGACACAAACCAGGACGGTCTGATTGACCATGTCAATCTATTTATTGTTCTGAATGACAATCCTTCTTCTTCAGAAATCGTATCAGGTGGAAATGCAGCCGCCCGGTTAGGTTTCGAAACTACATCCATAGATTTGAACCTGTCACGCTTTTATTCGGAATTGGATAGGGTAACAGGCCGACCTGTATTGATGATCGGTAATTTTTCAAACTTAATTCATCCAGAAGACTACTATTACCAACAACTAAATAATTTAACACCTGGACAAGGTGTTTTGCGTTGGATTAAGTCTACTTCAGAGTTCCCATTGGGAGGTTTTCAGATAACCGGAGCAGATGCGAGTGGTATACTTGCTGCGGGAGAATATTTTGGAGGGCGTTTTCCACAGATTTGGGATCCTGCAAAAAATGTTACACTTGAAGACCTGATTAACAAACATGAAGAATTTTTACGCAATTCAGG
Source organism: Chitinophagaceae bacterium T5-Br10_B2g13 (assembly GCA_001564065.1). GTDB lineage: Bacteria > Bacteroidota > Rhodothermia > Balneolales > Balneolaceae > Rhodohalobacter. The sequence continues at coordinate 9,055 of LKNA01000051.1, forward strand.
GTTTGAGAATACAAAAATCAGTGTTGAACATCTGGTAGTTGAAAGAAACAGGCATGGAATCCGAAGTGCCGGTTTAAAAATTACTACTGATGATGAAAGCATTCTGGAAGAGATTGAAAAGGGGATTCGCGAAGAATTAAAGGAAGGAAGAATTGATGAAGAATCCTCACTTTATTTTAATCAAATTAATCGTTTTGACTATGTGATTAAGTCAAATGATGAGCACTTAACTATCTCGGTTCCGGTCAGTTCGAGCCGTTATAAACAGGCCGATAATGAAGCAACGCTAAATCATTCCCCAGATTTCAACCTTTCCGAGATCTACACCCTTAATGGGTTGTATACAGACACAAAGGGTGATTTTGTACCGGATGATATTCTCGGTTATATCTCATACAGTGGTCAGGATAATCCGAAAGAAGTAATTTCCTTGGCGTCACGCATTGCTTTGGAAAGTTCCGGACTAAGAATGCCATTAGTTCGGATTGCAGGTCGAAATGATGACCCAGAGTCATATGGTTTCCCGATTCTTGTAGGCACACAACATTCTTACGGTGAAATTCTGGAAAAAGAAGGGGATCTATACGAAATCGATACAATTTCTGGAGAGGGGTTTATCCAGTTTATCCAAAATGGGTTCAACGACCGGAATGGTATTTATATTGGTGGTCAGGATAAAACGGGATTGGGGGCAGTTCTCTCATATGCAAGTGGACGACTTCCGTATTTATGGAATTATGGTAAAGGTCAGTATCAGTTGAAAGATCTTGAAGAAGATGTTCGTCGATTTTTTCAGGGAGTCAATGGTCCGGCTCAGGTTGTAGCCGGTATTGAAAAACTAGATACCTGGTTAAATAGAATAGAGGGGGATATAGAAGATGTTAAAGTGGAAATTGCAGCGGAGGAAATTCCAGAGGGACTAGAGGATTTTATTACCGAATTGGTCTCTGAATTCTCTTCCATGGCAAATATTGAGGTGGCAAGTTATCCAACCAAATTCGGAGTTGGGAAAACGATATTTGAAGAGTCAGTGGAATTCCCATGGGAAGTTGACAAGGCGTGGGGATTGATTGAAGCACGAGTAATTCCAAACGTTTCAAGTGGTGATCAATTGAATCTGGATCTACGGTTGAGTGAACCGAAAGAGGTAAGGAGGGATCTCGAAGAACGGATTAATGAAGAGTTCTTAAGGCTGGGGATAAATGGAGAAGTTTCAGTTTTATCAGCTTTTAAACAAGGCTATAGCTGGCTTGAGGAGCAGGTCCTGCCGGAATTAAAAAGTAAAGAAATTGGAAAAATTGATATTGTATTTCATTCAATTGAAGATTCTAATGATGTAAGGTGGCAGGCAGTGCATTCAGATACTCGATGGCTCCAAGAACTTTATCCTGTTGACTTGGTGATGGCTCGTGAACTTTCTATTCCTGATTCTGTTATTCAATTTCACTCTACCCTTGAGAAATATCCATATTACAGAGTCTACGCATATGACCATAATGATAATTTAGTTTTTGAAGATACATTTGATCCAGCTTACACAATACGTCCCTTCTTCGATCAATTTCCACAATATGATTCGGTCCGTGTAGCAACCGGTCGACTTATGGCTGAACTGAACGGCGAAGTTTTAATTGATGAACGTATTAAAACAGATCTAGAACTTTTTTGGGATCATTTTCAAAACGAGACATATGGTAAAATTGTCGAATACATGATGGATGTAATGGAAGGTGAACCGTCACCGGATTTGGCTCCCTTTTTCGATGAGCTTAATGTTAATCTCTGGATGAGTGAGCCAAATTATCGAATAGGAATTGATGAGCATACTGTTTCTTCGCTTGATGGTATCCATTCAGATATATATTGGCAAACACTAAATTTATTCAGTCTCATAGGGAACAGGTATCAGGTTGGCCCACTGCATTTTGCTGGCAGGGTAAAACCCTATATTCATGATGCTCAAGGGAAAGGAGCAAGAGCTGATATCAGTTTTACCGGTAAAGAACGAGCCCGACCTATGTTAAAATTAAGTTACCGACTGGTTGGGGAAACTGAACCAATAACACAGAAATATGAACTTGCAAATCTTAATGTAGATATTCCACATCTTGGTGGAATTTGGGTTCAGTCAGGCCAGGAGGGGATTTCTCGTATATTATTCAATGTTCAGGCAGAAACGGAATTGGACCGCTATCAGGAATTCAATAAAAGGGCGACTGAAAATTCGATTGATCGTGCGTATACATCTGTAGAACGCCTAGAACGAATGATACAATTTCTGAATAGGATGCATCAGCAAGACATGTTTGAACAAACGCTAAGTCTTGAAAAGCTCAATGAACTTGTCATCCGATTTACTGCAAAAGATGACGAAAACTTTGAACAATATGTAAGTTTGTTTCAAACATCCAATCCGGCACCTGCTAGCTATCCGAGGCTACCGGAAGTAGAGTTTGATTCTTCTGATGCTCCCATTGTACAGTGGGAGACACCTATATCGCCTGATGAAAACAATCGTCTAATTGCAAAACTCAATCAGTTTCCGGAGGTTAATGCCTATTATATGGCGGATTCGTTTTTGGGACACCACATTTTTGCTGCAGACGTGCTACCCTCATTTGCTTCTCAATATGTTTCACAAGCTAAGTTAAATGCCTTGAAACCGACGCTCTTTCTATCTGCCAGAGAACACGGGAATGAGGTTTCGAGTACAAGTTACGTACTTAGACTTCTGGAATATATTGCAACCGATAAAGAATATCGTAAATATCTTGATCGAGTCAACCTGGTTGTTCAACCCATGAAAAATCCAGATGGAGCAGGGTTGGCTTATGAGATGTATCAGCTCAATAAAGATTTTACCAATCATGCCGGTTATGTTGGGGCACTTGGAATAAACATTCGAAATGCCTTGGATCGAAACAGACTGGACCCGATCTATCCAGAAGCTAAAGTACGACAAGCTTTAAGAGAGACTTGGCTACCTGATATTTACATGAACCTGCATGGATACCCTAAAAACGAATGGGTGCAAAATTTTGCCGGATATAGTGCTTGGGTCAGAAATCGAAATGTTACTTCTCGGTCTTGGTGGGGATATCGGGGATGGTTCATGCCGGGTTATGGGTGGATTGACGATCCTGAATATCCAGATTATAAAACAGCTTCACTGGGTGTACTCAATGCAGTAACTCAATCTATTCGTGATTCTGAGGAAATGCATCAAGCTAATCAGCGAGCCTATAAAACCTATACCAAATATCGTTCACATGATAAAAGCTTCGTCGAACATTATGTAAATGATGTTCTGGTGTATAAAAGTATAAAAGGTTCAAAACTGAATGATAACGGCATCACAGGGCCGAAAATAACGTATGTCAGCCATACAACAGAATCACCGGATGAAACAGCTTATGGAGACTGGCTAAAAATGATTAACGAAGCGGGTATTGCACATACGGAAGCAGCCTTACGATATCTTTATGATGGGCAAAATCGGATTGAAGAGACTCATACTGAGGATGGTGGGTATCTAATAAAGAAGAGGTACAGAGTTAAACCGGTGATTCCATTTGAGGAAGAGGAATGAACATCAGACAACATTAGCAATTGTCAAAATAGAGCGAATTTTAAGCCAAATATATAAGCGATTCAATCGAGTTTTTAAACTGCAAAGTCACTACAAAAATTCAAATAAAATGAATTATATAAAAATATCTCTGTCACTCTTACTGCTTGTATTTATTTATTCAGGATGTGTAGAAGCTAATGAAGAAACACAGCATGAACCGATTACTCAGACGCAGGAGGTAATCACATCACTCGAGCAGTATTTAGATTCCATAGATCCGATAGATGAGGTTGTGATGGATGAAAAAATGGCTTTGGGTCTTGTAGCCTTGCCATTGGCATGTGTAGATCACCCCCACTCGAAACCAACATGGCGCGAATATCTTTACAATCTTGATTATAGATTTATATCTGATTATGAGGATACCCGTTCTTTTTATGGATGTTATGATTGGCATTCAGCGGTTCACTCTCATTGGACGATGGTCAAAACACTGAAAAAGTTCCCCAATATCTCTGTTGGTCCTCTTATCATCGAAAAGCTAAATAATCATCTTTCGGAGGAAAGTTTGAAGGGTGAACTGGAGTTTTTTGAACTTGAAAGCAATAAAAGCTTTGAAAGACCATATGGTTATGCTTGGGCTATGAAACTGTATGAGGAACTTTATACATGGGATGATGAAAAAGCTCAGGAGTGGGCTGAAAATCTAAAACCTTTGGTGGATCTTTTTAGGGAACGAACAATCACCTACATTGAAAACAGAACCTTTCCGATGAGAAACGGGACTCATTCAAATACCGCTTTCAATCTCCGGCTTATGCTTGATTATGCTCGAAATCTTGGTGATACAGAGTTTGAGCAAGCGATAGAAAACCGCTCAAGATTTTTCTTTGAAAACGATCGAAATTGTCCGACTACTTTTGAACCTTCAGGATCTGACTTTATATCGCCTTGTCTTGCCCAGGCAAACTTAATGGGAGAATTGATGGGGACAAATGAGTTTGCAGCATGGTTAGATGTATTTATGCCCCCACTCTATTCTGAAGAATTTCAATACTTGGCTAATCCTATTGAATTTGAAGATAAAGATGCCGCAATTGAAGAACTGGCAGGTTCGGTGACACACTTAGACGGCTTGCTATTACATCGTGCATGGTCTATGAATGAAATAGCTGTGAATTTACCTGAGGATGATCTTCAAAGGGAAATTCTTAATAGATTATCATCTCAGATAGGCCAGGAAGGTATGAAGGTGATTTTTGATACCGATTATGTAGGAACTCATTGGCTCGGAACTTATGCCTTCTACTTCATGCTCACAACGGAATTGTAAATTTTATATCTAGCATAAACTAAACTATATAAATTGAGAACATTATGAGGATTACATTACTAACATTAGCAATCGGAATAGTACTTTCGAGTGTAGCCATAGGTCAATCAAATAGTCAATTAGGAGTAAAGGCCGGTGTTGGTTTTGCGGACTATTATGGAAGCATGGTTGACGATGTAGATAACATCACATCCTTCACTGCAGGAGTTTATTCAAGTTATAACTTGTTCGGAAGTTTACATTTACAGCCTGAGGCTTTATTCGTTTTAAAAGGAGCTAATGGAAATTTTAAACTTGATCCGGATAGATATGAAAAAATCAATGTTGGCTATCTACAGATTCCATTACTGGCTAAATATCTTGTTGTGGAAGGTGAAGGGTTGAGTGCAGGATTATTGGTTGGTCCGGCATTTTCTTTTAAGCTTTTCGAAAATTCTACAGTAACGGAAGGGCAAATAAACCTGTTTGAAACAGAAGCAAAGAGCCAAGAACTTAGTATGCTGGGAGGAGTGACTGTTGAGATTGACAGAATTACAGTTGACTTGCGATTTGATCTTGGACTTTCAGATGCTTTCGATCGTACCAATGCAAGAAATCGTGTAGTGTCAGCAATGATTGGTTATTCGTTCTAATAAGTAGAATAGTATTCAATCAGAATTCAGTTTGATTTTAATGCGATTTAATAGTCGTTTAGATACAAATTTCGAAACTGAATTGCCTGTAATTCAAAAGATTAAACCTATTTGACTAAATGAATGATCAGAACCAGCCCTGGAAAATATGGGTTGATACCGGCGGTACATTTACAGACTGCATTGCAATCGACCCGGAAGGAGTACAACATCGGGTAAAGGTATTAAGCAGTAGCGCACTTCGTGGAACACTCGGATCACCGGCAGGTGAAAAATCATATTTTATTAACCAAGATTGGGAAGCACCGGATAACTTTATCAGGGGATTCAGGTTTAGATTGCTACAACAAGAAGAGGAAGTGGAAGTCACAGGGTTTAACTCCAGTCGTTCCGTTATCCATTTGAGTCATGAAATTACCGTGGACAAAAATTCATCTGTTTCTTTTGAGGTTATTTCCGATGAGGAAGCCCCCACTTTGGCAGCAAGACTTGTTACATCTACCCCGGCCGGCAAGAAACTCCCCTCGGTTCAAATGAGACTTGCAACAACCCGCGGTACAAATGCTCTTCTTGAAAACAAAGGTGTTCCAACAGCTTTATTTGTGACGAAAGGTTTTCACGACCTGTTGGAGATCGGAAATCAACAACGCTCAGACCTTTTTGCATTACAGGTAATCAAAAACAAACAGGTCTATGATCGGGTTATTGAAGTTCCGGAACGGATTAATGCAAAGGGTGAGGTCATAGAACCACTGAGAACGGAATCTCTGGAACAACAAGTAAAAGAATGCCTGAAAGATGGAATTCAGTCGATTGCGATCGCACTAATGAACAGTTATCGTAATCCGGAACATGAAAAAGTGTTGGAGGCATGGCTAATTGAAAAAAGATTTGACCATATTTCGGTATCATCTGACTTGATACGGTTTATCAGGATAATCCCACGTGCTGAAACAACCTTGGTCAATGCCTATCTTGCTCCGATTATCGATCAGTATCTTGATTCAGTGAGCGCCGCAATTTCGGATGGAAACATTTTTGTGATGACCAGTGCCGGAGGATTGACAAAAGATACCGGTTACAAACCTAAAGACAGTTTACTGAGTGGTCCTGCCGGGGGAGTGGTTGGTGCTGCGACAGTCGGGAAAAATGATGGTTACGAAAAAGTTATCTCTTTTGACATGGGAGGTACCAGTACGGATGTAGCACGTTATGAAAACAACTATGAATATGTCTTTGAACATCGTGTTGGAAATGCTCATCTGGTGGCTCCTGCCCTTTCTATCGAAACTGTAGCAGCGGGAGGTGGTTCTATTTGTTACTTTGATGGATTCAAGCTTTGCGTTGGCCCGGAAAGTGCGGGGGCACATCCCGGTCCGGCATGCTATGGCGCCGGCGGTCCATTAACGATTACCGATGTAAACCTTTTACTCGGCAGGCTCGATGCTAAGAATTTTCATATTCCGGTCGTAATAGAAGAGTCTGAAAACCGACTTGCAGAGATCCTGAAAGAAGTACGACAAATTCGTGATGAAGATGTTACACGTGAAGATATTTTATTGGGATTTCTTCATATTGCCAATGAGAGGATGGCCGATGCGATTCGCAAAATCTCAATCAGAAAAGGATATGATACCAGTGAATATGCTCTGGTAGCTTTTGGAGGAGCAGGGGCTCAGCATGCCTGTTCAATCGCCCGGCAGTTAAATATGGATACTGTACTTGTCTCTGAGCATGCCGGTATATTGAGTGCATGGGGCCTGGGACACGCAGTAATGGAAGAGTTCGAAGAGAAACAGCTTCTCAAACCGCTCATGGAAGTCGAATTCGATTTAGACCAACATGTTAAAACACTATCAGCTGGTGCGTTGGAAAAGCTGCAAAAAACAATAGGAAATGGCACATCGGAAATTGGAGTACGAAGAGCTATCCTTTCGATGCGTCTTGAAGGTCAGGAAAGTACTTTAGAGATTGAATATGATGGTGATCATAAGCCACTCAATCTGTTTAAAAAAGCATATATCGACAGATACGGGCACTGGATAGATTCACGTACAATTGAGGTTGAATCGATCCGTGTGATTGCGTCTACCAATCCCCAAAAATCAAAAAAAACCAATGGCAACGGTCAGGTAAACAATTGTATCCCGTCATTTCATAAAAAGGTTTGGTTTGAAGGTGTTAAAAAAGAAATACCTGTGTATGACAGGCTGAAAATGGAACCCGGTAATCAGATTAAAGGTCCAGCCTTGGTATTGGATCCACACAGCACGATTGTCATTGAACCCGGCTGGAATGCAGCTATTACTAATAATGGAACGACAAAACTCCAAAAGGCTGAATCTACAGGCATCGAGAATAGGGAGACTGAATCAGAAGCGGTTAAACTGGAGTTGTTTACCAATCGGTTCAGTTCAATTGCCGAAGAAATGGGTGAAATGCTACAGCGCACAGCACTGTCAGTAAACGTAAAAGACCGGCTTGATTTTTCATGTGCTTTACTTAACAGCAAGGGTGAACTGGTTGTAAATGCGCCACACATCCCCGTACATCTTGGTGCTTTAGGACTTTGCGTTCGAAGTTTGATGGAGGCGATTGAAATGAAACCGGGCGATGTAATCGTCACAAACCATCCGGCTTTTGGTGGAGCTCATTTACCGGACGTGACGGTTGTCACACCTGTTTATACCGACGATGAAGAGCTGATTGGTTACGCGGCAAGTCGAGCTCATCATGCTGAAATCGGCGGCACATACCCCGGTTCCATGCCTCCGGATGCGACCAGTCTTCTGGCAGAAGGAGTGGTTATCCCTCCCATGAAATTAATTGACCGGGGAAATGAACAATGGAAAAATATACGAAAACACCTGTTGAGTGGTCCATATCCGACACGGGATATTGAAGAAAATATGGCTGACCTTCAGGCGGCTATTGCTGCCAACCATCGTGGAGCTGAGGCTCTACGGGGTATGACAGTCAAATATGGAACGGGACAGGTACGGCACTATATGAATGCGCTCAAGGAACATGCTGCAACAAGAATGAGATCGACTCTAAAATCAATTCCCAACGGAACATTCAACAGTGAGGAGAAGCTCGATGATGGCACCATCATTAATGTGACATACACGGTTAAAGACGAATGGATTCAAATCGATTTTACCGGAACTGGGCCTGTGCATCCAGGAAATTTAAATGCAACTCCGGCTATTGTGAATAGCGTGATTATGTATGTGCTCAGGCTTTTGATTGATGAACCGCTGCCTTTAAATGAAGGTTTGCTCGATCCTGTCGAAATCATTCTGCCAACCTGCTTTTTAAACCCTGAATTTCACCAGGATCCGGCAAAATGCCCGGCCGTGGTAGGAGGGAATGTGGAAGTAAGCCAGCGGTTAACCGATACCCTTCTCAAACCGTTTGAACGGGTTGCATGCAGCCAGGGAACGATGAATAATGTGTTGTTTGGCAATGATCATTTTGGATATTATGAAACAGTAGGCGGCGGGACAGGAGCAGGCCCCGATTTTAATGGGACAGATGCCGTTCACCATCATATGACGAATACTAGAGGAACTGATCCCGAAATTCTGGAGTATCGTTACCCTGTACGACTCGATAGGTATGAAGTCCGTCATGGTTCAGGCGGAAAGGGAAAATATAGCGGTGGATCAGGTATCCTGAGGGAGATGACATTTCTGGAGCCGGTGCGCCTGACGGTTTTGACACAACACCGTGTTGAGGAACCATATGGACTGCGGGGTGGAGAGCCAGGGAAAAGAGGTGAACAATTGGTAATTTATAAAAACGGGAAAAAAATTCAGCTCAATTCCGTAGATGGCAAAGATCTTGAAGTCGGTGATAGGTTTATACTGAAAACTCCAGGTGGTGGGGGATTCGGAAAATTATGAAACAACGGTTACTTAATATTTTATTTTGGTCGGTGATTTCAGCTGCGTTTATCGGCCCCGGAACGATTGCTACTGCCGCTTCTGCTGGTGCCGGATTTGGTTATTTACTGATGTGGGCCCTAGTATTTTCAACCATTGCATGTATGGTTTTACAGGAATCAAGTGCTCGGATTACTACTGTATCAGGGAAAAATTTGGGTGAGGCACTCCGGATATTTCTTTTCGACAGTAAAATTGGCAGAATGACAGTTTATCTGATATTGACTGCTATCTTGTTGGGATGTGCTGCTTTTGAAACCGGGAATATTCTTGGTGCGGTTGCGGGTGTATCGTTGATATTTGATTTGCCGGCCTGGCAGATCACCATAGCCATTGGAGTTTGTGCCTTTACCCTTTTTTGGTTCGGATCAGTAAACCAGATTGCAAAAGTCATGGGATTGATAGTCGCATTTATGGGGTTATGTTTCTTAACAACGGCTATTGTAATTCGCCCCCCCATTCTTGAGATGTTTCAAGGGGCTTTTATACCCACATTTCCAGTAGGTTCCGAAATGCTAATTTTAGCCCTGATTGGCACAACTGTAGTTCCTTACAACCTGTTTCTAGGATCCGGCATTCCAAACACACAATCTTTGAGTGAGATGCGCCTTAGTCTCACGATTGCGATAGGGCTTGGCGGTATCATTTCAATTGCAGTGATGGTCGTCGGTGCGTCAATTGCCGGTATTTTCACTTTTGAATCTTTGGCTAATGAATTGGCTGTAAGTCTTGGCTCATGGGCTGCTGCTTTACTAGGTCTGGGTCTGTTTGCCGCCGGCTTTAGTTCAGCGGTGACAGCTCCACTCGCAGCTGCAATCACTGCACGCAGTATGCTGGATTCAAACCGAGGATCTATAGAGTGGAAAGAAGGAGGATTGTATTTTCGGTTTGTATGGATGGGTATTTTGATGATTGGAATCGGTTTTGGTATTGCACAGGTACAGCCGATACCGGCTATCATCCTGGCACAGGCTCTTAATGGTGTGATATTGCCATTGGTTGCAGTTTTTCTTCTCATTATGGTGAATAATGTACGTTTAATGAACAGAGAAACAATCAATAGTAACTGGTTCAATCTGTTGATGGGGCTGGTAGTTTTTATTACGGTTATCATTGGTATCAGCAATCTCGCACGTGCACTGACCAATCTATTTGAAATTCAGCTGCTCCATGAAGATTTGATCTTTTACACCTCTCTATTCGTTTCGCTCATGATCTCCTGGCCAGTTTGGAGATTGATCAAAAAAGTACGCATCGAACTTTTAACGGAGGAGAACATGAACGATGATAACGAATCAAATGGAGATAACTGATCGGGTTAAGGCCTGTATTATAAAATTATTCTCAGTATTGACCCTTCTATTTTTTGTATGGATTACAGATGTTTCAGCACAGGGATTTATCAGTAATGATATCAAAGAACTGCGTGAAATAAACGAAATACAAGTGTCTCCATCCGGCAGTGAAGTTCTCTACGGAATAAGCCATTCAGATCGTCCGGGAAGTTCTTATACAAGATATTGGATTGGAAATCTTGAAAGCGGAGAACAGCGGCCATTGCTTCAAGATCAAGATATTTCAATTTCAAACCCCCGTTGGTCACCTAATGAGGAATGGATTGCATTTTACGGAAGTAGCGAGGGTAAGAGCGGGATAATGGTTGTTAATAAGAATGGTCAAGAGGTGCGATTCCTGACTGAAAGCCAATGGACCAACCATCCGCTTCCCGGAATCGGAGAACGATTAACGTGGTCTCCGGACAGCAAGTGGATCGGATACCTTTCAACAACGTCCGGACCGGAAACAGAAGAAGCAGAAGGAGATCCGGTTGTCATACGCCGATATAGTTATAAAACAACAGGGAGTGGAGGGGACTATTTTACAGACAATAGAAGAGTTCAAATTTATAAAGTCAATTTGAATTCAGGCGAGTCGGCTCAATTGACTGATAATAGCTTTTATGATCATAGTATTGATTGGTCACCGAAAGGGGATTTGATACTATTTATTTCAAACAGAGAGCCAGATCATGACCGGAATCATAATTATGATCTATATACAGTAAACGTGAATGACGGGTCAGAGTCACGTTTGACACATCTTGAAACTATGGTTTATCGGGCAAAATGGTCACCAGATGGTGAAATGATTGCTTACCAGGGAACAACAAGAGGATTGACATCCTCTGAAACAACAATGGAAGATACACACATTTGGACAGTCCGGTCAGATGGTAGCGACCGACAACATTTGGGAAAAAAGCTTGATAATCGACAGGGTTCGCCACAGTGGAGTAACGATGGTAAATATATTTATTTCACAGTCCAGGAAAGAGGAAATATCGCTTTATACAGAGTCTCAACAGAGAATCAGCAGATTGAAGCGGTAATCCAAAAAATAGGGCAAGTAAGAAACTGGTCAATTGGAAATGATGGTTCTATTCTATATGGTTTTAACTCAATAAAAGACGTAACTCAACTTTTTCACTATCGTGATGATGGGGTAAACCGTCAGATTACAGATTTAAACAGATCCCTCTTGGAAGAACGTGAGGTTGCGGAAATTGAAACGTTTACATTTAAAAGTTCAGATAACCTGGAGATTGAAGCATTTCTAGTCAAACCGATCGGTTTAAATCCTGATAAAAAACGTGGTTATCCTCTAATTGTAAGCATTAAAGGAGGTCCTCATAGTCAACGTGGGGCTAATTTCAGGATCAATCCCCAAATCTACGCTGGACAGGGTTACGCTGTTTTGAAAGTCAATTATCGTGGTTCAACAGGTTATGGACAGGAGTTTACAGATGCAATTTTTCAGGATCAAAACGGGGGTGAAGCCCGAGATGTACTTTATGGTATGCGCGCTGCTTTAAGTCGATACGGCTGGCTTGATCCAGAGCGCGTTGGTGTTGAAGGAGGTAGTTATGGGGGGCAATTAAGCAAATGGCTTGTTACACAAACGAATGAGTTTGCCGCAGCAATACCAAGGGCAGGTATATCCAATTTGGTGAGTTTCAACTATCTGGGTTACTATCATGATTATCTGGCCGTAGAATATGGCGGTTTTCCTCATGAAAGCTTTCCGGGACAAATGCATATTATGGATGAATTATGGCATCGTTCTCCACTACGTTATGTGGCACAAGTTAATACACCTGTCATGCTGGTTCATGGTATGAATGATTATAATGTAGTTCGTGAAGAAGCCGAACAATTCTATATAGCTCTTCATGATGTAGGATTAAAACCTATTATGGTGCTTTATCCACGGTCCGGGCACGGTATAAGTGAAACGAATCATCGGATTGATCTGGTCGAACGCAGTATACGGTGGTACGAGAAGTACTTTGAAAATCAAAAATGAAGATCAGGTTCCAACTTTTGAAATAGATGATCTACTATTGTCAAAAGATAGATGTCCAGAGGGAGTAATTTTCCATAAGCTGAGGATGACAATATGTATAGATTAAAAATTATAACATTGCGTACAGTCTGTCTGCTTGTGGCAGGTCTTATTAGTTTAATGATATCCTCGGAAATAACCTTTGCTCAATCACCTGGTCTATATGTAATTCCAAAGCTGGAGGGCTCTATCACACTTGACGGAAAAGTCAATGAGCCCGCCTGGGAAGCTATTGAGCCTCTACCACTGGTCACACATTGGCCTGCCTATGGCATTGAAGTTGACAGAAGTAAAACAGAAATAAGAATTGCCTATGATAAAGATTATCTGTACGTAAGCTGTAGATGTTACGTAGATCCCGAAAAGATCAGTGCACCTACCTACAAAAGGAATGAAAACAATATGAGTACCTCGAATGTCTCAATTGTACTGGATACTTTTAATGACAATGAAAATGCTTTGTGGTTTTCTGTAACTCCTACAGGCTCCAGGATGGATGGGGCACTCAGTAATGATGGCCTAACAGCCAATCTTTACTGGAATACGATCTGGGAAGCCCAAGCAGTCATCCATGAAACGGGTTGGTCTGCCGAGATGCGTATCCCTTTTAGCAGCTTGAGATTTGAAAGTGAAAACGGGCGAGTGGAGTTAGGCTTAATTGCATATCGATACTCTGCACATGATGTGACTATGCAGACTTATCCGGCCATTCCTCCGGATTGGGGGTTTTTAAGCTGGAGAAAACCTTCGCAGTCTCAAAGAGTGGAATTAACAAATATTGAAAACCAAAATCCAGTATTTATAACACCATATTTGCTTGGTGGCCTGGATCGATCCGCTTATCTGGTTTCCGGCGCTGACAGGTATCAACATGAGCATGAATTGACTTATGAAGCTGGATTGGATGTAAAGATGGGATTAACCAATAGTTCCACACTTGATTTAACCCTAAATACTGACTTTGCACAGGTTGAGGCTGACGATCAACAAATCAATCTTTCTCGTTTTTCTTTATTTTTTCCTGAAAGAAGACAGTTTTTTTTGGAGCGTGCAGCCATTTTTGATTTTACGTTTGATGCGCAAGACCGGTTATTTCATAGCAGGCGCATTGGTTTAAGCGAAGGACAACCTCTGCGTATTCTCGGAGGTGCCCGGATGATTACACGTTCTCAAGGCTGGGACATAGGTTTGTTGTCGATGCAAACTGCCCGTGACCTAGGCCTTTCCTCAAAAAATAACAGTATAATACGTTTTCGAAAACAGCTGTTAAATCCACAATCTTATGCGGGCGGTATGTTTACAAGTAGGATTGATGAGTCGGGAAATTATAATTTTGCCTATGGTCTTGATGGCAGGTTCAATTTATGGAGTCATGAATTTTTAAAGTTTAATATCGCTCAGACTTCAGACAGTGATGTTAATGGATCAAGATTTACTCATGAATCCATACGGCTGCAAACGGAATGGGAGCGGCGAAGTTTTAATCGATTAAGCTATAAATTCAGCTATAACTATTCGGGGGAGCTATATAATCCAGGTATCGGGTTTCAATTACGGGAGAATTATATGCGCTTTGGTGATCGTGTTTCATGGGGTTGGCAACCGGAGGAAAATTCATCCATACTGTCAATCCAGACGTCTTTTAATGGATCATTATATATCAGCAATAATAATAACCGACTTGAATCTTTGGAATATGGCCCCTCAATATCGGTTACATTGAAACGCGGTGATCTGATAACTGGTCATGTGTATTTTATAACCGAAGATATTCCCGTTCCCTTTCAGATTTCAAATACCATAGTAATACCAGAAGGTTTATATAGTTTTCCAGAAGCACAACTTTCCTACCATACTCCAAGAGGTAAAAATTTAAGGGCAGTTTTCAGAACTGGTGGAGGAGGTTTTTTTGGTGGAACCCGATTCACTGCCAGCATACAACCGACCTGGGATCCTTCAAGAGTAGTTAATCTAAATCTGTATTACCAAGTTAACAGAATAAATTTCAGTGACCGAAACGAGGATTTAACCGCTCATATTGTAAGATTCAGAACCGAATTGACTTTTAATACAAAAGTTACTTTGTCGTCATTTGTTCAGTTTAACAGCGTGGACGATTTGGGAATCTTGAACTTTCGTTT
Organism: Chitinophagaceae bacterium T5-Br10_B2g13; assembly: GCA_001564065.1. Taxonomy (GTDB): domain Bacteria; phylum Bacteroidota; class Rhodothermia; order Balneolales; family Balneolaceae; genus Rhodohalobacter. The sequence goes on from LKNA01000051.1 coordinate 24,081, forward strand.
TAGGTACAACCCGAAAGATGGAAATAATTTCTATTTGGTGTTCAATGAATCAATGAACACATTCCGGGATATGGGGGTGCCACAACTTCCTCTTTCAGAAAGTAGAGCACTATTATTAAAGTACGATTATACATTCTAGAACTTGCATATTTGTGATGACTGTATTGTAAGCTTCTTCAAAAGCTGGCCATTCATAAATAGTCGGTCCTGAATAATGCCGTAAAAGCAATATTATCAGTTGTTTATAGTGCTTAAATGTGGTTTTTTTAGTATCTTGTTTTGCAAGAAAACAACCCTTTTCAGCCTAAAACCTTGCAAAACATGA
>LKNA01000148.1 GCA_001564065.1 Chitinophagaceae bacterium T5-Br10_B2g13
AGCAGAACCTTATATTATTGGTGAAGCATGTACGCTCGAGATGGAACAAGAAGCGTATTCAGACTATTTTGGAGCAAAATGATGATTTTCGACTCGGATTCCCCGAAATACCGGTTCTGACAGCAGGCGAACTTGGGATAAAGCTGCCTGAATATATCCCCCTGTTTTTTGGCAGTGGAGACAGGCATAAACGTGAAATGGTAAATGAGATAGCGAACCGTATTGAGGATCAGTTTATTTCGAATGCTGTGAGGGAACTCCCGATGATATTGGTAGAACACTTCACTTCCATCTACAGACAGATGGATACCAGGGAAGCTGAAAACAAACGGTTCCATATCCATCTCGATAACTCATTCTACTATAGAGTATTAATCTCAGCCTATGCCGAAGATGGAGCAACGGTCTACTGGTACCAGCACGGGTGCGAGTATGGAGAGTTCAGGGAGGATACCGATCATAACTTTGAGCTCAGTGTCTGTGATGAGTATCGAACCTGGGGATGGAAGTATAAAGAGAAAGACCGGCCGTGGAAGGCGTACAGGCTTGAACACTTTAAACTTCAGTACGACAAGCAGAAAAATAATTTCAACCACGATTTGCTGCTCTGTTACCCCGAATTAAACTACAAGAATAAGCCATTTTATGTAGAGTGGAGCAGTTTTTTACTGCAATCTCTCGACCCGGTTAAGTATTCGGGAATCCTTGCACGTCCGCGCAGAATCAACAAAATTCAAAGCCATAAATCGCAGCTTAGTTTTATTGAGGATGCAAGAGTTACGAAGTCGAGCGGATTGAAGCATATTTCCGAAGAGATGTCGCAGTGCAGACTGATATTGCAGATGAATGTGCCTTCAACCAATTTCCTGGAGTGTATTTACGTTGACCATCCAACAGTGGGTATCTTAAATAACAACCGTCCAACGGATATCGTAAAGCCTTTTTACGACTTCTTTAAAGAAAATGGCGTGCTTCACGACGATATTGAGTCCCTGGTAGCTCATCTGAACCGTATTGACCTGGATAGCTGGTGGAGCCGGTTAATTGATGAGGAAATGTACAGATCATTCAAAGAAACATTTACGAGAAAAGCAGAATTTATTCAAACTTATGAACAGTAATGGAAGTATGAAAATTTTAATTGTCAGCCGGTCTTTTTACCCAATAAATACTCCCCGCTCTTTCCGCACGACGGAACTTGTGAAGGAGTTTAGCAGACAGGGACACGATGTGACGCTGCTGACGATCAGGAATGAAAAAGAGCACCCGGCGTTTGAACGTGAACACGGTGTTATCATTAAAGATCTTGGCCCTCTTGCATTCTCTGATATTGATACGTCATCCTCAGTAAAGGCGGTAAACTTACTGAAGCGGGCGGCCCGAAGGGGTCTCAGCCAGTTTTTTGAGTATCCGGATATTGAACTGATGTGGAAGGTGAAAAACAAGCTGAGAGAGGAGTCGGGCTATGACCTGATGATCTCGATCGCGGTGCCCCATCCGATCCACTGGGGGGTGGCGTGGGCCAGAGATAAAAATCACCCGGTAGCCGACACCTGGGTAGCCGACTGCGGCGATCCATTCATGGGTTCCGATATGGATACCTTTAAAAAACTGTTCTACTTTAAATATTTTGAAAAAGCGTTCTGCAGAAAAGCAGACGCTATTTCTGTACCGATTGAGGGGGCCATTGAAGCCTACTACCCGGAATTTCACGATAAAATTGAGGTGATTCCACAGGGGTTCAATTTTGAGGAGGTGGAGATCGACAAGGAGGCCTACAGCCCGAACGAGGTCCCCACATTTGCCTATGCGGGCGGGTTTATTCCGGGATTGCGCGATCCCCGGAAATTTCTGGACTACATGGCCGGTCTTGACAAAGCCTGGAAGTTTATTCTCTATTCGCGGGACAGGGATCTCCTGGAGCCCTACGTTGAAAAGACCGGGGGTAAAGTGGAAGTACGCGATTATATTCCGCGAGAGGAGCTCCTCAGGGAACTTTCCCATATGGATTTCCTGGTCAATTTTGAGAACAGCTCACCCAGGATGTTGCCGAGCAAGCTGATCGACTACTATCTCACCGGCCGGCCGGTGCTGTCGGTAAATGGAAGTGAGGTCGATACAGAGGCTTTGGACCATTTTTTAGATAGAGATTACTCGCATAAATTCAATTATGAGAGTATTGACCGCTACCGGATCGGGCGGGTTTGCGATAAATTTTTACAACTATGTGTTAAAAGTTAAGATGGATAACGGGAACAGTGAAAAGAGTTCATTTTATGCGGCAGGACTTTTCCTGATCTGGCCTTTTCTTGCGTTTATTGCGGCACTGAGAAACCGGAAAAAACCGTGGGCCAAAAATATCTGCTGGGCGTTTGTCGCCTTTTTTGGGTTTACCTTTGCAATTGGGGCCGAAAATGAGAGCGCGGATATTGTACGGTATATTGCGGGTTACCAGTCGCTTCACAACGTCCAGATGACGTTCGCCTCTGCCGCAGAGTACCTCAGTTTTGAAGAGCAGAAAGATATTGCACGGCCTCTTATATCACTCGTCCTGTCACGGTTTACAGACCACTCTGCCGCACTTACTCTCACGTACGGTATTATTTTCGGCTTCTTTTTCTCTCGCAATATGTGGTACGTGCTGGAGAGGCTGGAAGGCCAGATCAAACCGGTTACAATGTTGTTGATCGTTTGCTTCTTTTTAGTCATCCCGATCTGGGACCTCAACGGCTTCAGGATGTGGACTGCCGCCCACATCTTTCTGTATGGAGCGCTTCCATATCTGTGCGAAGGAAAACGGAAAGGGCTTCTCATAGCGGCTCTGTCGATACTGGTCCATTTCTCCTTCATAGTACCGGTTTTGGCACTGGGCGCATATGTGGTGATGGGGAACTGGCTGACGGTCTATTTCGGACTTTTTATATCCACCTTTTTTATTGCTGAGATCGACCTCAGGGCCTTTAATCAATTTATGGAGTCCTACGCTCCGCTATCACTCCAGGAACAGACGGCCAGTTACAGGGGAGAGCGATACGTTGAAGAGTTCCGGACAGGAGAAACCGATAACGTGTGGTATGCGGTCTATTACGTTAGAGCTTTGAGCTGGGCGATAATGGGTTTTCTGGTTATCCTATTTGTGAAAGGAAGGGATTTTTTCAGAGAGAACCGCTACTGGCTCAACCTCTATTCATTTACGCTCCTGCTTTACAGTGCTGCGAATTTACTGAGCACTTTACCGTCCGGTGGGAGGTTTTTAGTCGTCGCGAATCTCTTCTCACTCGCCCTTATCATATTCTATATTCACAACCGACCGCGGGATAGAATGATGAAGTGGTTTATCTGGGTAGCTGCTCCGGCACTACTGCTTTTTGTTGTGGTCGCTTTAAGGATCGGACTCTACTCAATGAGCGCAACTGCAATTATGGGAAACCCGATTCTGGCATTTTTTACTGCGGGTGAGAATATTTCACTTAATGACGTGATGAGGATGATTCTTTAGGCAAGGTGCATGAAGACCTGACAGCACCTACCGGATCTGTCAGCGTCTGGGTTCTTGGCAAGGTTTTCTATGTGGAACTGTTGAGTATCACGCTTTGCGTGATGTTGAACTGTTGGGTGCGCTGCTATCCGCCTTTATTTACTAGAACAACGCCCCTGTCATGTCGAGCACCTAATTTTGCCCCAAAAAACGGGGCAACACCATTTGAGAGGTGACAGAATAAATCTCCCCCTTGAGGGGAGTACGGCTTTAGCCGGGAGGGGTGTTCACTGAACTTATCGATGGATTTTTCAATCTGTCACTGGTAGTGAAGGTTCGTGTTTTTCGAACCGGAGTCGCGCTGCAAGCATCCCCTGGGGAAGACATTTCGCTGACGCGTTCAAAAGATGAGCCCCGTGCTGGGGAAGAACTTTTTAAAGCTTTGTTAAAGCTTATACCTATAATAGGGCTCATCTTTTCCCCGCGAAGCGAGATCTCTCCATTCCGGCCGAAAGACACGGCCTCCAGTCGAGATGACAAGTCGTCTTGGGGTGGACAGGGCGGCGTATTAGTATCCCAAACATGCAAGATTTTGTATTACGCCGCCAAAAAAGCACTTTGCAACCATTACTCCACCCAATGACTCTTCATTAAATCCTTCCATTCCGGGTTTTTCATTTCGATCAGCCACTCTTTCTTTTTTCGGCTCCAGCGCTTGATCTGCTTCTCCCGGGCAATTGCCTGAGTTACCTCTCCATGCTCTTCATACCAGACGAGCTTGTTTAGATTATATTTTTTAGTAAACCCCGGTTTCTCTTTTCGGATATGCTGCAAAATTCTATGGTAACCCCATCCGGTCATTCCTGTGTAAAGAACCGTATGGTGCCTATTGGTTACGATGTAAACGTGATATAAATAGTTTTCTACTCTCATCATACTTGTATGGACATAATTCGAGCAATCCCTTACACTTTTTTTGTATCGATCTCCTCCTTGCGGCGCAGTAGTAACCTAGCTCTACTATGTACACTTATGCGCCGTGCTTTGTTACAGCAGTGCCCCTGTCATGTCGAGCAAAGGTTCGTGTTTTTCGAACCGAAGTCGAGACATTTCGCTGACGCGTTCAAAAGATGAGCCCCGTGCTGGGGAAGAACTATTTAAAGCTTTGTTAAAGCTTATACCGATAAAAAAGGGGATGTCTCCACTCCGGCCCAAAAAGCGGGCCTACGGTCCCCGGGACAAGCCCGGGGCAGGCATGATGACAAATCGCCATTGGGAGGGGAGGGCGGCGTATCAGCATCCCAACTATCCCACTCTCCGTCTTACGCCGCTCAATCCAAATTTGCTCGTAGCGGCGCGGTAGTAATCTGGCTCTATGTAGTACACTTATGCGCCGTGCTTAAACAAACAATGCACCCTGTCATGTCGAGTGAAGGTTCGTGTTTTTCGAACCGGAATCGCGCTGTAAGCATCCCCTGGGGAAGACATCTCCATATGCTGGAGAAGAACTATTTAAAGCTCTTTCCTGATTTATACCAATAACAAGAGGTTCTCACGATGCAATCACCCGTAAAAACACGGGATTCGTTTGCTCCCCGGGGCAAAGCCCATGAAGGCAAATGCTTACATTTATAGTTTTATTTACCGATAATGAGGTGTTCTGGTAATCATTTTCAAGGAAAGTAAGAGGAATTTTTGAATTCATTAGATATGGTCGATAATCCCGGTTTAGAATTTGTTAATTGAGGGGCGAAGAGTTGGAAATCAGGTGCAATAAAGTTATTCTATTCATAGAAAATGGTCGAGAGTTACTGTATGAAAATTATAGATGCAAATGTTTTGCGGTGGCTTAGGATCAACAGAGGTGTACAATATGAGTGATAGTGCGACAATTTTGGTTACGGGTGATACCCACCTCGGAGGGGGGCGGGTGACAAAGCTCGCTATAGAAAGGGATACCGAGGCCCTGTTCGGAGATTTTCTGCCACTGATAAAAGGGTGCGACCTCTCTGTAACCAACCTGGAGTCTCCGGTGGTGGACGATGGCAGCCCTATAAAAAAGACGGGGCCTAACCTGAAGAGTCCCACAGGCGCTCTGCCCATTTTGCAAGAGGCTGGCTTCGGCCTGGTGACCCTGGCAAATAATCACATTATGGATTACGGGGAGGGAGGCCTTAAAAGTACTTTAGTATGCAGCAGTGAAGCCGGGCTTAAAACCGTGGGCGCAGGTGAAGACCTGGAACGGGCATCTGAACCGTTTACCACAGAATTGAAGGGGATCACCCTCTCTGTGGTGAATCTTGCTGAAAATGAGTTTGGTACCTCACAAAACGGGGAGCCGGGCTGCCACCCGATGGATCCCGTTCAAAACTTTTACAGGATTAACGAAGCGAAAGCGGTCTCCGATTTTGTTATCGTAATTGTGCACGGCGGGCATGAATACTATGAACTGCCAAGCCCGAGGATGAAAAAAACGTACCGCTTTTACGTGGATGCCGGAGCCGACGCGGTGGTTGGCCACCACACCCACTGCATCAGCGGGCATGAGAGGTACAGCGGTGCCCCGATCATCTATAGCCTTGGTAACTATCTTTTTGACAGTTATACCGTCAACAGCTCACTAACTTCCTGGAACCGTGGAATGATGGTGAAATTCTCTGTTGAAAAAGGGGAAGAGGTTCAGTTTGAACTCCACCCCTACGTACAGGGTGCAGAGAAGCCGGGGCTGCGAACGCTTACGGGTAAGGAGTTGACGAACTTTGAAAAGGAGATAAGGCGGATGAATGAAATTATAGAAAATGACTCAGCGCTGGAGAAGGAATTCAATAACTACTGCAAACGTACCCGCAGGCTCTACAGCAGCTTTATTGAGCCTCACTCCGTGGGGATTCTGCACGCGCTCAGAAACCGGGGCTTTCTTCCATCACTTCTCACCAGCCGGAAAAAAAGATTGCTGTGCAATCTGGTGCGGTGCGAAGCTCACAGAGACGTACTCATAAAAACACTGACATCATGAAAATAGCAATACACGACCGCAAAGAAGGATTTAGCAAGCGCTGGATCGAATACTGCAAGCTGAACGGAATTCCATATAAAAAGGTGAACTGCTACGACAGTGATATTGTAAAACAGCTTGAAGACTGTGATGCGCTGATGTGGCATTTTCACCAGGCGATTGCCAAAGATGTGCTTTTTGCCAAGCAGCTGATCTATTCGCTCCAAACGGCCGGGAAAAAGGTATTTCCAGACTTTCACACATGCTGGCATTTTGATGACAAGGTGGGCCAGAAGTACCTTCTCGAATCGGTGGATGCACCGCTGATCCCCTCCTACGCTTTTTATGAGAAAAGTGCCGCCATGGAGTGGGTGGAAAAGACGGAGTTTCCAAAGGTGTTTAAGCTCCGGCGCGGCTCCGGATCCAACCATGTTCGCCTTGTGCGTAATAAATCTGCTGCCAAAAAGGTGGTCAGAAAGGCGTTTGGGAAAGGCTTCCCGCAGTACGATGCGGGCGCCAACTTGTTAGAGCGGTGGCGGAAGTTCAGGCTCGGCAAAACCGACCTGAAAAACCTGCTGAAGGGAGTTGTGCGGCTCGGCTACAAAACCGATTTTGCTAAAGTGATGGGCAATGAAAGCGGCTACGTCTACTTCCAGGACTTTATACCCGATAACGACCACGACATACGGGTTAACGTGGTAGATGGTAAAGCATTTGCGGTACGCCGGAATGTGAGGGAAGGAGATTTCCGGGCGTCGGGCAGCGGCTTTATCCACTACGAGAAACACTATTTTCCTGAAGATATGATTGAGGTGGCGCTGAAGGTGGCGAAACGCCTGAAGCTGCAGGCGGTTGCGTTCGACTTCCTGCGCCATGATGGAAAATATCTCATAGCGGAACTTAGCTACGGTTTTTGTGATATGACCAGTGAATGCACCGGCTACTGGGACGGAGATATGAACTGGCATCCCGGTAAGTTTTATGAAGAGGACTGGATGGTTGAGACTCTTCTGCAGCAGGTGGGGCATCAGAAAATAGTTTAGCAGCTTCAGTTCCCGAACGGTCTGAACGGTCAGCGGAATAGGAAGTGAAATTGAATTTAGTTACGGAAGCTTCTGAGCTGTGTTTTGTAAAACTCAATGCATGCGGCCGAAGAATTGTAGTTGAACCTGATGATATAACTGAAACAGGATGTACTGCCAGGCTTTGCTCCTGCAGTACATTCTGTGCATCCTGTCAGCGTTTTACGGCAGCCTAAATGACGAAATGAAATCAAAATCTACGGTACTACCTATTGTTTAAACAACTCACAAACATCAGAAGGCGTATAGCACAGCATCTTATCAACAGGCGGGGCTGGTCTACCGGCCGGAAGATCGTTGTGATTGAATCGGATGACTGGGGCAGTATCCGAATGCCTTCCGGGGATGCGTACAGCGCACTGCAGAAGCAGGGGGTTCCGGTAGAAAAAAGCCCATACTGCCGGTACGACTCGCTGGCCAGTGAAAAAGACCTGGAACTCCTGTTTAGCACTCTCCGGTCATACCGCGACTCTGCCGGTAACCATCCCGTTATTACAGCGAACTGTGTGGTGTCCAACCCCGACTTCGAGCAAATTGATGAGTCAGGGTTTGCCGGCTACTTTTGCGAACCGATATCGGTAACCTTTCAGCGCTACCCGGAGCACCAAAACTGCCTGGAGATCTGGAAACAGGGAAATCGAGAACGGCTCTTTCACCCGCAGTCACACGGGAAGGAGCATCTCAACAGCTCACACTGGTTAAATCTGCTGAGAAACGATGATGCCGACTTTCGCCTTGCGTTTGAAAACCGCTGCTGGGGGCTCAGCAGCGACCTCTACCCGGAGATGAAGCGGAGCGTACAGGCTTCATTCGATATGGAGGACCTCGGCGACCTGGATGCGCAGGCAGTGGCGATACGTGAAGGCCTCAGACTGTTTGAGGAGATCTTCGGGTACCGCTCAAGGTCGTTCATTGCCAACAACTACATCTGGAGCGAAGAGCTGAACGGGGTTCTGGCGGAGTGTGGAGTTCGTTATCTGCAGGG
>LKNA01000149.1 GCA_001564065.1 Chitinophagaceae bacterium T5-Br10_B2g13
ACAAAAATTACGAAACCCACACGATTAAATGATGCAGAGAAGTATTGAAAGAAGAGGAAGTTATGATATTTAATCAGTACTTAGCAGAAACGTTTCATTATTCAGGTCTGATTTTGATCAACACCCGCTTAATTTCTTTCACTCCGATTTTGAATTTGGATTCCAAAACAGGAAACCGGCCATAGCAACAAAGATTCCGTTGCGAATCACCATAGACCATCCAAACGTACTTCCAAGAACCATCGCCAAAATGTTGCCATCTTCAACTTCGCCAAAGCAGCCGCAGTCGCCTTCCATACCCGAACCCAGACCATAGATGGCAAAAGCAAAAAATCCGAGATAGACGAGCGCTCCTGCCGGGATTGCAACCGATTTAAATATGCCGGTTATCAACAGCGCACCAATAAGTACTTCTGCGAATGGCAGCAGATCAATCACAAAAGATTTAAAACCTGTTGGCAACCACGTAATATATGCCATGGTCTCGAACAGGGCCGAATTATCCTGAAGCTTTAAAATTCCGGCAATGAGCAAAAGTGCTCCCAAAACAACCCTTGAAACGATCTGAAAATATCTAATAACTCGATTATTCATAGTTTTAAAATACGAACTCAATAAGAAATTATTACGAAGAAAATAATCAATCTGAGCCTTAATTTTATTTATAAACCAGACAGATGGGTTAGCTCATCATCTCTCTCGTATACATCTTTTAATTTACTCACAAAAAACTTGAGCAGGTATCTCGCGATGTGAATTCTTTCCTCAAGCAGATCGAAAAAAGCTTCCCCCTCGATTTCAAGAAATATGGATCTTTCTTTGCAACGGGCCGTAAAAATCCGTGGTTCCCTGTCGAAAAATCCAAGTGCACCTACGGTGCTGTTCTCCTGAATATCAAACTTGGTCTCGCCGTTTTTCCTCATTTCAATTACTCCGGAAAAAAGTACGTGCAGTGCTTCAGAATTTTCACCTTCACTGAACAAAATGTCGCCCTCCTCAAGCTCTTTCAGGTTCGATATGGATGCAAGATACGAGAGCTGCTCCGACGGTACTTCTGCAAATAGTTCAACGTTTTGCAGATGTATAACTTTTTCAATTACCGAGTCCATATATAGGTCAATTTAATCTTTTTAGCGTAAGTTTAGCTGTTTCTTTAACAATTGCATTCCGGCTTAACGCCGATTCTGTAACTTTTTCTTTCAGCGCGTCAGAGCTTTCATTGTTAATTCCATAAATCGCGCAAGCTTCAAGCCACGAATCATTATCCTCAATAATACCGACAATTGCATCCTCCGGATGATTAAAAGTAATTCCGAACAACTCTTTAGCTTTTTGGGCCGTTTGCATTTCAGAAGATGGGTCCAGGATTGGAATCAAGCACTTATGCAGTTCCATATCCAGAATGTTATCGAGTAGTTCGAGCGCTTTTGAACGGTTCTCTTCATTTGTACTTTGCAGCCCGAGATACGCCCCGTAGATATCTTTGTGATTGTAGATCAGCCCCATTTGCCTGAAAATATTCTCAAATATCCGCTCCTTTTTCTCCCGAACTGCAGTGTAGAGCAGCTCCATATTTTTCTGTCTGTTTATAATCTGCGAAGTAACTGAAAGCCTATAGTAATATTTTAACTCTCGCTTTAGCTCTGATTTTACATTCTCTGAATCAAAATTTAAATCGCTGCCACGGCTACGTATTTTATTCAGACCTTTGATAATGTGCCTTCGTTTTTTCTCATCACTTTCATTCTGCAGAACCTCCAGAAGGCGGTCTACCGATGCTTGATGGTTCATATCCGCGATTACCAGCGGAAGCTGACGACAAACTTCATCCGAAAAATCTCCGCTGCTATAGTATGTTTTGAAAAGTTCAATCGTCTCCTCAGGATACCCGGATAATGCATTGCGGGCTGCATATGATACTTTTTCATCATCGAGACGGTTAATCAGCAGCGGAATGAACGATGGATGTTTCAGTTCGCCCATACTTTTTACAGCCTCCCTGCGCACGGCAGGTGACGGATCGTTAATCAGAACCGGAAGATATTTACTGGCTTTTTCTTCGGGCAGATACTGCAACACCTGGGCAACCTGTGCCCTTGCCAGGTTCATATCTTTGTCCTTTTTATTGATAATCGATTTGATCATTTCACCACTTATCATCTGTTTTTGCATCTCTGTGCCATACTTGCTTACACAACCCACAGCAGCCGCAGTACTCTTCTTATCATCACTCTGTAGATAGCGCATAAGAATTTTTTCAGGATCCTCGTCAGCATGCTGGCAGATATAGTGGATGCTTTCAAGACGTATTTCGGTATCTTTTTCTTCGAGCAGTTTCTCAACATCTTCGATATAATCCTTCGTTGATACCGACTTCAGTAACCTAAGCCCCTGCAATCGAATTTCAGATGATGAATGCCTTAACAGCTCTTTAAGTTCGCTTTGGTAAGGTGTTGCATCATGACCTTCAAGCAGTTTAAGCATATAGTGAATTTTACGTGGATCATCACCCGACAAAATGTTACAAACCATATCTACAGTCTTTGTTTCGTTCATATCCACCCCAACGCTGTCTATTTCAAAATATCGCCGGTTTAGCGATTCTCTGAACTGTTCTACGTAAAGCTTTTTCGCCAGCCAGCTCAGGTAAATCCACAAACCGATAAAAGCTGTAACAAGCCAGGCAAGCTGCTGCACGGTTATATCAAACCAGAAAACCAGTAAAAGCAAAATTAATCCTGCAATTCCCCTGAAAAAACGGTCTACAAACACATCTAGAAAAAATTTTACCCTCTCCTTCATTTTTTGTGAAAGTGGCAGAAAAAGGATTTCACGGCTGGTTTTATCAATTGAATACTGGGTTGCCCCGTCAAACCCACCCAGGAATACCGCAACGGCAAGCACAGGCTCAAACATCAGCAGCAGCGACCCAACAAACATACCTAACGGCCTTGTTAACACAGCTCCGCCCACACCAATACGGCGAAGAATTCGTCCTGAAAACAGAATTTGAATCAATAATGATGCAATACTTAAGCCTGCATAAAACGTACCCATGAAGGAGGTAAGCGCTGCCGTTTCAGGATACACAATTTCAGCGATAGCTTTGAGCTGATAATCCACAAGCGTGGATACCAGCATTGCCACACCAATAATGCCGGCAATTACAAGCTGGTATTTTGAGCCGGTAATACTTTTAATCACCTTCTTGTTTTTGAACAACCCCGAGATTGTAATTTTATCTTTTTCACCACTTTCGAACTTGCTTTTACCCTTCAGTGAATACACAATTCCCAGTATGACTGTAATTGTGCCGATACAAAGGTACACCAGGTTTTCGGTTTCAATCTCCAAAACCGACACGGCAAAACTGGAAAACTGGCTGCCCGCAATAGCTCCTAAGATTGCACCGAGATTGAGCAGAGAAAATAGCCGTTTTGACTGGCTTGTACTGTAAAGTTCGTTGGCAAACACCCAAAACTGCGATATAATGAGAATGCTGTACACACTTACCCAAATGTAAAATAGGGTGTACACCCACCCCTGATCTATGATAAACAGGCTTCGAATGATTACCAGGTTCAAAATCACGAAAACATTGGTCCAGAAAAAAACCTTGTAGTTGTTATACGATTGAACCAGTTTTGAGACGAGCTGAGTAGCTGGGATGGAAAAAACAGCTATGAGAATGAATACAAGCGGTAGCTGTTCCGCACCAAGCTCAATAAGAAAAAGGCTATCCCTTGCCGGTTTTAACAGGTACAGGACTACCATTAACAAAAAATTTACCGAAAACATGGCGGTGGTTACCAGCCACTCGCCTTCTCTTACATCGTAAAATTTATTAATTAGCATTTTCATTGTTAGATGATCCTCACAAATAGATGGTGGTTAAGTTAGCCCCCTACCGAATAGTTGGCACCACGTGTGGTTTCAAGGGCAAAACCCCTCCCCTGCACGACCTACACGTGTGGTACTCCCCTCCCCGAGTGTCGGGACCGGAAAAGCACCGGCAAGGGGAGATTAGCTCAAAACATGAAACCGAAGAGGATCGATACATTGGTATCCACATCGGAGACGCCGTATGTGCTGCTAATGAGAAAGTTTTTATAAAAGTTATACCAGATACCGCCGCCGTAGGCATAATGCCACACATCAGAACTTTCGCCGGGCGCCCACACCCTACCATGGTCAAACAGGCCGATTAAGCCGAAATCTCCGGGCAGTATGTAGTTATTAAACTCGAAAAGTTTGGTGCGAAGCTCTGTGTTGTGATAAAAAACCGTTCGCCCTGAAAAGCGGTCTCGCGGTACGCCTCTGAAATTTGCCGCTTTGAAAAATCCCCTGTTCGAACGCAGAAATGATCCCACATCCCCCAGTGTGTTGGCCTGAAAGAACCTGAAATCCCCTACATTTGTGGCTGCACCAACACGGCTGGCGAGTACCAGATTCCTGTGAAATATTGAATGAGAACCTACCACGCTTCCAGATAGCGAAAGAAGAGTATTGGAATCTAAAAAATTATAGGTCAGATGAGCAGCATTTTGAATTTCAAACCGATTACGGGGAAAGAACCCTGAATCTCCTATTTTAAAATTAACAGAAGTACGAATACCTGGAATATGATGGGTATCGAAATCATCATCTGCAAGGCCGGCTTCCGGGGTCAGAAAAAACTTATCACGTCCATCATCGAGTTTGGTTATTTCGTACGTGATTGCAGTGCTCAGGCTCAGCTTCCTGGTAAGATCCAAGTGAAGTTCAGCGTCCAATCCGTAGATATCTCTTCTTATATCAAAAAAGTTGGACTCCCGGCCGGCTTCTGTTTCATTTCCCAGGCCAAAATAATTATTGGAGAAATTGGGAGCCTGCGCAAATATATTCAGATCGAGATTGCCACTGCCCACTGCATTTATAAATTCACCACGGTAATCGATTGTATAGCCGGTTGTAAGCGTGGCTACGCGAGCTAAAAGCTGCTGCCGTGTAGAATAAGGATAGCGGCGAAAGCGATGTGTAGTAAAAGCAAAACCACCACCGAGTATAATTCCGTCGTCAGTATTATATCGAAAGGAGGGAATTACCTCGAACAAGTCATCATCTGCTTCCTGGTAATTATAGCCGTATGACTGAACAAGATTCTGTGTAAACTCCCTGGTATTAAATTTGAACAGAAAATTTTCCGGGAAATCAGGTGACCTTGTGTGCAGGTTTACATTACTTCCGGCGTTGTAATCATTAAATTCAATACTGCTTTCTTCATTTAAATCCACAATTTGAATCAATACCGGCAACTCTTTGGTCACATCAAACCTGTAGCGATTTTTCCCTTCTATACCGAACAACCTTACCGACCGTACATTTTCAGTGTCGATCACTCGCCGGAACCTGGCCGTTTTATTATTGGTGCCTGACTGCTGGTAGAGCGAAATTTCTAAGCTGCCATCCGGCGTTTCTGATATTTCGAAAAGGTTATCCTGAACTGTGCCCGTTACATCAAGGTCTTCAGCAATAGTACTGTAAAAATCAGATGCATATTCGGGTAGTTTGTCTCTTCTGCTCTTTAGGTTATTGAGCAATTCATCCCCGCTCATTTTATAAATTTCATTCGGCAGGCGCTTCACGGCCTCCTCAAGTACCTCATTGGTGATCCTTTCTTTCAAATCTTCTGCTGTTGCAATCCATCGTTCACGGGGCAGCTCATTCAGAAACATCTCGTCCATGTAGCGGGCCTGTTCGTTCAGGCCGTCCAGTTCGCGAACGTCATCGCCGAAGTGCTGGAATTTTCGCAGCGGACGCATTCGCGTGCCCATGGATGGAAGCAGTCCGGTCATCACAAAATAGGCGCCATCATGATCGAGCTGATAAGTGCGCGCCACTTTTTCGCCACCCACTGTGGTAACTACCCAGAAAAACTGCCCTTCGTGGCGGTCCCAGTCGCCCACCAGAATATCGATCATCCTGGCCCGCAGATACCACTCTCCATCCACACGAAGTTCCCGGCCGTCAAGCAGCTCCCGGATCAGCCTTGTGGTGGATATCACCTCTTCCGCTTCGGGATCGAACTGCCGGAAAAAGTCAACATCAGCAAAATCCTCTTTCATCACCGGGGTATTAACACCTGTTTCAGGAAACTCCCCTGTACCCGGTTGCTCAGGCAGATAATAGAGTGCGATATCACTGTGATAAAGCCCCGCTTCTCTCAGAATAGGCATAAGTGTAACCGGCCCGTAAGGGTGAGACGATGAGATCTGATCCTGCAGGACATCGCGAATAACCGATCGGTTAAACATAATCTGTTCGGGGCTGTCCTGGTCTTCTGCAAATACCACGGGATTTTTCTGCGCTGAGCGGAATACATAATGGCCGCCCTGCTCGGTTCTGCCAAAAAAGGTTGTTGATTGCTGCCCGCCCGTAAACCGGTAAGGATCAAGCTCGCCCTCAAAATTCTGAAGGTCAAGCACACTCAGCCTGATCGGCATCGTCCAGATATCCCGGTAATGGCTGCCCATCAGAAACTGCCAAAAACTGCTTGCGTGATAACGGTCATCTGAAATCACAGTCATGGAGTCAGGCGGTGCGGAAGATGGTCCGCCTGTTTGAGCTTGTGCCATTGCGTTTTGGAAAGAGAACAGAGTGATAAAAGCAAGCACAAACCCAAATCCTGAAAGTTGTATCTTTTTTGTCATAGAGAGTCTCCCTCTTGTAGTTTTTGAAGATGATCGATCGGGTAACGGAACACAGGATTGTCATTCAATGGTGCTTGCGTGGTCCAGAATTCAATCCAGATTTCACCGTTATCGTACAGTTCCATCTTTGCAAATCCGTAATCCTCCAGAAGAAATCCCGCATCCCCACCTTTAACGGCATATCCAAGTTTAGAGCCTGCGCCACTTACAATCTGATGCATCCCATCAATATTAAAGTACTGCAGGTTATGGTCGTGACCCGCCGCGCTGATAAACAGCGGATGATCACTGAACTGCTCAAGCACATCGAAACGAAAATTCTTGTTTGCTCTGGCTGAAAAATCCTGGTCTCCCACTCCCCTGTTCCTTACAAATGGGTAGAGTGACCCAACAACCGGCAGTGGAACC
Source organism: Chitinophagaceae bacterium T5-Br10_B2g13 (assembly GCA_001564065.1). Taxonomy (GTDB): domain Bacteria; phylum Bacteroidota; class Rhodothermia; order Balneolales; family Balneolaceae; genus Rhodohalobacter. The sequence goes on from LKNA01000149.1 coordinate 7,098, forward strand.
CAGAGCGCGGGATGAAGATCGGTAAACGGAAAAATGTGCTGCTTCCAGGTGTATTTGCCGCCGTGTTCACCGCGGGAGTAGAACGGATGATGGGTTGCCAGAATCAAAATATTATCCTTGTGTTCCTCACTTGCATCGCGCAGTACCTGCAGAGCTTCTTCCCGGGTTGGATTGGGGCAGCCCGCTTTTTCGGAATAATCTTCACCGTCAGCCATGATGAACCACTCGGAATCGAGCGTAATAAGGGTAACCGATTCGTGAAGTTCCCAAACTTCGGGTCCGGGGCATCCGGCTTTAGGCGTAAAATGGATATGACCCTCGTTCTGCGGATACTCATTAATAAACTCCTCCTGGGCCAGCATACCGTTAAAACTTGACCACCAGTCGTGATTTCCCGGCACGAAAAAACCCGGCACATCGGGGTCGCTTAAAATATCGAGATTCGCTTCGAGTATTCGCTCCGACCGAAGCCTTTCATCAGTGGGTTCCGGCACAAAGCCATCATCGTAAATATTATCGCCCAAAAATACAACAGATCGATCGGACGATTTCATCGCAATGGCCGCTTTCAGCAGCTCGAATACCGGGTCAGGACGGTCGAGCGCCGGGTCACCGGTATCACCAATCATAAAAAACGAATAGACAACCTCCGCCGATTCTGCGAGGTGTTTTTCCTGCCAGTCTTCATAATCGGTGTTTACCCAGGGTTCGGTGGCCGAGCAGGATATTAAATAAAAAAAACTTATAGCCAGAAATGTGAACCGGCTATAAAAATTAATACCATTTGATAAAAGCCGCGCTGAAGTACCCCTGAATTTCATGCTTTTGAACTCATTTCGATTGTAATTTGCCTTCCCTGGACCTCAAAAAAAATTGGCGGTAGAGTATCTTGTTAGACTGTGCTATTTTACTAAAATTCAATTTATAAACCATTTATTGATCTGGATTCACATTATTGTCTTTATATTATCACAAATGTGTAAAGATACTTTTCCACGAGTCATACCGTTTCACCCGACTCTGGTAAATGTAACAAATCATTCCCCACAGTACCTTTTATTTACCTGCTAATTCCATATCTTTTAATTTATTAATATTTATCATCTCTGCTATCTTAGATCATGACAGATAAACCAAAAGATTATTGCGGAATATTCGGTGTTTTTGATCACTCCGAAGCTGCACTACTCACCTACTATGGGCTCCATGCCCTACAGCATCGCGGTCAGGAATCAGCCGGAATTGTTACCTCATACTTCGATAAGGACAAGCAACGTCCCATTATGCCAATGCATAAAGATTTCGGGCTTGTACTATCTGTATTTGATGACTCAAAAATATTCAAAA
>LKNA01000150.1 GCA_001564065.1 Chitinophagaceae bacterium T5-Br10_B2g13
AAGGAAGCATTGATTGATAGTTGAAGTCTGCGAAGCATATCTTTATCTCCATTTCAATAAAAACAACACATGCCTTACAAAATTTTCATCTTTTTAACTCTCGGATTTCTGATTCTCACACTTTCCTGTGCTCAGACGAATCCTCATGTTTTTGAGTGTTCCAGTCATGACTGGCAGTCCGTACAGGATCTTGTGTTTCCCTACCTGGATGCTGAGATGCAAACGGCCATGGTGATGCAGGCTCAAAGCTCTGAGTATCAAATTAGTGCGGCCGCTGATTTTGCCCTCACGTTTGAGGAGTCGTATCCTGATTCGGTGGTAGAGCTGTTGCAGAAAATAGAAGGGTGTTGATCTGATCAATCCTGAAATTATATTTTAGGATGAAATAGTGTAGATTATGTGTGTTGGAGATTTTAATTAAAATCAAATTGTATGAAACCAACACCGGAACATAATGAGAGAATGTCAAAGCTGACTTTCGCAGGAGTGTATCCGCACTACGTGACGAAAGTAGAGAAGAAAGGCAGAACAAAAGAGGAGCTGCACCGGGTCATTGAGTGGCTGACCGGTTTTGATGATGATAAGGTTCAGGAACTCATTGATGAAAAGGTAAACTTTAAAGAGTTTTTCCGGCAGGCAACACTGCATCCAAACGCTGACCTGATTACTGGGGTCATCTGCGGCTATCGGATTGAGGAGATTGATAACCCTGTAACCCGGCAAGTCCGCTATCTCGATAAGCTGGTAGACGAACTGGCGAAAGGCAAAAAGATGGAGAAGATATTAAGGGGATCTACGGAGTAGGTATATTTACTCGTGGCACGCCTCCAAGCCGTGCCACGAGTGGTTTAAGGTCTATTCTGGAAACCAAAGACATGGTAATTCTAAGAGGAGCAGCAGCTTGGTGAATGCTCAAAGTGATTTTTGTGATCACCACGAATGAGCCGGAGTAATGTAATCCAATTGTATGTCCTCGTGGCACGCCTTCCAGTCGTGCCACGAGTGGTTAGAATGTAATCATGTGAACCAATGCTACCTCGAAGCCACTTGTATTTGCCTCATCATGGTGGGAATTATAATCAAGGGTGGTTGGTACTGCTCCATCCGGAGCAGGGTGGTTTGGTGATCCAGTACTTATTTTTTTACAAATGTACTGCCTCGCTGAGGCAGGCGGAGTGAATTGACATTGTATTTCTTTATGGAAACGGATTATAGTTTGAGTTCAATTTCGTAATCAATGTTGTACCACTATTTGAGGCAGCATAGAAATACCATGTTTGTATTAGAAAAGCTCACCTGGTGGAAAACAAACTCCGGAGGAGCCTCCTGATTCGATTTTTTTTAGAAAGATGCTCGGGATAGGACACTCCTACGGAGTTCCGGTTTACTGTATGATTAGGTTCTACAAGCAGGGGATTCCTGACGGAACTGGCGACCGGTTCAGTGTTCTGCTCCATCCGGAGCAGTGAGATACCGTACTCCCATACTCTTTACAAATGTACTGCCTCTCTGAGGCAGGGGAATATTCAGCTGTAAAATTCTATGACTTAGCGTTCCTGTTTAGAGTTGATTCATCGTAATTCTTCATTCTCTGATTTAATGTCATACCACTTTTTATTACTCAATAGAAACACAATATCCGATTGGGTGCTATAAGATCATCCGGCGGAGATCAAACTCCAGCGGAGTTGCCTGTTTTTAGAAACAAGGTGAACCACAATCCCAACGGCTCCGGATGGGCCTCCTGATTCAGATCTGTTTTTTTAGAGTCTGGACCGGGTTCCGATAGACAAACAGGCGGTCTATTTTTTCCGAACCGATCCTCCGATAACAATGGCCGCAGAGATGATCAACAGGTTTTTAATGATATATTGCCCTTCCATTGTGGGAGCGTATGGGAAGCGGCCGGCTTGCCATGTAATCTCGGTGAGGATAAAAAGTGGCAGAAGTGTCCCCGCCATCTGCAAGGCAAGCAGTCCGATTGCTATTCGCAGAGTGGGTTTAAAAAGAAAACAGATCCCGATCAGGACTTCCCACCAACCAATGATAATCAACCAGATTTCAGCACTAAAAATCGGCATCCAGTTTACGGTGGCCAATACGAGCCCCTCAGCGGGTGAAATACCAATGGTTTTCAGAATTCCGAACCAAATAAAAATAATGCCCAGAGAGATTCTGAGTGCCCGTAATCCAATCTTGTTCATAAATTCGGCAATGCGCCGATCGATTGCGTCGAATAAGTTTTTCATAAGAAGTATTTACTATGCAGCAGATATAGGGTTGATGCCCTTCGTTTTACTTCTGATCTGAAAATTCTTGTAGAGTTATTTTTTAGTCTCAATTATGGTTATAGATCAGTTAAAACGGTATTTTTGTCGACTAAATTTCGTGATACAGTGTGAATAGATCATGAAAGCAGCATTAATCAGAGCCTCATGTCCTGATCTGAACGGTTGCAGTGCTATTGTAAACAGGAGGTCTCACAGCATTCTGTTTAACCCAGGACGGGCGGGACGTGGATTTGTGATTTCTGCATCATAAAGGAAAAACATTGTATTTTTCTTGATGCGGTGTTGTAGTTGGTAATCATGGGTATCAACCAAACGAAGCAACGGTTTATAAGATCGACAGAAATGCCATGACTTTTTTTATTTAAAAAAAACACCTATTGGAAACAATCTCCGGAGGATTTTAACATATTTAGTGCATCCCCATGAATACTAACCCTACAAAGCTAGATCGGAATTTCCTCTAACATTGATGAATTGCCTCAGAGTTAAGTAATCTATATTGATTGCTATATTTTAATTGAAATTTTTCCAATAAAAATACATGCTTCACTGAATAGTGACATACGGTGTCTTATAAAATTGGAAATCTTTTTTTTATAGTTTTAAAAATAAATGGATATGAAAAAGTACGCACTTACAATACTGTTCTTCTTCTGTTTTTCTTCCGTGGCATTAGGGTGCAGCTGTGCTGATGTGATTTACTCAATTAATGATAAGTATATCACGTCCGATTTTGTGGGTACCATAAAAATATTATCAACTGAAGAAATTCCCGACTCCAGCACTAAGCGTACTTACATCGCAAACATAAAGCCATTAGCTGTTTTTAAGGGGGAAGCTCCCTCGCAACTAAGAGTTGCAGGAACCAAAAGTGGAATTAATTGGGGAGCAAGCTGTGAGTTATCTGTAAAACCGGGGGAGGAATGGGTTGTAGCAATATCCAAAAATAAACAAAAAGTTTTCCCTTTAAATTACTGCTCATTTGCCAGTAGATTAAAATCTTCGGACGGCACGAATACGAGTCGGAGTGGACACTGGCAGGCAATCAGACATTTTCAGCTCTTGAAGGATATGGTGCCAAATCTCCATCGGGAGTATATGTTGAGGGAGAGTACAGGCAAAATCAGGGATTATCTTAAACAGTTTGATGGGCATCAATTTGATAGTAGTTCAGCTCATTATCTTATTACATATGATGAAAGCCTCAGTATAAAAACTGTGGAAGTATTGAAGGGTTTTAATCCGGAATTCGATTTCGGCTTTATTACTTTTTTAGAAGAGCAAACCAATTGGGAGAAAGAGAATCCCGGATTTGAAACGACACCTATTGTTGATGGTACAAAACATATTGTTGGAGTTTTTTATTACGATGAGGATAAAAAATTTCTAAGCAGATTTTAGTTGTTTCATTAAGCGTTATTATTTCAACTACTTGTAATAATATGGGGCTTATTATGTATGTAACTACCTAATATTTATCAGGACGCACCTTCGGAGCGTTTCTTTTTAATCGAATCTGAATTTCTATAAACAGGAGATTCCTACGGAATCAGCATGAGTTCGATTACCTAAACTGCCTCAGCGAGGCAGTACGTTTGTAAGCAGAGTGTGTGAAAAAGAGAAGTAGTCTGCTCCGGAAGGAGCAGTATGTTTTTTAAGAAAGTGATCGGATTCGTTTGGACTATGCTTAGTTTTCACCCAATATCACCAGAACTCATTAAACCCGCGTCCTGCCCTGAAAATTCATATACCTTTCATATAATTCTCATTCATTTTCAGTATCTTTTAGGCTGAAAAAGAGCAGCACATCTTAAATTAATAACTGCTCGGAAACCAATATTAAATCATACAGACGTTCTCTTGAAGATCTGGAAATACATTGTAGCTGTTTGGATGACCGTTGTGATTGCGCTCGGTTTTTCAATCAAAATTCCGCAGATAGATATCCTGGAGGAGACAGCGCGAAATCTCTTTTTGCATGTACCGATGTGGTTTACCATGATGATCGCATTTGCTATGGCTTTTTATTACAGCGTACGATATCTGAATGATGAAACCATGAAATGGGATCGAAAAGCGGAGACCGCCACCGCTGTGGGGCTGATGTTTGGAATCTGCGGCCTGCTTACTGGCTCACTTTGGGCTCGGTTTACATGGGGAACATGGTGGACATTTGCTGAACCCCGAATGAATCTTTCGGCACTGGCGATGATGATTTTTGTAGCCTATTTTATTTTGAGAACGGCATTCAACGATCCGGAAAAGAGAGCAAAAATTTCGGCCGTATACAATATTTTTGGTGTAACAACCATTCCGTTTTTGCTCTACATCATTCCAAGGCAGCTGCCAAGTCTGCATCCCGGAGCGGATGGAAACCCGGCTTTTAGCGATATGACGGCTCCTGAACTCCGAATGATTTTTTACCCCGCGGTTATCGGGTTCATCGGTCTCTCGATCTGGATGATGGATATCATCAACAGATACAAACGTGTTAAGGAAATTACTGAAGAAGCAGAGTTATCATGAATATAAATTTTGTACAAGATACGGTTAATAGTGCCGTTGATACTTTAACTCAAAGTTATGGCGATCGCTGGGAAGGAGCGGGGACGGAGGAGACTTCTGCATTTATCCAGTTTATGTCGTCTAATGATCTGATTTACGTGGTGCTTGGAGTCAGTCTTATCATCTGGTTTGTACTGCTCTTTTTTATGATTCGGGTAGATCGCAATGTTGCGAAACTCGAGCAGAAGGTCGATGCTGTAAACTTATCGGATCAAACCGAAAAAACTGACAGCGATTAATTTTATTAAAAACGCATTAACTAACAGTTTCAATGAAGCCTAAATTATTACTCGGAATTTTCTCAATTGTTCTCTTTACATCTCTGTTGATGTACAACTTCGGAAACAGTATCAGCACGTACGTCAATTTTGAACAGGCTGCAGACCGAACAAGCTCACACGTTGTAGGTAAATGGGATCGAACCAAGGATTACGGTTTTTCCCGTGAGACGATGCAGTTCTCATTTCACATGGAAGATGAAGACGGAAATGTACGTCGTGTGGTATTCCCAAGGCCAAAGCCCAACAATTTTGAACAGGCAACGCAACTGGTTGTAATTGGCGAGATGCGAAATAATGTATTTCACGCCAACGACATGCTCATGAAATGTCCGTCCAAATACAACGAAAATCCTGATTTTGAAGCGGCTCAGTTTTAACAGACACAGTCATTAAGAACATCTCGCGAACGATTTATCCCAAAGATTTAACCTATCTGACTCCTTTCTCACATGATCGCACAAATTGGTAATCTGTTTCTAAGCGGTGCATTTGTTGTATCCATTGCCGGATTGATTCTCTACGCAATGGCGGCAGTAAAAGAGGACAAACGTCTGGAATCCATCTCAAACAAACTCTGGACATTAAAAGGGCTGTTTGTACTGATCTCATCCGGTGCTCTCATCTATCTGATTATGACGCACCAGTTTCAGTACTACTACGTCTGGAACTACACAAGTCTGGATCTGGAAACTCAGTATCTCTTCTCTGCCTTCTACGGCGGACAGGAGGGAAGCTTTATGCTATGGATTCTCTGCGGATTTGTGGTAGGTATTGGCCTGATCAAATGGACCCGGAAGCCGTACAGGGCCCCGGTTATGTTTGTGATGATGCTTACCCAGCTGTTTCTGCTCTCGATGGTGGTAGGCTGGGATTTCGGATTTACCAAGATCGGTGCCACACCCTTCCGAACCATTGCGCAGGAGATGCCGAACGCTCCGTTTATTCAGGCTAATCCCGATTTTGTACCGGCCGACGGGTCCGGTTTGAACGATCTGTTGAAAAGCCCCTGGATGATGATTCATCCGCCGATCATATTTGTAGGTTTTGCGATGATGACCGTACCTTTTGCGTTTGCCATTGCTTCACTCTGGACAAAAACCTATCACGAGTGGATTCGTCCGGCACTGCCCTGGACACTGGCCGCTAACCTTTCACTGCTCACAGCTATTTTTCTCGGCGGATACTGGGCGTATGAAACACTTTCATTTGGCGGGTACTGGGCTTGGGATCCGGTTGAGAATGCTTCCCTGGTTCCATGGCTGATCGGTACGGCGGGAATTCACGCGATGATTATTCAGCGGAAAAGTTCACGTGCCCATAAGGCTTCACTCTTTTTTGCAATTCTTGCGTACGTAGCCATCATCTATCAAACCTTTTTGACTAGATCAGGAGTCTTGGCAGAACAATCTGTACACAGCTTTGTTGATCTTGGCCTGTATGGTCAGCTCTTGATGTTTATTGTTGTGATTGCCGTTTTGGGAATCGGATTTTATCTCTACAGATATAAAGAGATTCCATCTGTGGATAAAGAATCTGAGTTCCTGAGTAAGGAGTTCATGACCTTTACCGGTTCAATTCTTCTCTTTATTCTAGGGTTTGTCATCATTATTGGGACAAGCTCCCCGATTCTTGGCCGGCTTTTTGTTGATAATCCAACACCTCCAGAAATTCAATTCTACAACGACTGGAGCATGCCGATTGCAATTATTATGGCATTTGCTACGGTATTAGGGCAGTATCTGTTCTGGCAGAAACACACATGGGAATCTCTGGCCGGTAAGATGATTTTGCCGCTTATTCTCACATCTATTGCTACGGTTATAACAATTGTGTTTGGAGAGGTTCGCAACCTGTATTACATGATCTATATTTTTGCAGGATGGTTTGCCGTAATCGGTAACGGTGCCGTTTTGATTGAGTTAACAATCAAAAACCCCAAATTGATTGGAGGTACGGTCACTCATATCGGGTTTGGTGCTCTTCTTCTTGGAGTGATCGCATCATCTGTCTATACTGAGCCGCTGCTTGATCAGCGTACCGCTCAATATAACGCACGTATTGCAGCCGGTGACGTTTTTGATGAAGAAGGGTTTCCTGTTACTCAGCCGGTTGAGATGTTTGAATTGGAGATAAACCGGCCTAAGCTGATCAATGAGAAGTATATGGTGACCTATGAAGGGTTTGATGTATCTGATTCTCCGCGCCCCGGTCAGCAGACCTACAGAATAAAATTTGAGTCGATTGACGGTAATGAAACCTTTTATATGGATCCGGTTGTCTATCCGATGATGACCACCTCATCCATGGACAATATTGACTGGTCAGTTGATCCTCACGTTCGAACCGGATGGTTCAGTGATATCTATCTTTACGTTGCAGGCAGTAAGTATGTGGCCGGAAGAAATGAAGAGCTGGAGAGAAATCGACAGTTGGAGCAGATGGCACGGACAGGGGAGATGACGTCCCCGGTAGATGAGGATATTCAAAAAATTGAGATCCGACAGGGTGAAACGATTGCCGCGGGACCATTCAATTTCACATTTATGCAGTTTACTCCTGCAGCTGAAGAGAGCGTACCCGAAAATACCCAGATTGGCGTGAGGGCACAGGTGCGTGTAGAACATACTCCTTCAGGTAACGCTTTTGATGTTGAGCCGCTCTTTGCCGTCTACACAGAGGATGAAAGAAGCTACACCTACTCACCGTCTTTAACGATAGATCGCTGGGATATGGATGTCTTTTTCAGCAACATCTATCCGGAAACCGATACCATTGAACTGACGGTTGAGGGATTGGATGAGGAGTTTGAAGAGGATTGGGTTCTGATTGTGGCAGAGAAAAAACCGTTTGTCTCCGTAGTCTGGCTGGGTACATTCCTGCTGATGGCCGGTTTCTCTATTTCGATTATGAGGCACTGGAGCAGAGAGAAGGCAGCGGGCAGAAAAGAGTAGGTAGGTTCATTATTCAGAATTGATCCCGTCAATTCGAGCCCGTCGAGAACATTGTGTTGCTTGGCAAGATCTTCTCGACTTCGTTCTTTTCGCGTTGCTCCATTTACTCCGCTCGAAGTGACGGCTAGTAAAACCCCGCGTCAGTTCGAGCCTGTCGAGAACATTGTGTTGCTTGGCAAGATCTTCTCGGCTGCGTTCATTTCGCCTTGCTCCATTTACTCTTTTAGACTTCCTCAAGAAAGTTTTGTTGGTTTAAACCAATAAAAACCTACCAATCCCCGACAGATAGTTTATGCTTTGCTCCGGGTAAAACCCAAACTTCGAATCAAACCTGTCGGGGCAGG
>LKNA01000151.1 GCA_001564065.1 Chitinophagaceae bacterium T5-Br10_B2g13
AACGCTGTGCCCCTGCCGATTCCGCCACCGGCTCCTGTGACAATCGCTATCTTGTTTTTCAACCTCATATTGCTAATAGATTTTTTTGATCGTTAAAAATTTTCATCTGCCCAATCTTCAGAATTACGCTTAATCGGAAATGATATCCAGTGTCTGTTCTTTATTATGCTTCATTCTGATACGCCATAAAAGTTCATCAGGAGAGACTATATTTATCTCTTCATTCATTTGCTCTATGGTCCAGCTTATGGGGTCCACGCCTCCAGCTGTCTCATTTCTATTGGCTGGATTTTCAAAATCAGACCAAGCATGTACTATGGTCCAATCCATGACATCCGTTTTACCATCAACATCGCTGTTAATCACATTGGCAACCTTTTGCACATTGCCGCCTCGTTCATCAAAATCCAGATCCTTCCAAAGGCTATACCTTGCCGTTACAACCGGTATTTCTATGCCCTGTTTATTTTCCACCCAAATCACATCGCCTTGGCCACCGTGATATGGCGCATATTGGACTCCCAACATCCCCGTCAAATTCTCAATTTCTTCAGCATATATTTGATAGGCGTCAATGGCATCCTCAGATCTGATATCAACCCCAATAAAACCCAATACAGTAGTGCCTGTGCGTTGCATATGACGATTTATTTTCTGTGCAAACAAACGCTGTACCGCTTCCTGATCATCCGTGTCTTTTCCAAAGATATCAGGGAATTGATATCCACCGGGGCCATATTCAATTACCGTGGTATGCTCTGGCTGCGTTCTGGATAATTCATCGAGCACATCCGTTGCCATCAACGACAGGTTTATCGGGCAAGAAGTGAATCCAATCGGATATTCTCCATGGGAGTCGTTACCCCAGAATTTCTGATTATCAATGAAATTTCCGATGGTCCACTGCATGTTGTCTCCATCGCTCATTACAAAACTGTGGAAGTTCCCTTCCTTATCATAGTCTATCGTTTTCGGATCAACAGAGTTTAGTTTCTGATATTCCGCCATATCGGCACCCACCGATAACAAAATAAGATTGTTGGCATGGTCGCTTGCCGTATTGAACAGGCCATGGCGCGATGCCATTCTGGTAAATACATCTTCACCGCCTGTATTCCAGCCAATAACGGGGCTTACGGGATTTACCCAGGCCATCATCCTGTCTGTAACCTCATCTGAGCCATAGGAAACCATGGCGTTGTTGGCAATCGCGAAATCAATGTTGTTAAACTGGGTGGGTCTCATGGTAACTATGAGATCCCTGTTTTTTCTATCCTTTAAATCATCAAAATAGTCGTTTCTAGAAATCTCTCTGGCATCTAGTAATAAAGAGTACCCTAATTCTTTAATGGCAGGCTCGAGGGCTTCATCAATTATAATCGCATTTTTTACACCAGCATAGGACGTAGCTATGGTTAAGGACAGATCGATATCATCACGGAAAGTTCTGTCGGTTTCCTGACTGTAAAGAATATAGCCTTCAACGATATTTTGATCCTTATAGCGATCCAATAAGGCCATGGCATCAAACTCACCTCTTTCTTCTGCTCCAATTCGGTTCATTAGTGCCGAGTACCACTTAGGGTACTCACTTCCACTTTCAATCCAGACAAGCTCATCTACCACACCCTCTTTATGGGCCTTGGCTACCAGACCAGCTAGCGAAGCAATCAGGGCTTTCTCTCCGTTGGTGTTACCACTTTTGGCAATTACCACACCCTCAGGTACCGGTTGCTCTGGCCACCAATTATCATCACTAAATTCACCGATGCTTCCTGTTGATTTATCATCAGATGATGGATTGGTGCCATCGCAGGCTGTTATTGCAATTAAAAAAAATACCAGGATATACGTAATATGCTTCATTTCACTTAAATTTTTATTCGATTTACATTCATAGAAACCATTCCGACCTCTTCCTTTTCTCTGACTTCTTCCGGTATTTATCGAGAAATAATATCCAGGGTCTGTTCTTTGTTATGCTCCATTCTAATTCGCCACAAAAGTTCTTCCGGCGAAACAATATGGATGTCTTCATTAAGCTGTTCAAGGGTCCATTTCATCGGATCCAGACCAACTCCCTTTTCGTTTCTGTTTGCGGGATTTTCGAACTCCGACCATGCATGCACGGCCGTCCAGTCCATTACCCCAGTTTTGCCTTCTATATCTTTATTGATGGCATTGGCAACCATCTCTACATTGCCCGAACGCTCGGTATTCAAGCCCTGCCACAGACTATATCTTGCTGTAGCAACCGGAATTTCTACTCCCTGCTTGTTTTCAACCCAAATAACATCCCCTTCACCGCCATGATAGGGTGCATACTGAACGGCAATCATACCTGTTATGCCTTCAATTTCTTCAGCATAAATTTTGTATGCGTCGATGGCGTCCTGCGACCTAACGTCCATGCTTATAAACCCGATTACCGTAGCACCGGTACGCTGTACATGGCGATTAATTTTGCGGGCGAATTCTCTCTGTATGGTTGCCTGTTCTTCTCCCCTGTCCTGGGCAAACATGTCTGGGTATTGATATCCGCCAGGACCATATTCAATTATGGTAGAATGTTCAGGTTGTGTCCTGGCCATTTCATCAAGTACCTCTGGCGCCATTAACGATATATTTATGGGGCAAGAAGTGAATCCTATCGGATAATCTCCATGGGATGCATTAGCCCAAAAGTCTGTATTATTAAGAAAACTCCCTATGGTCCATTGCATATTGTCCCCATCACTAAGTACAATACTGTGGAAATTCCCTTCCTTATCAAAGTCGATAGTGTTGGGATCAATGGAGTTGATTTTTTGGAAGTCAGCATCTAAGGCGCCGGCAGATAATGATATAAGGTTATTGGCCCAATCACTTGCCGTGTTGAACAAACCGTACTGGGTTGCCAGAATCGTAAAGACGTGTTCATCACCATGATTCCAGCCAATCACAGGGCTGATGGGATTTACCCACTGCATTATACGGTCTGTAACCTCGTCTGTATTGTAGGAGACCATCGCGTTGTTGGCAATCGCAAAGTCAATATTGTTATGATACGAGGGACTCATGGTCACGATCAGGTTTCTGTTTTTCCTGTCCTTTAAATCATCAAAGTAATCGTTTCTGGAAATTTCTCTGGCGTCGAGCAATTTTGTATATCCCAACTCCTTAATGGCCGGTTCCAAAGTCTCATCTATTATAATAGCGTTTTCAGCTCCTGCATAGGATGCCGCAATATTGTAGGAAAAATCCATATCATCACGGAGTTCGCTGTTTTCTTCCGGGTTATAGAGTATATAGCCTTTGATGAAATCCTCATCCTGATAGCGCTTTAATAACTCCATGGCATCGAATTCGCCACGTTCTTTGGCACCAATTCGCTGTATCAAATTCGTATACCACTTCTCGTAGATACCATCTGTCTCTATCCAGACAAGTTCATCCAAAGCACCTGTTTTTTGCATCATTGCTACAAGACCTGCAACCGACGCAATGAGGGCGTTCTCTCCATGAGTATCTCCTTTTTTAGCAACTACCATTCCGTCTGGAACCGGCTGCTCGGGCCACCAACTGGCTTCACTGATTTCGCTTGGTTGTGTCGTATCAGTGTCATTACAAGCCAACATAAATGTTAAAATAAAAAGCAGTGTATAGATAAACTTTTTCATTCTTAAATAGTTTTTTTTGTAAACAGTTTTCTTATCTGACATCAACAATTCTATCATTTTTTATCAAAAATTTGGCTTCATATTCTAGTGTCACGTAATGCTTGCAAACGTCATAGGATTTGGAGCCTAACCATTCTTTTTTTCCCTTCGCCTTGCGAACGCAAATATTTTTGGTGAATTAACCGGGGTATGTATTACTACCTATTTCATCAAAATCATCTTGTTCGATAATACTGTATCTTCATATTCCAATTGATAAATATATATGCCGCTTGAGAGTCCCGCGGCGTTAAAGTTGATGGTATGAATACCTTGCTGAAGATGTCCGTCAACTAATTGTTGCACCTTCTGCCCGATAATGTTGTAAACTTGCAGAGAGACTTTTCCCATGGCAGGTAAACTGAATTCAATTTGGGTTGATGGGTTAAAGGGATTGGGATAATTCTGTGATAAACTGACTTTTTCCGGTATAACTTGTTCCTCTTCAGGTCTAATAGATAAAGGCAGCAGATCAGAATCCGGAGTCAAATAGTCAGCGTGGATTACATTTTCCGGATTGTTGCCCTTCCAGCGCAAATAAACGCCCGAAGCACCAGACGAGTGCACATATTCTACACGTATAGTATGCTGTTCATCTCCAGACAAGGTGACTTCTCCGGACGTAGAAGAGGTAGTAATGATTTCAGTGTCATCCACCCAAACAGCAGACGTGCCATTGATCGCTTCGACGGATAAAGTATATTTACCTGCCCTTGGAGCACGTAATTCACCATCCCAACGTACACTGAAGCCATCGGAGGGAATGCTGGGGTGGGGAGATTCTTGCTTCCAGTTCCAGGCAATCATCGGCTCTTTTCGTGTGATCGGAGTTCCTGAAAAGTTATCGTTTGAATAGTAACGGGCAACGAGTCCTTTCAACGAATCAGGATCTTCCTGGGCAACTCCCTTTCCGTGAAATTCTATCCAGTTGATATTACCTAAGAAGTCCTGGGAACCCCTTTTTTTGAAAACGAACCAGACATCATGGGTACCACCGGGATCTTGTAGTTCCGTTGTAAAGTAGTCATATTCTTGCCAGGCTCCGGTTACTCCTGTATGAAGTTTTGCGATAGGGGTTCCCTCAGTGTTACCTATATGTACTTCTACATCTGCAGAAGTTGAAAGTGTGGCATAGCGAAGCGTCATATAATCAATGCCTTCAAAATTCATTGGGCTGAACTTAATGGCTGAGTTATTCTGTACATAACCGATATTCCAACCACCGCCCATAAAGTCGCCCGTTTGTTCAATTTGTACGTTAACTAACTCTTGTGCATGTTCAGCTTGTATTAGTTTAGGATGCAAAATAGACGTTCCTTTTCCTGTCAGGTGAGCGTCCGCCGCCCCGCCATCATCGGTGTATTCCGCTTTGAAAACATAAAATATATTGTCATGCCCATCTCCATGATTTTTGGCTGTAAAAACACCTTCACATCCGGGATGTGTCCCCTCTCCATGGGCGTGATTGTTGTGTCCTATTGAAGCTTCTGTAATTACATCAGCACAGTCAATACCATTACCAATACTACCCTGTTCAGGATCGGTTACTGAGACGGTGTAAGGGATTATATCACCCGCTTCATAAAATCCACCATCGACGGGCCGCTCAATTGTTACTGTGGGGGCCGTGTTTCCGGCAACAATTCTAACCTGATCGACCGATCTATCTCCTTCGGAGTCAGTGACGGTTAGTTGAACCAGATAGCTGCCCTTCTCCGCGTAGGTATAAGAAGCATCTATTGTATTGGCATCAATCGTTCCGTCACCATTTAAATCCCAGGCATAACTCAGCTCATCACCATCGGGATCGCTTGACTTCCGAGCGGTAAAGTCCACTTCTAACGGAATGGGTCCATTTGTAACGGAAGCAGATGCAACAGCTTGAGGCGGTCGATTACCCAGGTTATTCACATATTGAATTTTGATAATACGAGAATCAGGGTTACCGCCATTGCCGGTGCCCCATTCAATGACATACATGGCCCCGTCAGGACCTATTTGCATATCAATAGGACTCTTAAGATCCAGCTCAGGCAAGAAAGGATTGATCTGCATCAGGTTGCCGTCACTGTCAAACCGGATTTCCTTAATCCAATTTCGAGTCCACTCCATAATAAAAAGGGAACCATCGAAATATTCAGGGAAAGCACCGGTTTCGTTGAGTGTCTCATTGTAATGGTAATATCCACCAACCATGCCAGCCCGGCCGCCAGTATTAAATTCGGGCAGCTCATCAAAAAAATCATAGGGATAGTAGATCCAGGCCGGACGGGCAGGAGGCAGATTGACAGCACCAGTATTATTGGGAGAGTTATTAACCAGATTATCACAATCATAAGTGCTGCCGGAGTTTCCGGTTGCAAAATTGTACTCGTTATAGGGACGGTTATCGGCAATACAGTAAGGCCACCCGAAGTTTCCGCTTGTTTTGGTCCGGTTGAATTCATCATAACCCTTCGGCCCTCTGAAACTGCTGAACTCTCTGGCATCGGGGCCAATATCACCCCATACCAGTTCGTTGGTTACCTCATTTATATCCATTCGAAAAGGGTTGCGGACTCCCATTACATAAATTTCTTCTCTACCCTCATCCGAACTGGTAAACAAGTTTCCTTCCGGTATCGTGTATGTTCCATCTGCTTCCGGATGGATACGTAAAATTTTTCCCCTGAGATCATTGGTGTTTGCAGAAGTCATCTGAGCATCAAACGGTTCTCTTCCAACACGTTCATCTATAGGTGTAAAGCCGTCTGAACCAAAGGGATTAACATTATCTCCAGTTGAAATATAGAGATTGCCCTCGGTGTCAAACTCCAAGTCACCGCCAGAATGGCAACACTCATCGCGTTGCACTGGGATGGTAAGCAGGATTTTTTCTGACTCAAGGTCGATTGATCCATTGTCATACGTAAACCTGGAAAGCCGCTGTACGCTTTCTTCAGTCGGGGAGTAAAAGAGATAAAGCCAGAAATTGGTTTCAAAATCAGGATCCAGCACAATGCCTAAAAGTCCATCTTCCCGACCGCTGTCCACATCCAGCTCCGCTGCTGATTCAATCAAGCCGGTTTCAAAATCTTTGAACTTTACGGTACCGTCGCGCTCGATATAGAGCAGGTCACGATTGGGCAAAACAGCCAACATCATGGGATCGTGTGGATTATGATCCACAACAGTAACCAGAAAATTAGAATCCACCGTCCCTTCGTATTGCCCGGTTACGGCACCACTCGCATATTGAATACCACCCAGAATATGATTGAGAAATTGTTCTTCTGAAAAGCTGGCTTCCGTATGTCCGCCACCCGTGTACCAAGATCGTCCGCCGTCATACTCATGCATCCATGCAATAGGGTGATCGTATCCCATATTTCCACCCGTATAAGATCCTTCATCAAGGGTTGCCAGTACATGAACATTACCTCGGGGATTTTCCCTAAAGTTATACCACTCATCGGTGCGAACCCAGTAATCAGGTAAAAAGTTAGTGGAAGGATGAACTTTGTCTGACACTTCTATAGTTGCCTGCTGAACACTGGGATGATCGGAAAAGTATGCTCCTACCAATTTTCCATACCAAGGCCAATTGTGCTCGGTATCCGAAGCTGCGTGAATACCTACATAACCTCCACTACTCTGAATATACTGCTCAAAAGCTGACTTTTGCTCATCGTTAAACACATCGCCTGTGGTGCTGAGAAAAATGACTGCATCGTATTGCATAAGGTTGTCATACGTAAATTGAGTAGCGTCTTCGGTAGCATCTACGCTGAAGTTGTGGTCTGCACCCAGTTGCTCTATTGCCGCTATCCCGCTTGGAATATTAGCATGGCGAAAGCCCTCAGTTTTTGAAAAGACAAGCACATTAAATGATTGTGAATAAGCGGTAATACTTACTGCACAAAGGAGTATAAGCAGGGTAATTCTTTTCATTAAGCAATAAAATTAATGATTAATATTAAACAGAAAAATATAATTATGAAGGTTGAAGTGATTTCTAAATGTGTAATTTAGTAAAATACTTACCATTACCTGCCCGTTTAATGACTGATAGTGACGGAGAATTAATACGTGCTCAGACACAACCACTCCTATATCCCCGAAGTGGCTTCCAGTTTTTTTATGCTGAAGGTGGGATTATAACGACA
This sequence comes from Chitinophagaceae bacterium T5-Br10_B2g13, assembly GCA_001564065.1. Taxonomy (GTDB): domain Bacteria; phylum Bacteroidota; class Rhodothermia; order Balneolales; family Balneolaceae; genus Rhodohalobacter. Next base: position 7,844 of record LKNA01000151.1, read on the forward strand.
GCGATTTATGTCTATAATGGCCATTTTTTTCAATCTGCCACCTGTCTCAGCCCAAATTATTGTACCCGAAGGATTCCCCTCATCGAAAAGTGATGCCCCGGGAAAGTACAGACAAAATCATAATCCCCGGGAGTATCCGGTGCTGTGAAATAGATTGTTTCCCTGTCTTGTGGTTCCAATAACGAGGTATGGAAGAGAACCTCACCCATATCAGGCGCATATTCCATAGTCGGTCCATCAAGTCCTAACCTCATGGCGGCTCCACCTACCGCATCTGCCATTCCGGGTTCGGTAATGACAAGGTTATGGAGCATATCATCTTCTATAATCAAGGTTAAGGCTACACGGCTGCCGGCTTTCACTTCAACAAGTTCAGTGTCAAACTTCAGTCCGGTTTGTGTTTTGATCTGAATATTCCGGTCAGCCGTTCCATTCCAATCTTCAGGCATTTTTGTGATTTTCTTGGTGTATCCGTCACCACGATGTGCCTCAACCGTTTCGGCATCAGGTGCTTCCATCGTATCGTGCTCATGTGCCGGACCTTCAGGAATATTATTAAGGGTGTAATA
>LKNA01000152.1 GCA_001564065.1 Chitinophagaceae bacterium T5-Br10_B2g13
ATCTTCAGACCGTGGCAATGGTATAGTCATGTGAAATAGTTTAACAGATAGAGTATGTGCCAGTTTCCATACTTCCATGTCTCTAAAGGATCGAATGTGTGACATCGTAGATCAAATTTATTTCTTATTATAATTTATTGACAGTTTGAGTTCAGCTTAAGAAATTCACTTAACCTCAGCCTTAACCTTAACTTCAACAGTTTATCGGAAAAGATGTAATAAATATAAGTCCGGCTCTATACCGTTCTTGTAAATGTATTCCTGTACTCATTAAATTCCTTTTGTTGTTTCACAGTGTTCCACCACTCCTCTATAGAAATCGAATTTAAATGCCTCACCAGCGATTCCAGGTTATAATGTAATACACCATGCTTAAGAAAGAAATCGTAGTAGGGCTTAACAACATCTGTATACTCATCCTCTTCTAAAATCCCGACCGTTGGGTGGTTCGTATAGATACACTCCAGAAAATTAGTGGCGGGTACCCTCATCTGTAACACAATCCTGCATCTCGACATGTCCTCAGCCATATGAGTAAGCCCGTTGCTTTTTATCACTCGGCTGCTTCTAATAAAATCCAGCTGTGACTTCTGACTGAACACCTTATTGGCCGGCTGCGGCCTGGCCAGAACTTTTTTGTACTCTCCCGGGTCAAGATTATTCAGCAAATAGTCAGTCACCTTTTTATTTGCGTCCCTGTTGGAGTCACTGATTTTTGAAAATGAAATCAGCAGATCACATTCATTTGAATTATAGTAATTTTCATATTCAATTCTGAATTTTTCAAGCCTGTATGCTTTCCAGGGTGTGTCGTTCTCCTTAATTTTCCATCCCCAGGTCCGGAATTCCTCCGATATACTGTGCTCATAGTGGTGCTGACTGTCTTCTGCAAATTCTCCATAGAATGATCCATGCTGATACCAAACAAGCCGCGCCCCGTGCTCCGTGTATTTAGCGATTAACAGTTGATTAAAGATTGATTGTGTGGTGTGAACGTGAAGCTCTTTTTCCGAAGGGCGTATCAGTTTCACGGAATCGTTCAGTTTACCGAAGTGCTCAATCAAAATTTTGGGCAGTTCACGAATCGCATTGGCAAGAAACAGATCGTCCTTCGTTTCCGCTATGCTGTTTACTGACTTTCTCTTTTCTTCCTCTCCCCCTCCAAGCATAAACGGGTGGTATTTTGGCAGCTTAACACCGATACCCTCCTCATCCAGGCCGGAATATTCAAAGAATCCAATTCTCACCCTGTCGTATTGGGTGAGTATGCGGTTTACCTTTTTATAGTCTGTCCATGATTTCAGATGTTTTGCAAAATCGATCAGCCTCCGTTTGAAAATCATTTTTCGCGTTGGAATCCGGTTGCTGTTAAAGGCAAACAAATCCGGTCTCCTGTGTACAGCCCTGCTGTTCAAAATAGCGCGCCGGGCTATAACGGCTTTAACATGGCTTTCGAGAAGGATTTTCCAAAATCGGTTGGAGTAGCCGGTGTCATGGAGATTATTCAAAACATCTGCCAGCATCTCAAACAGCGTCTCGGTGACCTCTATCCTTCGGTATGAAGTCAATTGATCAATATCTTCTCTTTTTAATAATGTCATAGTCTTTATTCTGTCTGCAGTCAGTTTCACTTATTCAAAATTTTTATAACCTGTGTTCGATTATAAATTAGTGCAAAAAGCACTCCCCTCCATGGTAAGGAGGGGCCGGGGGTGGTAGCCCTGAGGTTTTTAAGCTAAAATAAAACTCAAAGCCCTTTCCCCGAAGGAATGCCCGGGGCATAACCACCCCTTCCAATAGGGATCACTTAGGGAAAATCCCCCCCCTCCTTGCCTCGCAGGGATCCCTTTGATGAAAAAGGAAGGGACTTTTATGACTCCATAAAAAGCATCTTATTAATCGAACTCAGGTTTATATGTAAATATGTATCACCCGTACTAATCAACCCTATTCATTACAATTTTCACCTCTTTATAATCTCGTCGTCTTAAAAAATTGATGGTACTTTCAGTTTGTCATCCTATTTTAGCAATAACAAAATTATGCACCTGTAAACAACTTTTTATACTGCTCATACGTCTTACTGCCCACAATCTGATTCCACCATTGATCAATTTTAGCATTGTTCAGATGTTCAGCCACAGATTCTATCTCCGTATGCAGCACACCTGATCCCAAAAAATCTTCATAGTGAGGCTTCACGATATCGGTGGGGTGTTCATTCTTGAGCAGGCCGGTCGTCGGGTGGTCAACGGAAACACTCTCAAGAAAGGATGTGGCCGGAACATGAATGTGCAGGACAATCCGGGTGTTTGCAACTTCTTCGGCCATCGACTCTTCAAACGAACTAACTGTGACGCGCGGGGCGGTTATTCTTTGAAACGTGTCCGCACCGCTGCCGCTTTTCCAGTACGGGTAGGGGCGGATGCGAACTGATTTATAAAGTTTTTGATCCAGCAATTTTAAAAACTTTTGTGTCATCTCCATGTAAAAATCTTCTGCTCCCCATAGCTTTGGATAAGTAATCAGCAGATCGTCTCTTTCCTGCTTTTCCGCCTCAATATATCGGTCTTTGAACTGTTGAAGGTCATATGCCTTCCACGGGAGGTCTACATCATCCATCTTCCAGCCCCAGGTACGATGCTCATCCGCTACCGAGCGAACCAGGTATCCACCGTATTTATACTTGCACTCCCCGACCATCGCACCGTTCTGATACCAAATCATCCGAGAGCCATACTCAGCATATTTGGCCATAACAATTTGCCGCAACGAAAACCTGTACTTTCCGTGTACGTGAAACGTCTTCTTTTCCGGCTGAACCAGTTCAATGCCCTCGTAAATTGAGCTGAAATGCTCAACGAGGTAGCCCGGCATCTGGTGCAATACATTTTTTTTGAACAGTCCTCTTTCGCCGTCTGCAATCTTATTCAGCCTGTCTCTTTTTTTCCGGTCTCCCAAAAAGCCCGGTTTCAGTGCGCAATCTGGCAGCGGAACTGCACCTGTATCTTTTGCCACAAGGCTATCTGCGCTAAACCCCACTAATAGCTTATCATGGGAATTTAGTTTTTTAAAAAGATTTTCTCTCTCTCCTCTGCTTTTAACATAGTTTTTTACGTTTACCAGCCTGCCCCGAAGCCGCGACTTAAAATTCACAGGATTTCCGGATAATAACGGAAGAAATCCGGGGGCATGATCGACAGATGAATTCCTAAATTGATCGTACCGGATGATAACCGACCTTGCATACTCTTCCGCTACCAGTTTCCAGAATCTTTCAGAAAAATCAGTATGATGCAGCAGATTCAGTGTTTCAGCAAGAATTGGAAAGAGCTCCTTGCTTAATTCAATCCGCCCGGGTGAGAGTGCATGCAAATTATCTTTTGCGTGGGCATTATGTAAAATCGCATTCTCTTTCATTAAGGCTCTATGTTGATTAGTGTGGGTAAAATACAATGCCCCATTTTTATTGGAATAAACATGATCAAAATACATTCTCGTCTCTAAGTAAGACCCTGAAAGGGTCATAGAACACAGCCTGGGGCAGCGCCCCAGGTATATGATTAAACGGTTGAATAACCATCGGCCCTTGAGCCAATTACAGCATATTATCCCATTCCGATGGTTGGTCTTTAGGCCTGGTCAACGCCCTGCTGCCCCTAAAGAGTTCACGAACACCACCCCTCGATAAGGTATGGAGCGTTGGTGCTATCTATTGCCTCGGGGTTCTATAAACTCGAATCTGCAAACCTGGGGCGCTGCCCCAGGCTGGAATATGTGACCCTTTCAGGGTCTGGTCACTGCTTCAAAAGCTAATTTCCAGACTATCTGTCTCATTTAAAATCTTGAGAAATTATTGTCAATAAAATAACCTTTTACAGTCACTCCAAATAACAATGCATCCACTTACCCATACTAATTAACATAGAGCCTTCATTAATTGTGCTAACTAATAAATCTTTTTTCTTTAAATATGGCTTTCCGTGATTCGATACTGAACGATGGTTTATTTTTTCAGCATTTCGGATGTTGCCTGAAAAGGCACCAAGCTCAAAAAAATAATATTGAAAATTGTCAGAACAAAAAAACTGTAAAGTCTTCTAATTTACAAGCGCCATCTTACGGAAATCACTGTTTTTATCTACAAGTTCTTCATAGGTCCCGTCATCTTCAATTCTCCCCTCTTTCATCAGGTAAAGACGATCGCAGTTCTGTACAGTTGTAAGACGGTGCGCAATCATAATCACGGTACGCTCTCCTTTTAGAGACTCAATGGCTTTTGTAATCTCTTTTTCTGTAATGTTATCAAGGGCAGACGTCGCCTCGTCCATTACCAGTACTTGCGGGTCATGGTATAACGCCCGGGCTATCCCCACCCGCTGTCGCTGTCCGCCCGATAGACGTGTACCATGCTCTCCAAGAATAGTGTCGAGGCCATCCGGAAGCTGGTGGTTCACCATCTTTTTCAGCTGGGCCAGCTCAATAGCCTGCATCACTTTATCATCATCGATTTCCTCATCCGGAATCCCAAACGCAATATTTTTTCGAAGCGTCTCATCGGCGAGGTAGATCGACTGCGGAATATACCCGATATTTCTCTGCCAGGCCGACACGTTTTCCCGAATATCCCTTCCATCCACCAACATCTTGCCGCCTGAGGGCTTCAGAAGGCCCAGAAGCAGATCCACAATTGTGGTTTTTCCCGCACCCGACTCTCCCACAAATGCTACCGCCGCACCGCGCGGTACTTTGAAGCTTACACCATCCAGTGCCTTCTCATCACTCCCGGGATAGCTGTAGTGAATATCGATCCCTTCAATCTGTTCCTCAAGCTTCATAGGCTCAGATTTTCTCCGCTCCTCCTTCAGTTCATTGCCCGATTTTTCAAGAGTTTTCAGATCGTCATAAATAGGGTTAATTGAAACCATATTGTAAAGAAGACGCGTGTAGTCTGACGTTAAATTACGCAGTGCTGGCATCAATCTGACAATAGCCATCGCAAAAAGGGTCAAAATCGGTACAATAACTTCAAGAGGACGGCCCTGCCAAACCAAAATCGCTGAAATCAGCATCATACCTGCCACAGCCGTCGTTTCGATTAAGGGGGATGGAATCTTATTTGTATATGTAATGTAAGTAAGTAATCTTGTGCTTTTCCTGGCTTCCTCACTGAACTTTGTAATAAATTCATATTCCCGGTTCAGCACCCGTGCATCCTTCAGTCCGCCGATTCCCTGGTTCACAGCTTTAATCATTTCACTTCGGTGCCCCTGCTCCTGCACGCCATACGCCTTTACCTTCTTTTTTGTAAGCATCAAAAACGTACCTGCCCCGGTACCCGCCAAAACAATTACTATCAGTGTAATTACCGGCTCCATAACCAATAAAAATATCAGGATAGCAAGCGCCATCAGTCCTTCTCTTGTCAGATTCAGAATCCTGGTCAGCACCCTGCTAATCAGAATTTCAACTTCTGTGGTTGAATTGCGGAGCAGCTCAGCAGAGTTTCTCTTCAGATGAAACGTATAGGGTGCCTGCATATAGGCGCTCATCATCCGGTGGCTGATAGTATACCTGCGATTATAGATAAAACGTGCCTCTATGTAGTTAAAAAAGATGATATAGGCGCTTTTAACAATAAAAACGCCAAGCAGTGCGCCCGATCCCCAAATCAGCAGATCTCGTCCCCCTGTGATGTTGAGCCATCCCAGCAACGGCTGTAAAAGCTCCATTTCAAGAATTTTATCGGGTGCGGCTACAATCGAAACAAACACAGGTATCATTCCAATACCCAGAACTTCAAGGCCGGCTTTTATCAGCATCAGAAGAAAAAGCATCGAAATTTTGAACTTATCTCCCTTAGGCAGGATATAAAATAACTTTTTGATGATGGACTGCACGGTGTTCTTCCCTGGTCTTTTTATTGCACATTTTATTGAATCACCAATTTAGAGGCTTTCTCGGAGAATATTCAATTTGATTTTTTTAACAGATTATTCCAAATATGTACTCAAATACCTTATTAGTTCATTAAAATGGTTCACGTTTACATTATATACCAGCTTTATGAGAAACTCGTAATTTTATTCTTCTACAGGTATTCTTTTCTTTGTGCTAACTACGACTCTCAACGGGAGCTCCTGGCAGTTGGAATACTAATTATCACACCCCTGACTAATACTGCGGGCAGACAGAGTATTAGAGTAAAACGATTGATTCGGATTGGAATTAGCTTAATTCTCCGATTAACTGTTGGAGTTCAGAACAAAATCATCAAAATTCCAAAGAAATAGTAAACACAACTCCCTGTCCTACTCCCAGTGTATTCCACATCATATCGTTCCACAGGGGTTCTCCCCTGCCCATCACCCCGTCAACAATAAGTTCTTTTGTTGCTCCAAGGGCAAGAGTCAGCAGTGCCGCTTTCCACTTAGATTCAAAAACCAAGTAGCTGCCCATATAACCGATCGTGCTGATCAGAAAATGGTTTTTTTGATAGTTTTCGAGTTCACCGCTGTAGATCACAAGAAGTGTTGGAGACAGGGTAGCAAGCTGAGCCGTCTCCTTAAACTGTGCACTGCAATTTGAACTATACCCTGTCAGCAGGATTATGGCAGTTAATAAGTAGATACACTTCATTAAATCAATTCCTACGGTTTCTTAGATAAAAGAAAAATATGAATATAAGAATGCTCTCTTACTAATTATGATTCTTTAAAATTTGCGGGGAGGGTGGGAGTGTGAGGACTTGACAGCGTTTGCGTGTATTTCGCAATCCTGTAAGCGTCCGGGGTTTCTGAGATGGAGTGAGTGGGGGCTGAGAAGGAGGGAGTGGGAGACTGAGTGATGGAGAGAGGGGGAGAGAGAAGTAGCGCGTGGCTCCTGCCTCGCGGGCGTGGTTCGTTGGCAAAATGAACTGACTGGGGACTGGGGACGTAGCTCGGGTCACTGACCCGAGTGGGAAAGACATATTCAACGGTAATTACTTAATTACTGAATGTAAGCAGATAACGATTGTACCCTTTCACAAGATTTATCGCATTGCGACACTCAAAGGAAGCGGGGCAGCGACCCGCTCTACGTACCTCGGCTCGCCTGAGCCGAGAGGGAATGACTTGTTCAACGGCAAGTACTGATTTACAGAAAATCAGTCAACAACGGACTGTACCCTTCCACAAGATTTAGCGCCATGCAACACTCACAAGAAGAGGGTCAGCGACCCGCTCTACGTACCTCGGCTCGCCTGAGCCGAGAGGGAATGACTTGTTCAGCGGCAAGTACTGATTTACAGAAAATCAGTCAACAACAACCATCCCCTCCCACAAGATTTAGCGCCATGCAGCACTCACAGGAAGCGGGTCAGCGACCCGCTCTACGTACCTCGGCTCGCCTGAGCCGAGAGGGAATGACTTGTTCAGCGGCAAGTACTGATTTACAGAAAGTCAGTCAACAACGACTGTACCCTTCCACAAGATTGATCGCTATGCAGCACCCGGAGGAGGCGGGTCAGCGACCCGCTCTACGTACCTCGGCTCGCCTGAGCCGAGTGGGAATGACTTGATCAGCGGTAAGTACTGATTTACAGAAAGTCAGTCAACAACGACTGTACCCTTCCACAAGATTTAGCGCCATGCAAGACTCACAAGAAGCGGGTCGGCGACCCGCTCTACGTACCTTGGCTCGCCTGAGCCGAGTGGGAAAGACATGTTCAGCGACAAGTACTGATTTACAAAAAGTCAGTCAACAACAACCATCCCCTTCCACAAGATTTAACGCTATGCAGCACTCACAGGAAGCGGGTCAGCGACCCGCTCTACGTAGTCTTGACTTTTTCAAATATTCTGTTTCAAAACTACCAAATCTGCTCGTCTCTAACGCTCATCCATCCCCGTACAAACCCCACACCATCTCCGTACTAACTCCCCAGAATTATGGCCGTGCTGTGGAGTTGGTATGGACGGGGTTCACACTCTTTTTTGCGCACAGATTCAGACTTTTGTGACTAAACAATCTTTCTGAAACGGGGTGTTTTGCGCAGGTTTTTGGGTGAAAAGAAGATTACGGAAGATTCCGGGAGATTTCGGAAAGTGACCCTCTGTGGTTTTTGAAGACCGGCTGACCGGCATAGTTTGCGGGTGAACTGCAGTTCAATGCGCCTTAACACGGCCGCTGATCTGCTGAACCATAAACATAAACCATATAATTATGGCAAAAATCAAAAACGGTATCCTGGGAGGAATCTCAGGCACAGTAGGAAACGTAGTTGGTGGGCGCTGGAGGGGCATCGACTACATCAGATCTAAACCCTCCTCGGTTAAAAACCCAAGGACGGAGGCCCAGCGAACTCAGCGCATGCGATTCAGTCTTGTGATGAGCTTTCTGAAGAAGAGCCGTCCGTTTATTAACA
>LKNA01000153.1 GCA_001564065.1 Chitinophagaceae bacterium T5-Br10_B2g13
GATTCCCATTGTACCGTTTCTCCGGTCATCGGACAATCAAAGGTTGTCTCATCTGTTGGGGTGATTATGGGCTGCTGGTTATCGGCTCTTTCAAACGGCCCAAACATCCATGGTTTTTCCTGGGCGTTTAATTCTACAGTAGAAGCTAAAAAAATTATAGATACTAAAACTAGAATCGTCTTTTCCATTATAAAAAATATTTAAGTTAGTAAATTTTTATTATTTCGTTTTCTAATATTAGTAACCAGGATTTTGTTCTATTCGCCCACCAGAACGATCTATTTCTCTCTGAGGAATAGGGAATAGATGGTGATGACTCTGAAAATTTCTACCCATTTCACTAAGTGTCTCTTGTGCTATTTCCCACCTTTTCAAGTCATTAAATCGATGCGATTCAAAACCAAGTTCCAATCTCCTTTCTTTTTGCAAAGCTTCACGAGCTTCTTCTTGGTTTAACCCTGTTCCTGAATGGTTTGACAGTGCACTTTCTGAAACTTCTGCCCCATCAACATGAGGTGTATTTCTTGCCCTTTCTCTAATCTGATCAATGATTGCTAAGCCCCCCTCTATATCTCCGGTTTCAATAAGTGCTTCTGCTTTCCAGAGTAATACATCAGCAAATCTTATCAAAACTTTATTAGCGGGACCATCATCATTACCCTTAAACTGTCCACCTAATGACCCCAATATTTTGTTAGGATTCCGGCCTTCTATATCCACTGTATATTCTAATCTAGGATCTTCTGATTCAAATGCATTAACAAAATGTTCAGAAGGCGCAACAAAGCCCCATCCAATCAGTGCACCCAAACCATTTCCTCTACCTGGACTCTCATCTTCACGATGATCATATGCGAATATAACCTCATTTTCTTGAAACTGCATTTGGTAGTTAAACGCATCAAAATAATGATCATTTAAACTATAAAATCCATGATTTTCCAATGTTGATATCAAATTAATTACTTCACTATATTTTTCTTGATATAGAGCCACTTTTGCCTGCATAGATAAAGCCGCTCCATAAGATACTCTCCACGGTTCAGATTCACTTGAATACTTACTGACTGGTAATAATTCTACAGCTCTTGACAAATCTTGGGTAATTTGCCCCCATATGTCTTCTTCGGAGCTCCGAATTGCGGTTTCAATTGCATCTGAAAAATTTTCAAGTGGTTGTGTTAGCAGTGGGACGCCACCATAATGATTTACCAATTCGAAATAGTTAAATGCTCGTAAGAAATACGCCTCACCGAGAAGACGATTTACTACATTTTGATCCATTCCTACTTGGCTTATAACTTCTTCGTTTTCAAGATTACCAATAGCTCGATTTGCACGAGAAATAGCTTCGAAATTATAACTCCAAACTCCATTAAATGCCGGATTGTTTGCTGTAAAACTAAAGTTACCTACTTCATCCATCCAAGCCTGATCGCCATCGGGTGCCCATTTTTTGAGCATATCACCAGCAGCAATGTCTTGAACAATAAAATCATTTCTCACAACTAGCCCACCATTCCAGTCCCAATTACCCAGTATATTCAGTGTATTTGAAAGTGGCTGATATATAGAATTGACTGACGATGTAATTGTACCTTGAGTTGGTTCAGTGTCAATTTGGTCGGAAGTTATCAATCCAACAGGCTCACGATCTAAATGATCATAGCACCCCGCTATCATCAATATCGTTGCAGCAGCAATAAACTTTATTGATTTTTTCATAATATTTGCTTTCAAAATTTTAATATTTATAGTCTTTAAAATGATGTATTTATTCCGAATAGAATAGTTCTTGATTGAGGATATGTACCCATATCAACTAATGCAGTAGATTCCGGATCTAACCCTGAATAATTTGTAAATGTCAATAAATTTTGGCCTGAGACATAAATCCGAATGTTGCCACCCACAGCATTAAAGGAATATCCTACTTCCATATTTTTAAGGCGTAAATAAGAAGCATCTTCAACAAAAATATCTGAAACTCTACTGCTTCCATTATCTGTAAAACTTACTCTAGGAGTTGAGTTTGTTGAACCTTCCCCGTCCCAACTATCAAGTATATGGTCGGTATAGTTGAAAGGTCTGGTATCATAATTTATGATTTTTTGCAGATCATTATATCTATCAACCCCATATACGCCTTGTAAAAAAACATTGAAGTCAAATGAGCTGTAACTTCCTCCAAAATTTAATCCAAATGTTAAATCAGGATTTGGATCTCCTATAAAAGTTCGATCGTTATCATCAATCACGCCATTACCATCTATATCCTTAAACCGAATATCACCTGGCACCTGACTTGGATTTGGGTTGTTAAATAAGTGTTCTTCGATTTCTGCTTCATTCTGATAAATACCTTCTTGAACGAAGCCATAATAGGCATTTAGCGGATGCCCTGGTTGTGTACGTGTTACATCACCGACAATATTGGGGAGATTTGGATGTAATTCATCAACTGTATTTGAAATAACAGCCATGTTACCACTTATAAAATAACCAAATGGGTTATCGTAGTTGCGGTATGTTAATGAAAGTTCAAAACCCTCATTAGAAACTTGCCCTGCATTTACAAATGTTGCTTCTACATCGCCTGCAATTTGCGGCAAAGATATCGGCAAAAGGATATCTGACGTCTGCTTATTAAAATAATCAACTGTAGCATACAATTTATTACTATATAACCCCAAGTCAAGTCCTACATTAAATTGGGTTGTAGTTTCCCACCTTAAATCTGGATTACCGTATCGATTAATTAAAAACCGTTCGCCATCTCGCTGAAAAAGTGTTTGAAAAGCATAATTAGGAATTTCCTGATTGCCTTGCTGTCCCCAACTTGCCCTTAATTTCATTTCAGAAACCATCTCAATTTCTTCCATAAAATTTTCTTCAGAAACCATCCAACCAGCAGAAAAAGCAGGAAAGAATCCCCACCTGTTATTCTCAGAAAATCTAGATGATGCATCAGCTCTTAATGTTCCTGTAAACATATATCGATTGTCATATACATATGTAGAAGAACCGAAAAATGACATTAAAGACCACTCTTGTCCCAAACCACTATTCCAAAGGTTTTGTTCTGTACCACCCAAATCCATGAACCTTAAATTTGGATCGTTAAAATCAAATCTCTGTCGACTGGCACCTAAATCTGAACTTGAATGCGTGATAAACTCATTACCAATAATTCCAGTAATATCATGGTTATCAAACGTGTTGTCATAGTTCAATGTATTACTCCAGGTAATGGTAATATCCTCACCCCTTGACTCTGACAAACTATTAGGTCTGTTTTGTCTACCGAGGCCGCTATCTTGCGCAGAACCACCACCATCATCATCACCAAAGTTTCTGTTAAATGCCTTGTTATGAAAAAAGTTTATATCAGCACCAACATTTGTCCTTAATCTAAGTGAATTATCACTTAGTAAACTGTAATCAGCATAAATACTTCCAAAAGTTTTAATATTAGACAGCCTGTCGTCAGTAAAGTTTGCAATTGCAACTGGATTTTGACTCCATTCGTATTTATCACTTTCAAAATCATTTGGCCCTCTGTAAAAAGGTAAATCAGTATATGGGTCATCATCTGAATAAGTAGGATCAGAAGGATCTTTTGTAACTGGTATTATTGGGGGTCTCAAGAATGCATGCCTAATTATACCAGGAGCATCTCCACGAGATGAAATTCGATCTTGTGCCCGATATACAATTTGTGGATTTGCCCCTACAGTTAATCGGTCTGTCACCTCAGAGCGAATTTGGGTTCGTAAATTTAATCTTTGCAATCTATCATTATCTGAAATGAATATTCCGTCACTGCCATAATATCCACCTGATACAGAATACCTTGTTGATTCCCCCCCACCTTGAACCGAAATATTAAAATTCTGCATCGTACCTGTTTCTAATAACTCATCAAGCCAGTTTGTATCTGCAAAATCACTACGTCCCATATCTTGAGTATAGGGATTAGTCCCTGAAAAACCGGCATTATTCCATGCTTGTTCTAAGACGTTCATGTATTGATTGGCATTCAGTAGATTCGGTAAATTTCCAGCTCTTTGAAGCCCTCTATAGTAGTTAACATCAACCCCATCATGCTCCAGTCCGCTTTTTAAATTTACCACAACTACACCAGATGCTGCTCTTGATCCATAAATTGATGTAGCCGCTGCATCTTTCATCACAGTCATTGATTCAATATCAGCTGGATTTAAAAATGAAATATCTCTTGTTGGCAAACCATCAACTACATAAAGAGGATCGTTATTACCAATTGTGCTTGTTCCTCTTATACGCACTTCAATGGCATCTCCTGGTGCACCTGTACTTTGAGTAATTTGAACTCCAGCCACTTGCCCCTGAAGTGCTTGAGTAACATCTGAAACTCTTCTTGTTTGAAGAGAAGCTACATCCACATTAGACACGGAACCAGAAATTGTAGCACCTTGTTGCGATCTGTAACCCATCACAATAACCTCATCCATTATTGCTACATCTTCCTCCATTATGACATCAATGGTTTCTCTTCCGTCAACATGTATTTCCTTCGTTTGAAATCCTACGGATGAAAAAACGAGAACTACATCAGGGTCATCCACAGTAATTGAATATTCACCGTTTGAATCAGTAACTGTTCCGTGGCTTGTTCCCCTGACTACTATGGTTACACCAGGTAACGGTAATTCATCCTCTGCATTAACAACGGTACCTGAGATAGTTAACTGTTGAAGACCTAAATCAGAGTCGATTCCCTCAGCTTTTAGTGGTAATTGAGCAAATACCGCTACAAAAAAAACTATAAAAAGCGCTTTCATACAATAGGCTAAGTATCTGTTTATCATATTAAATAAAGGTTTTAGAGTTGGTAGTTTTATATTTTTAGTAAATCGTTTTACCTTTACTATATGTTAATATAAATCTTATAGATTTCAAATTATTTCTGAAATCTTTGGAAATTGGTTTTATGTGGTAATTGTTGCAGGAGCTCTAAGAAGCGACCACTCGATTTGTAGATTCTCTTGAAATAAACTTACCCTGAAGGGCTATATTGAAGGGGTTATTACTATTTGACTGTTTCTCTAAAAGTCTCAAAGTATTATTCATGAGCTCTTTAGCCAATAGAGAAACCGGTTGTCTTAAAACACTAATAGAAGGGGTGTGATGTTCAAACAATTCTCGGTCATCAAATGTTGCTACTCCTATGTCATCCGGAATGTTAATTTTCTTACTTTTTAAAACACTAAGTCCCAAAATTGCCAATTTATTTGAAGCAAATAAAATAGCATCAATATTTTTATTCTCATCCAGATAAGCTTCAATCATTGATTTAGCCTTGCTAGACTTTATATCTCCAAATTTAACATTCATAATAAAATTTTGCCCACCGATATTATTAATTGCATGCTTATACCCCTCTTCGCGCTCTTTTATAACAGATAAATCAGTATTCATTCCTATAAATGCTATATTCTTAAATCCTTTTTGTAGTAAATGCTCAACAGACAATTTGGAACTTTTATAATTATCTAAAACAACATAACTGTGATTACTTTTTTCATAATGCCTATCAAACAGTACTACTTTATGGTTTTCCGATATTAATTTATTTATTTCATCTTCAAAATTATCAGGGGGTGTAATAATGAATGCATCAATTTGCTTGTCTTTGAAATATGATAAGAGTTGCAGTGCTCTCTCTTTTTTATTTTCTGTACTGCAATAAATTATTTTATACCCATTTTCAAATGCAATCTCTTCCATCTCCTTAGCAATACTAGAAAAAAAGGGATCCGAAATGTCTTCAACCATATACAAAATAGTTTTTGATTTACCAGTTCGTAAACTTTGAGCAGAAGAGTTAGGAATGTAACCTACCTCTTCGATGTAATCCTCAACTTTTTTTATAACTTCATCGCTTATTCTGTTTTTCGCTTTTTTATTTATTATAAATGAAATTGTAGTTGTTGAAATATTTAGCTCTTCAGCAATATCTTTTATTGAAACTTTTGACTTTCTTTTATTCATTTAATGAAGTTTCTAGGTAAATAATTATCCAAAAAGAAATGATTGGCTGTATTTAAGCAAATTATTAAAATTTAACATTTGGAAGTTTAAAAACTACATAAAGGCAACAATATTTTCTAATATCAGTTTTCAGACCATTTTGTAGCTTATAATACTATAACATTTTCAACTCTCTCAATTTCTCATATTTAAATTAGTTCAAATTCGATCAGGCCGAACAAAAACATTTTTTTAAAATAGAATAACTGGTTCTGAACTATTTTTTCATTCTGGCGAATTAAAAAACAAGATGTAAATATTATAGTCTGCATCAGCTTGACAATTGAAAGTGTTAAAGAGGCACTGCAATATCTGGAGGGATAATTCAGTGATACCATACAGCAACCTTACACAGCTTGGCACGACTGGAATCGACCCAAGCAAAAACGGCTATCAAATAACCAGCATATTTGATAACAGCTACAGTGGCTAAAAAAATACTCGCCTACATCTATGTAAGCTGGAAGTTATCTAAACCTGAAATGGTGTCGAGTTTTGGGAAGCTTACATTGAGATTAAATTTTGTGAAAAGTTTCTAAATAAAAAACTTATTCAGAGATAAATTCTCCCTCTACATATTTTCCTCTTTTCACAAGCTGCCCTTCTTTATTGTACTCCTCAAATGGACCATCTCTCACTCCGTCTTTAAAAGAACCCTTTACCATCAATTGTCCATTTTCATAGTGCTCTTCAAATGGGCCTACTTGTTTATTGTTTTCAAAGTATCCCATAAACCGTAGTTGTCCATTCTCAAAGTACTCTTTTTTTACTCCGTCCCATTTGCCATTACTGTAATGTGTCTTATACTTCAATTGCCCATTTTCATAGTAATACTTAATTATCCCTTCTCGTCTACCATGATGGTGGGTTCCCTTATACTTCAACTGACCATTTTTGTAGTAACGCTTTATTAACCCATGACCTCTTCCTTGTTTAAATGTACCTTGATATTGTAACTGACCACTTCTAAAATAAGCTTCAGTTAATCCTTCCCTTTCTCCATCCTTAAAGGTTCGTTTCAACGAAATCTGTCCATTTTCAAAGTATTCAATGCTCCTACCATCACGGATACCTTCTTTGTAAGAGCTTTTAAAGGAAAGATTACCATTGTCATAGTAAAACTTATATAACCCATCTGGTATGCCCTTTTTTAGAGAAATTTCTCTTTGTACTTTTCCATTAGAGTAAGTTGAATATAAAGTTCCAGTAAACACCTCACCATTGAGATTTCTAATAGGATTGCCATTATCAAAAAATATTTCAATTCTACTTTTTAGGCTTTCTGAATCCACATGCTCACGTGGATTTGAACATTGTACTATGAATATGAAAATTAGACCGATGCAAAATAAATTTTGCAAATACTTCATGATTGAATATTGTCAATTTATGAATTTTCCATATTAATAATTTTGATGGTGAATAGAGTTTTAAATATTCGTCTTAATTGAGCATTAAATAATTTAATTCAAACATAATATTTATAAAAAAGAAAATAAAAACTCCTATCAAATTATTTTCAATTTGGCGCTGTAAGGCTTTCCTTTTTTAGCACCAGCTTCATTGAAAGTAAGAAACGTACCTTTCGGAATGTAAATTCCAGAACTATGGGATGGACGAACTGGAAGAAAAATGACTTCAAATCAATCATGGCGTGGATTTGATCAGCGATCATAACCCGAAACGAATGGAGTTGGAATACGCTAATAAATTCTATGAGGAGTTTCAGGAGTATCGGGAGGATAAACAGCCCGGAGAGGAATATGAGCTGATTGAATATTGGGGTGATGATTTAAACCTTTCAGCTTTTTTCGAGCTTGTGGATGAACGTGAAGTGAGCCAGAAAACCCCTGAATCGGTATTAGACGACATCGAGCGAGATCCCTATGGCATAGAGTCCACCGATCCGATGGAAGAGCGGCAGATGAAGAAATTCATCGAAGCCCATGCCGATAAAGACACCAATCAGGCTGTAGTCATGTACATGGTGAGCGCTTTGCAATATTTTGAGGATGTGCCAAAAGAGAATATCAAAACGATAGCGATGGATATTGCCAAAGTAGGCATGACCGGCATTGACCCCAAAAAGGATGGCTACCATATTCCATCTATTGAAGGAAGCAGCTTTTCAGGGAATAAAACACTGGCGTATTACTACGTAAGCTGGTCACTGGCTATACCACACATGGTTAAGGAGCTTGGCTTGCCGTTTGA
>LKNA01000154.1 GCA_001564065.1 Chitinophagaceae bacterium T5-Br10_B2g13
ATCCTTCAACCCGAATAAAAAGATTTTTGAAAGGCGTGGTGTGAATTCCAACCGAGAACTGTTCTGCAGATGTTGGGGGCTGGTTTTCGTTTGGAAGTATCCAGATATCAGCCGTAACTGCATTACTGAAGCTGATTCGATTTATAAACTGATAATTTCTACTGTATCCCGCGTCAAACGATACAGGCCGGGTGTTAAAGAGTTCCACCTTTGCCCTGGGTGAAAAACGCAGGTATCTGCCATTTGCATAGTAGTGTGTTCGAAGGCCGCCGGACAGGTCGACATCGTTGTGAACATCCATATCTACTTGTGCAAATAGGTCGGTTTGAAACGATGCTGTTTGGGTATAAAAGCGTTGCCTGTCAAAAGATTCTTCCAAATATTCTCCTCTGTGATAATACCCTTCAGCTCCGGTTTTAATATGAAACAGATCTCTGTTTAAATCGAACGTCTGGGCTATTTTCAGACGGTTCATCGTGCTCTTATTGGCAAGTGGAGATGTGTTCAGTGTAGTTTCATTAAACTGCGAAGTGTTTATGGTATTGGTGTAGATAAAATCGTCCTTGCTGAAATCAGTTTCGTAAGAACTGATACCAATCGAACTTCGGCTGTAGATATTATCCGAAAGTGAACGATGATGCTGAACCGAAGAAGCAAAATTATTCCACTTGTTTTGGGTTTCCACCTCAATTTCCTGAAAGCGATCTCTTAAGGAATTGCTTCTGGTAATCCGGTTTGCACTGTGACTGGTTCGGTCTCCTCCAAAATATCCGCTGAAGATAGTGCGTGAGCCATCTCTGCTCTCCAAATATACTTTTCCGTGGAGGTCAAAATAACGTACATCGGAACCCAGCGGAGTAACAAGGTTGGCATTAACAATTTGATCTGAGTCAGGTCCTGAATTTGAACGGTTCACATCAAGGCCCCATTGAATCAACCGGTCGTTATTCATCCAGTTAATCTGATTCATTGTGGATATCCTTCCGGATAATAACCAGCTGCTCTGCCCGCTTTTCAGAGGGCCTTCAATAGTGCTCCGAATACTTGTATTACTTGCACTGACTGCGGCTTTGTTATTATTCAGAGAGCCGTTTTTTGTTGTGAGCGAGAGTTTTCCGCCAACGGGTGCGCTTACATCAGCCGGAGCGACACCATAATAAAACCCGCTGTTCATGATAGCATCTTCATTAAAACTGTCTACCATTCCGAACAGATGACTTTGATTAAAAATCTTGATTCCGTCAAGTTCGAGGTGAAAACCATCGGGTGCACTGCCCCTGATGGAGAGCCCGTCGTTCATGGCAGTGGCAGGCTGAATGGCCGGAAGTATCTGAAGAGCCCGTACGGCATTTCCGTCACCGAGAGGGCTGAACCGATCAGTTCGGACCAGACCGGCAAGCGATGAATCGCGGGAAGAAAAGTGTGATGACCCCATTACAACTATTTCTGAACCAACGATAGATTGCCGCCTGAGCCGTATTGTCAAATCTCTCACAGGTTGATTGTCAGAAATATTGACGGTTATGTTTTCGGTATGGTAACCAATGTATGAGGCCGTAAGATTTATATAATCCCGGCCCGAAACGGTTTGAAAAGAGAATGTGCCTGAGTTCGTTGCCGCTACTCCTTTTATTTGATTGTTCTCTTTCCATGAAATCGTGCTGAAAGGAAGCCGATCTCCGCTTGACTGATCCACTATCTGTCCGGATATGCGTACAGGTCTGACCTCATCATTTATATCGCTGTTCAAAGAAACCACCATCAACTGTGTGCCAACAGAATCCTGTTTGATCGTTAACCGATGTTCTTCAAGTGCGTCAGTGAGGTCCTTAATTAAATCAGATTGTTGGGTTTGAAGTGTCAGACGAAGAGATGAAACCAGCGATTCTCGGTAAAGAAATCTGTATGTAGTTTTTTCCTGCAGATCATTGAACAGTTCAATGGCCGGTTCATTTTGGTAATTAAACTGTCCATAAACTGTACCCGGCAACCAAAGTATCCATAGCAGCGGAATAAGAACCGCAAAAAAGAATGTTTTTCGATATTGTGTCATGCTTATTCAAAACTAACAAATTTATAGCGGTAACCTTCTATGGATTGAAATTCACCATCGAGAACAACGGCCAGGTTTTGAAGCGTACTGTTTTGATCAGCCAGAGATAGGGAGCCTCCTAAAATCTCATTTCTAACAGAGTCAGATGCTTCAATTTGAATTGAATAATGGTTCTCAAGTTCCCTGAACACAGAACCTGATCTTCGGTTATCTAAAATCAGCTCGTTTCGTTTCCAGGCTGTTACGGAATGTCCATCTGCCTCGGCCGGTGTTGTAATTCGAAAATCATTAGATATGGATGCAATCTGACCGGGTTGTAGGATTTTTTGGTCAGATTGGTCTGCTGAGGAGATCAACAAAGCACCGGTTTCCAGGTATACGCGCGTTGAATCGTCCCAGGTGTTTATGTTAAATTCAGTACCCATAACTTCGATGTAACCGGAACCGGCATTCACTATAAATGCTCTGTTTTCCTGTTTTGTAACGCTGAAAAAAGCTTCTCCCTCAAGCCTGTAAACGTCCCGGTCTTCATCTCTTGTGATTTCATAGAGAGAAGAATTTGGCCTTAATGTGGCAGCAGTACCATCGCCAAGACTTACTGTTATATTTTCGTCAATCGCCTGTGCAATCTGAACCGGTTCATCCGAGTCTAAGGTGTAGATAAACACGGAAAGAAGAACGACTACCAATAACACGGCAGCTACTTTCCAATACGGAGAGCCGAAGCCGATTCTGTGTACGGGGGTATCTTTCTTTTTAGTTGAAGGTGACTTGTTGCTGGATTTTTGAATTTCTGAACGAACTTTTTCCCAGCTACGGCTTCGGCTTTCTGTTAGCTCTTTTTCCGGATAACCACGTAGACCTTTCTTTAATCGCAATAGATCAGCCGCCTCGGAGTCACTTAATCCGGATAGAGGCTCTCCTTTTTTTAGCAACTGTCCTGTTTTACGGGCCAGTTCGCGATCTTTATCAGAAGGTATGTGATTATTCTTGCTCATTATTTAGTATGATAAACAGGCAGACATAAAAAGTATCTGCCTGTTTTAGTTTTTATAATCGATATTGTTTAGTCTTCGATTTCAAGCTCAACTTCAAGAGCTATAAACCTGCCTTCGCTATCGAGGTAATAATCTCCATCAGCTTCAACGAGATATCCTTGCTCGAGAGCATCCACAAGTTCCTCAATGGATTCTAAATCATCATCGTCAAACTCTGTATTTTCGTTAACAAATACTTCTGTTCCATTGCGAAGGATAAATGATTGTGAGGATACACTGGCGGACTCCACGTAATCCTCGAACTCCTGATCTTCAAATTCAAACTCAACTTCAGTAACAACATTATTACTATTGGAATCTCTTCTGTAGTCACCATCGGCTTCAATGTTGTTTCCGTTATCAAGTGCTTCAGAAACCTCTTCAAGGCTAAAAAGATCACCGTCACTATCAATTTGTGAAGTGCCGGTCATGATGAATGTCATGCCATTTCTCAGCGTAAATGAATTATTAGAGAGATTTACACCTGTGATGATATCTTCAAATTCCCTTTCTTCGGAATCATCATTATCGTCATCATCTTCGATTTCAAGGTCCACTTCGATAACGATATTTCTTCCATTGTCGATGTAGTATTCACCATCAGCTTCTACGGTCAAACCATCACTGATTGCCCGGTCGAGTTCTTCAAGAGACTTCAGGTCGTCATCAAACTCGGTACGGCTGTTCACGTGGAGAACAAGTCCATTGGTCAGGGTGAAGGATTGTTCAGTAAGATTTACGGACTGAACGTATCCTTCAAAATCCCTTTCCTCAAAATCATCTTCGATTTCCAGGTCCACTTCGATAACGATGTTTCTTCCATTGTCGATGTAATATTCACCATCAGCTTCTACGGTTAAACCATCGCTGATTGCCCGGTTGAGCTCTTCGAGAGACTTCAGGTCGTCATCAAACTCGGTACGGCTGTTCACGTGGAGAACAAGTCCATCGGTCAAGGTGAAGGATTGTTCAGTAAGATTTACGGATTGAACGTATCCTTCAAAATCCCTTTCTTCGAAATCATCTTCGATTTCCAAGTCTACTTCGATAACGATGTTTCTTCCATTGTCGATGTAGTATTCACCATCGGCTTCTACGGTCAAACCATCTCTGATTGCCCGGTCAAGTTCTTCAAGAGACTTCAAGTCATCCTCAAACTTGGTTTGGCTGTTTACGTGGAGAACAAGTCCATTGGTCAGGGTGAAGGACTGTTCAGTAAGATTTACGGACTGAACGTATCCTTCAAAATCCCTTTCCTCAAAATCATCTTCGATTTCCAGGTCCACTTCGATAACAATGTTTCTTCCATTATCGATGTAGTATTCACCATCGGCTTCTACGGTCAAACCATCACTGATTGCCCGGTCAAGTTCTTCAAGAGACTTTAGGTCATCCTCGAATTTGGTTTGGCTGTTTACATGTAGAACCAGGTTGTTGGTCAGTGTGAAGGACTGGTTGTCCAGATCCACGGACTGGACGTATCCTTCAAAATCCCGCTCGTCAAAGTCGTCATCAATCTCTAAATCAACTTCGGTTGCTACCATTCTGCCATCACTGTCAAAATAAAATTCGCCATCTGCTTCAACAGTAAATCCTTCTTCAAGTGCAGTAACCAGCTCTTCGATAGATTTTAAATCATCATCGAACTTGGTGTTTTCGTTGGTAAAGATTTCAGTTCCGTTTCTGAGCATGAATGACTGTGTAGATGCATTGGCAGACTCCACATAATCTTCGAAATCCTGATCTTCAAATTCAAACTCAACTTCGATGACAATGTTATCATTTTTGGAATCAACTCTGTAGTCACCATCAGCTTCTATGTTGTTTCCGTTATCAAGAGCTTCAGAAACCTCTTCGAGACTGAGAAGATCGCTATCACTGTCAATTCTGGAGGTACCGGTCATGTACAATGTCATGCCATTTCTGAGTGTGAATGAATTATTAGACAGATTTACATCTGTGATGATCTCTTCGAACTCTCTGTCATCGATGTCGTCATCTTTATCTTCAATTTCAAGCTCCACCTCTATGGCAATCATTCTGTCTTCACTGTCGTAGTAAAAATCGCCTTCGGCTTCTACAAGGTATCCGCGCTTGAGGGCCTCAACCAATTCTTCGATAGATTTAAGGTCATCATCATCGAACTTGGTGTTTTCATTTGTGAAGATTTCTGTTCCGTTTCTAAGTACGAATGATTGGGTGGATGCATCGGCAGATTCCACATAATCTTCGAACTCTTGGTCTTCATATTCAAACTCAACTTCTATAACACTGTTTGTGCCGTCAAAACCGGGTATAAATTCTCCCTCTGCTTCGATGTTATTTCCATTCTGAAGGGCAACAGATACTTCTTCAAGAGAGAACAAATCGCCGTCGTCATCAATTTCAGTAGAATCGGTCATGAATAAAACCGTACCGTTTTTCAGGGTAAACGAATTGTTTTCAAGATCTACTTCACGGATGTCGTCTTCAAATTCAACATCTTCTCTTTCGTAAGCGAATGTTACGTTGCCAACGATATCTGTTCCGGCCTCATCGGTGCCAAATGAACCACGGGTTTCAACCCTGATATCATTTCCAAGTGTTCTTTCCACCTCTTCGAGTGTAAGCAGATCACCGTTTGAATTTATTTCACTGTTTTCAGTGAGCAGCAGAGTTTGTCCGCCAAAAAGAGTAAAGGTGTTATCATCTGTATTAACGGATCGCACAAAACCCTCAAAACGGTCATCATCAAGTATATCTCCTTGTTCAAGGTTAATTTTAAAATCTTCGAGAATGTTTCTGAATCGCAGTAGGGCTGTACCATCACCATTAAATTCGATCGTTCCGTTTACGGTTTTCAGGGATTCATTTCCGTTTACAGATCTTGTAATAAACATTTCGTACGCAAGAGCGCCGGTTACTCCTTTTTGAAGATTCCCGTTCGACTCTATAGTTTCATTGTTGATCTCTACATTTATAAATTCTACGGTAAGTTCGTAATTGCGCTCAATTACGTTGCCATTTTCCCGTTTAATTTCAAATTCACCGCTGCCTTCGTGTAAGCCTTCGATAGTCAGAATTTCTGCTCCACCGGTTAATCCGTCAATAAAAAACTGATCACTACGCTGGTAGGAAGAGCTTTTTTGGGGAGTTATAATTGAGCCTGAGCGCTGTCCGGCATAGTCTATGGTGTTTATCCGGTCATTTTCAATTCGAGGAGATGCTATAAATGAATCATCGGCAGAATAGTAAATATACTCCAGTTCTGCTGTTGATTCTTTCGACATATTTGGATTATTAACACTCCTGCTGAAAGAGACCAGGTGAACTCCGGAGGAAGGGTCGTACGAATAACTGTAGTTGCTTTCGGTAGATGTATCTCCACCCGCATTTGCGTTGTTAAACAGTGCAGATGAATATGTTTCTGCTGAGTTCTGTTTTTGCGCAAAATTGTTGCTTGATGGGAGTGTAAACGCATCATTTAAACTTGCAAAGATTCCGTCTCTCTGATCTGAGAGGGACTCAGCAATTATTTGCCCGGCAATCTGGAGTTCTTCTTCTGTTAAATCTTCAGTTGTAGATGTTTCAGAATCGTTAATTGAGCAGCTGCTGAAAAGTAGAGCAGAGACAACAAACAGGGGTAATAGCCAAAATTTCTGAATAGTGATCAATGTTTTCATAAGTCTTTTTATTTGATTGGTTACTTACCCTTAATACAGCACAGGCAGGAACCCACCCCCAAGCTTTTTTTCATATTTTTTTAAAAGTTTTTAACGATTCCCGAACATCTTTATATGCATGTGCCATATGGTTTTCAACGGTTTTTCTGCTAATTGAAAGTATCTCTGCTGTTTCCCGGTAGGATAATTCCTGGATAAAACAGTGTTCGAAAACCGCTCTTCTGCGTTCGGGCATTTTCTTTATGGCTTTTTTTAGCGCACTTTGCAATTCCTCATATTCCACATTTTCTTCAGGGTTGGCATGCTCCAGCGGAAGCTGTTCAGGCAATACTTCGGTCTCTTTTTTTTGCTCAAAGTGATTTAACATACGGGTATATGCTATTCTGTACAGGTATGATTTTAGAGACAGGTCAGGTTTTATGTTATTCCTGTTCTCCCAGATGTAAATAAATGCTTTTTGGGTAAGGTCTTCAGCTTCCTGCTGATTCATTCCCCGGTTCAGCAGGTATAAAAAAATATTATCGTAATGGTTGTCGAAAAAGTCTTTAAATGCATCCTGATCTCCATCCTGGATGGCTTTATAAAGATCTGCGCGGTCAGATGCATTTGCCAGCGCAAATAAAACCAGATATAAAAGTGTGTCTGCGGTGAGGATCAAAATTGCACATCCAGTAGGTTAAAAAATTCATGTAACGATGTAATAATACAAAAGATTACAGATAAGCATTTTCAAAATCTTAAAAAATACTAATCATAACAGGAAATCAGATATCGGTTGCTTATTTATGGCACAATCCATCCGCCTTTCCACTCAGAATTTTCATTTTCCCGATGGAATTTCAGTGCAAGATTTTCGGTATCCTGCAGTTGCAGCACTTGCAAATCAAATGGTTTGCAGTCAACAACTGTAAAATATTTGCTGCCAACCTTATCAGAGCGGTAAGTTAGCTTATCAAGGGAGGAAAGTATTGTGCCGGGTCTCGGCTCAGCAGAATATTGATTTTGGGATTTACCGGTAACATTTTCCCACTCCTTTTTACAGACTTCATTTTGATGGTGAATAACTGCCTTAGCCTTCATCCTGATCTGCAAATTCTCATCCGGTGACCAAAACAACAGCGCAATGATTGGGTTTTGTTTGATATCTGACACCTTATTGGTTCTGTGATCTGTATAAAATCTCACAGTCCAGTCAGGGTAAAATTTCCGGAGAACTACCATTCTCGAACTTACCGTATTGGTTTCGAGGTCAATAGATGAAATTGAAAAGAAACGTATTTTATGTTTTTTGCCGGTTGCAGACATTTTAAGGTGGTTTTTAACTTTTAAAATAGCCTGATCTGGTGTGTCTGTCTGATGAATAAGCATAATAATTTTTGTTTAGTGAATCGAATCTTAGGGTAAAATCGTTCATAGAATCAGTTTTCAGTATTTGCTTCGTTTCACCGGAACAAAATTCATCTAAATATGTAGATTCGACTATCAATCAGCTATCTTGCTTAAAATTCCAACAGATATCAAATTC